>CAZLOQ010000003.1:0-70140 GCA_964561125.1 uncultured Chitinophaga sp. | reverse complement strand
GTCGAGCCGTGTAAGGATGGTGCCGAGGTGTTCGGGGATGTGGCCGGGCTTGTCCTGCCGTAACTGGCGGCCGGTCCAGTCGACCAGTTGCAGGTATTGGTCGAGAGTCATGAACAGACAGCCGCGATTGGTGAGCCGCCTCGGGGAGGGGCAGTCGCGGGAAGCCTGACAGGCTGGTTCCAGAGCGATCGGGGCCAGCCAGCCGGCCTGAGTGCCGTGTTCGGTTTGCGTGGCCTGAACGGCCGCGGACGGTGTTGCCGCAGCAGTGTTATCAGCAACAGCAGCAGCAGACTGGCGATCGACAATACGGTCGTGGACGCTTGTGAACCGGCTGGTTTCGGGAGTTTGAGCGACCGCGGCGCGGATAGGATTGAGGTCCACATAGGCGAGACAGGCGGCGATGGCCGTTTCGTCCAGCAGCGGCTGAGCTTTGTAGCGGGCTTCCCAGAAGTGGCCGGTGACCTGATCGTCGCGATTGGCCCGCTTGGCGATGGGTTCGGAAATGCACTTCATGAACCATGAGATGCTGGTGAGCCGACGGCGTTTTTCGGCAAGACCGGCAGCGCTGCTTTTGATGTGATTGAGCTCTTCGGCGGTGGGTTGTTCGGGACGGCCGTTGATCGTGCGGCGTTTTGGAAACAGACTCCACCAGCGGAGAGCAATTTCGTCGTCGGACCAGGTGGTGGAAACGTCCGGGCGGGTGCGAAGAACAAGGTGCATGTGGTTGGCCATGAGGGCATAGCCGAGCGTTTCGATGGCGAAAATGCCGGCCAGTTCTTCCAGGCGACTGCGGATCCATTCACGGCGATGGGAATAATCACGCCCCGACCTGCGATCCCGCCCGCACAGATGATTGCGGCGTACGCAGCGGCTGATGGTGTGGAACACCTGGACGTCGGTTTCGGAAAAGATTTCGCGGCGATTCACACGTGGCATACGAGCCCCTTTCAGCAAAAACACCAGTCTACCAACTGCCAGTTCGATGTCAAGGTGCATGGCACCTTGTTTTCGTTCCTGAGGAGATATGGGGCCTTGTTTGAGCGGAAATTGCGCTGTGGCGGACAGTCCGTGGTGCTTTGTGAGAGACGAAGCGAAGTGGTCTTCAACCTGTGGCTGTGAGACGCCTGCGACGGAGGTCCAGTCTTCTGATTGCCGTATCGGGGATCAGCAGTAGTGCGGCGAGGCTGAGCAGCCAGGGTTTGAGTGCACGCGGGCGAGTCACCTGCTGCGCGGATGGGAGGAAGACCTGGTCTGCCGGTGCATTGCTGAGCCCTCCTGTTATTGACGCCAGCTGATCGAGGAGTGTGGTATTCACAGGTTTGAGCCGCAGTTCTTCGGGCTGGCCGGTGACAATTGCCCGCGACTGCTGAGCGATCGTCTGACCGTCCTGACGAATGGTGAAGTCCAGATTCCAGGCACCGGCTGCGGAGGTCTTCAATTCACCGGTGTAGCGGCCTGGTGCGGACTGTTTGAGCGGCAGTCGGGAGGTCTTCATTGCGGGATCGGTGACGAGTACTTCCGTTTCGCCGTTATTCAGAAAACCGCCACCGGCATCTGCCGCATCCACGGTGAGGACTGATCGATTTCCGTGTCGTGTGATGGAAAGCTGGAGGGCACCGGGGGGTGTTCTGCGCATGAGTTGTCGCATGACCTGGGTCCAGAACTTGCCGAAGCCGGGCCAGGTGAGCCATTCGGCCCCCCAGCGGCTTTTGGCATCGGACGTGAAGGCGGCCGACATACCCAGTCCGGTTCGCCACCACACCAGCAGTGGATCTCCTTTTTCCGTTGCCAGAATCACCTCGCTGCCGGCTTTGGGTTTGGTAACCACATACCCCAGCAGCAGGGGTGCGGAATCGAGATCGAGATCTGCGAGGGCGCGAGTGGCGCGTACGACCTGCGGGAGGAAGGGTTCTTCTTCGAGGGCGGACTTCCCGGCTGTCATGGTTTCTTTTGCAAAGATGCGGGGCACCTGAGCAGCGTCGGGTGCGGCGTAAAAGCGGCCGCGACCGATACGGGCAATCGACCTGAGCAGGCGGGAGTCGGTGGCGTCTCCGGGTCCCAGAGCCACCACGGAGACCGTAACCTTTGCCCCGGCCATCCGCTGTGCGAGTCCCTCAAAGTCGCCGCTGTTGCTGATGCCATCCGTCAGCAGAATCACGTGTTTGAGTCGAGCGGAGGCGGAATTGAGCATTTCCGCGGCCAGTTCCATGGCCGGGTACATGCTGGTCCCGCCACCAGGCTGAAGCCGGCTGATCTGGTCGCTGATCTGACCGCGGTTTCCTGCGGGCTGCATTTCACTGATCACCCATGTCTGATCATCGAAGGCCAGCACCGCCACCTGATCGCGTTCTCCGAGCAGTTCGACGGCGGACCGGGCAGCAGTGCGGGCCATTTCGAGCTTTTCGCCGTCCATTGAACCGGAACGGTCGAGCACCAGTGTCATTGCCAGCGATGGCTTTTCCTGTTCTTTTTCAAAATCACAGCGCACCGGGAGCACTTCTTCGATGGCGCTGCGGTAGTAGCCGCCGAGCCCGAACGACTGCTCGCCACCGAGCATCAGAAATCCACCGCCGAATTCCTGAACCCACATGCGAATGACATCCATCTGCTGCGGTGAGACTTTTGTGGCCGGCACGTTTGAGAAGGCGAGGAGTTCGTAGTTCTGCAGGGCTTCGAGCGATTCGGGGATGCCTTCCACCGGGCGGACGTCAACCGCAACTCCCTCGTCCTCAAGGGCGAATGCGAGTTCTTCGATGCGTTCGGGTTCACTTTCCACGATGAGCACACGCGGACGTCCGGAGGCGGAGACCAGTCCGACAGCGGTGTTGTTGTCCAGCAGTGTGTCTGACTTGAGCCCGGAGATGCGGGCGCGAAAGATGGCCAGCCGATCCCGTTCCACCGTCTGTTCGAATCGCAGACGGTTGTCTCCGGCCACCAGCTGCCGTCGCTCACTGATCACCCGAAAACCACCCCGAAAGACCTCCACCAGCCCCTCATCTGCGTGGTTTGACGACACCACCACCTCCACAACAAACGGCTCCCCTTCACGGACTTCGGGCGGTACCAGTACTTCAGAAATCTGTACTTCGGGATCATCGCGGCCCGGGAGCGGCATCGTCCAGACGGGCACATTCAGAGCGGCCGCAGCGGACAGCACATCCCCTTCCGTTTCGTTGCCGTCAGACAGCAGAACGATCCTTGGCACACAGCCGGCCGGCACAGCGGCTGCAGCAGTTTGCACCGCGAGCGCCAGATTGGTGCCATCCGCGACACCGGAGGAAAGGGGCAACCCGATTTCTGCGGGCCCCGCGAGCGGCAATTCGGGTCTGGCGGCAAACGGAATCCATGCGGCCCCCCGCCCGCCCCGGAAGCGTTCGACGGACTGCAGATAGCTGCGCGCTGCCTGCTGGCCCGCCGCACCCACGCTGGAACTGCGGTCCACCAGAAACACCACGAAAGGTTCCTGCGAACTCTGCAGCCACGTAAGACCACACAGGCTGAGGAGCACCAGCAGGCAGATCATCGCACGCAGGAGCAGCGACAACAGTCGCTGACGCGCTGAAAAATCCGACAGACTGCGTACGTACCACCACCACAGAACACAAGCCAGCGGCAGTGCCAGAATCAAAAACCACGGTTGCTGAAATTCCAGAGCCATTACCTGTCACGCTGCAAGCCGAAACTAAACGCGGGAGTTGTTCACGCACCTCTGTTCTGCGGTGATTATTTCAGGAATACAGAAAGAATTCGAGCCGTGGTGGAGACGGATGGAGAATTCGAGCAGCTTTCGCGCTGAATATGCCTCTCTTCCCCATGCGCTGCATCTCCAGCCCACCCGGTACACCCCACGGCACTCAACGCGAACCTAATGCGGCACCTCAGACGCTGATTCGCGTGGATTCGCCGTGTCGTCGTCCGGTGGGTTGTTCAGGCTTTGTCTCAATTCCCGCAGCCGATTCAGCAGGGCGTTCGTGGCTGGGCGCAGGCGTGCATCGGCTGGTGCGGATTCAATCCGCTGAACAGCGCTGTCCAGAATTTCGCGGGCCTGAGCCGGACGGCTGTTGCGGGCATAGAGTGCGGCCAGTTGCTGCTGGGTGCGGAGCAGGGCCAGCTGATAAGTGGTCCCTTCAGGGAACTGGTCGGTGAGCTGCTGCAGGAGCCGCATGGCTTCGAGGAGTGCGGATTCCGCACGGAGGAACTGGCCCTGCACGGCCTGAAACGCGGCAATGCGGGAGAGTGTGGCTGCGTGCAGACTGCGGTATTCGGGCACAGCCGGGTGGCGGTCCATGAGTTGTCGACTGATCTGCAGCGACCGCTGGAGACGCGGCAGATCGGCTGGCCTGAAGGCGCTGAAGGACCCGAGCGCATCAGCCAGCTCGAACTGAAACAGGTCCACGTTCGGATGTTCCTGCTGGAGCGTTTCGAGGATGCGAACGGCTTTGGAAAACGATTCCTCCGCCGCAGGAAAGTCCCGTCGGAATTGAGCGATGCGTGCATGATCGCGGGTGGCGCGTGCCAGCTCCAGGCGATATGCAGTGCTGGTGGGTTCCACCTCGCAGAGCGATTTCAGGATCTGCAGCGCTTCCCTGTTGGCCTCGACTGTACGTCGCAGGCGCGCGTCGATGGTGGCCGACGGCAGCGGTGGCAGGCCGGATGGATTAAGACCGCCGGGGATACCGCCAGGGCTGTTTCCCCGTGGGCCTGAAGAAAGTTCGGAACCGGGCGGGCCACCGGGGCCACCATTGCCGGCGGGGCCAAAACGTGGCCGAAGTCGTGGATCGAGGGGTTGTCGGAGTCCCAGCGCGGTGATGGCATTCAGGGCGTTGGCGAGGAGGTACCGACCTTCGCTGGAGCGGCTCACGGGAGTGCTGTCAGCGAGCCGATCACGGAACTGCTGGAGCGCCCGCAGTGCGGCCGGAATATCTCCGCGCTGGACTTCCAGCTGAAGCAGCTGATGCAGGATCTGCAGTTCAGTGAACAGCGGGGCAACGCCCATGGCGGGCTGTTCAGCCGCGGTGCGGCAGGCGTTGAGTGCCAGCTGGTAGGATTGTCGAGCGTCCTCGAAGCGTCCCAGCTGCCGCTGGATATCGCCGACACGTCGGCGGGCATCGGCGGCACTCGTGCCGAGGTTGCGTGCATTTTCGGCGGCAAGTCGGTCGAAGAACTGGAGGAGTGTTTCGAGGAGCGTGACGTCGGCGGAGCTGAGTGAGGCGTCGGTGTCTGTGAACAGCTCATCGGCCCCGATTTCGTCGAGCAGGGTTGCGGACCGACCGCGGGCAGCGATATTGGAAAACACTTCTTCGAATGCTGCGATGGCCAGTTCCAGATTCTTTTCCGCTCTGAGCCGTTCGCTGCTGGCGGTTTCGAGTGCGCTGGTTTTTTCGAGCAGGTTTTGTTCAGCGCGCTGGAATTGTTCGTTGCGCGCCGTGAGTGCTCGCTGGATGCGACGGTAGCTGTTGCCAAGAATGAGTGCGACGGCGAGGAGCAGTGTCAGGGTGGCGGCTGAGAGTGCAGCGAGCTGCGGGTTGCGTCGCGACCAGCGATAGAGTCGTTCTGCGGTGGTGACGCGCCGTGCGGCGATCGGACGGTCGTCAAGGAACCGCAGCAGATCCGCTTCGAAATCCCCGGCGGTCTGATATCGTCGCTCGGCTTCCGGCATGCAGGCTTTGACCGCGATCGTTTCGAGGTCTCGCGGAATCTCAGGATGAAGCGTTCGTGGCGCGGGCAGCTGTCGACGTTCTGCGACCTGCTGGAGCGAAGTGGGAGGGGGTTCGAGGGTGAGCAGTTCGTGGAGCGTGAGTCCCAGTGCGTGCACATCGGTTCGTGCATCGGCCTGTCCGCACAGCTGTTCCGGCGCCATATAGCGAAACGTGCCGACGATTTCTCCGGTCTGTGTAATGGTGTCCGGTTCGATCGCTCGCGCGAGTCCGAAATCTGCAATACAGATGGTCCCGTCAGCATCCAGCAGCAGATTCGCAGGTTTGATGTCGCGATGCAGAATTCCCTGACGATGGGCGTAATCGAGCGCATTGGCGGCGGCAGCCACCAGACGCGCCACGTTGCGAAAGTACAGCGCAGGCAGACGGACGCGACTCCGGGAGTGGTTTGTCTCAGCTGCTGTTTTCGCCGCGTCCCGCTGCGTCCCTTCCCCGGGCGACGGGGCCGTTTGCGATTCAGCCTGCGGGAGTATTGAGGCGATGGTGGATTCGGGGGAGCGTCCGGCCAGTTCGCAGGCGATAGTGGAGTCGTCGACGGGGGGCGCTGCAGCGGATGGGCTGTTGAGGTTGCGTCCGAGCAGCAGTCGGGCAGCTGAGGCTGCGCGCTGCTGTCGCAGGAGGCTGAAAGAGCTGGCGACTGAATCTGCGGGGGCGGCGTTGAAATTCCGGGCGACTGTGCTTGTGGCCGAGTCGGCAGGTGATTCGGCAGATGGTTGGGCGAGCGATTCTCGCAGTCGAAGCACAACTTCCGCCAGCGTGGCTCCCTCGATCAGCTGCATGGCATAGAAGTGGACTCCGCGATCTTCGCCGAACCCAAACACCGGCACAATGTTGCTGTGATGCAGTCGCGCTGCTGATTCGGCTTCCCGTCGAAATCGCTGCAGCTGCCGATTGGAATCCGCGAGCAGCTGATTGACCACTTTGAGAGCGACGCGGCGTTTGAGCGACAGCTGGAGAGCTTCATAGACAACTCCCATGCCCCCTCGTCCCACTTCACGCAGGAGCTGAAAGTCGCCGATCACGTCCGGTCGTCGACCGGCGGGAAACGGGCTGACGATGGAACGCTGCCGCTGCTGTTCCTGCTGCCGAATCACGCGTTCTGTGGTGGCTACCGATGGAAAGACGGCCCGAATGAGTTCGGCGTATTCCGGGTGCTGAAGGCAGTAGTCTTCGATTGAGGGGTCTTCACCGGCCCGGAGCTGCTCTGCAAAACGCTCGGCCAACAGGTCTACCGGGTGACGTTCGGCATCTGATTCCGCGGTTACAGAGGACATTCTGGGGACTCCGGAAGACAGAAATCGTTGCAAATCTCAGGGCAGTATAGCGGGAAGTGATGTGCAGCGGATTTTGTTGCGGGGCTTTTCGTCGTGGCCTCTGATCAATACCATCCCACATTCTCACCGAGTTGCTCCGTTTCTCCAACCATCTGCAAAATGAGTCTTCGCAATGAACTGGACCGACCTGACATGGCCCGAGATTAAGGCACTCGCTCCGGACACGCCCGTGGTGTTTCCTGTCGCTGCCATCGAGCAGCATGGTCATCATCTGCCGGTGGCCACCGACAGCATGCTGCTGGGGGAAGTGGTGCGGCGTCTGAGCACTTCGCTGGAACAGGAAGTGCTGTTCGCTCCCCTGCAGTGGTTGGGGAATTCTGATCATCACATGGACTTTTCCGGGACGCTCTCAGCACGTCCGCGAAGCTATCTGGACCTGCTCAATGAACTGATCGATACGGCGATCGCACACGGCTTCCGCCGAATCGTGTTCCTGAACGGGCATGGGGGCAACATCGTTCCAGGCAAGCAGGCCGTGTTTGAGGCGCGGCAGCGTTATCGCGAGCGGCAGGATCTGCTCCTGCTGTTTGCGACCTACTGGGACTTCGCCCGTCCGTGGGAAAATCGGCCGGATCTGGTACAGCGATCCATGGGACATGCGTGTGAATGGGAGACATCGATGATCCAGCGCATCGCCCCGCAGCTCGTGCATGACATTTCAACGCTGCAGACGGTTCCGGTGAGTTTCGGCTTCGAACCGGCGTACAGAGGCTGGACGACACGAGACCGCACGCGCCCCGGCCATATGGGGTCACCGCAGTTTGCTTCTCCGGAAAAGGGCGAACACCTGTTTGCGGAATTCACACGCGGCGCGGAGGCCTTTCTGCGTGAAGTGGCCTGCTGGGACGGCCGTTCATTCCTGCAGGACGATACCTGACCCGATCACGCTGCGGCGCATCCGCTCTATGTCGCAAACCGACGAAACACGAGCTGCTCAGAGAGCGGCAAGTACGCGTGTGGAGGTGTACGTGTGCACTCGTGTAAAGGTGCATGGCACCTTGCGGTACACAGGTGCATGGCACCTGTTGGCACAAAGTCTTCGGCACATTCGCTTTACGGCGACATGTTTCGTCCGGAACCCGCATAGTAGCGAAGGGGTCTGCGAGCTCCTGGTGCCATGCACAAAACCGTCGTTTGGGGGCTGCGGTGACCGGTCCCGGTGCCATGCACCTGTTTCCTGCTGATTTCGACGGCGGGCTGCGGTGTGGCGTGCCTGAACAGCCGCATGGGCAGCGAAAACGACTGCGCGCAACGGGCTGCGGAGGCTGGGTGGTTTGCGTGATGGTGGGCGATTTGTGACTCTGGGCGGCGGTGAAGTTTGCAGGAAAGCCTTCAGCTATCTGTACAAATGGGCACCACTCGAGGGACTTCGGGACACTTCGATCGCATTCCTGCCGATAAAAGAGGCAAAATTGGGCGGTCCGCCGTTGACTTTTCAGTGTTTCAGCGGTAATCGTGTTTCAAGAAATCACTTTCTGCTTTCAAGTTTCCCGAAAGTGAAAGTGATTTTCCCGTTTTCCCTTCTGCCTGCTTGTTCCTTTTCCCGTCTTTTCAGGCATATTTCAAGGAGTCCCGCAATGACCAGGATGAAGGCTCTGCGTGCGCAGGGTCGAGGTTTTACCCTCATTGAACTGTTGGTGGTGATTGCAATCATCGCCATTCTTGTGGCGTTGCTGCTGCCCGCCGTTCAGCAGGCGCGCGAAGCGGCCCGCCGCACCCAGTGCAAGAACAATCTCAAGCAACTGGGGATTGCTCTGCACAACTATCATGACACCCACGGTCGCTTCCCGCCGACGCAGATCATGGTGGCGTATCTGGGGCCCAACAACACCAGCCCTCAGCCGCGCAACCACACCTGGGTGTCGCTCGTCCTGCCGTTTCTCGAGCAGGCCAACCTGTACCAGTCGATCAACTTCAACCTGCCGATGTTCAACCAGGCAACCAACTCTTACCAACTGACTGCTACGGGTCAGCCGATTGTGGGAACGAAGCTGCCGACATTGCAGTGTCCTTCGGATCCGGGTTTTGGCGGCGGCATTTCAATTCACGGCCTGTCGCATATGAACTATGCTGGCAACATGGGCTGGGACTGGCATTATCGTGGCCCGCACTGGGCTCAGGGCCCGTTCCAGAACGGATCAGAAGGCACCCGTCTGGACGACTTCAAGGACGGCACATCCAACACGATCGTGCTTGCTGAAACGTCCACCCAGGGCTTCCAGCCCCGCGCAGGTGCACCCGGCCATCAGGCGATGGGTGGCATTATTCGT
This sequence comes from uncultured Chitinophaga sp., assembly GCA_964561125.1. Classification (GTDB taxonomy): domain Bacteria; phylum Planctomycetota; class Planctomycetia; order Planctomycetales; family Planctomycetaceae; genus SXXK01. The sequence continues at coordinate 60,819 of CAZLOQ010000003.1, read as the reverse complement.
CCGTCCGGCGTGACCAACGCTGTGTTCCGCACGCCTTTCATTGATCCGGGCAGCAACGGCGACGTAATGGACTCTGCTGCACTGCGTGGGATCGGCATCGCTAATTCCCGCGTCTGGCTGCGTCCTGACGGACAGGCTGCCGGCTACTGGTGGAGGCAGGCTCCATTCGCTCACCCGCCGACCTACCTTGCCTGCTTCGGCCTGAACAACAACTGGCCAGGTGCCAGCAGCGTGCATACAGGTGGTGGTCAGTTCCTGATGGGTGACGGTGCTGTGCGGTTCATCAGCGATAACCTCCAGGGTGCTCAGCAGCCTTCGATCTGGTTTGCCCTGCACACTTACGTGGGCAGCACAGAAGCCGGTCAGCCGATTGTTGGCGAATTCTGATTTCGTTCCGGCTTCAGGTTGTTTCAGATGATTTCGTAAAGAACTCCCGGAAGTCGGCCGTGTCCGGCCCCGGGAGTTTTCTTTTTTGATATTCAGTGGGCTTTATTCACTCAAAGGATGCGTTCCATGCAGCGTTCATGCATGTCCATGGTGCTCGGTCTGGTGTTGTTGGTGTGTGTCGGCTGTGGCGGGGATCCGGGTGCAGGAGCTGCGCGGGCGAAGACGGTTCCGTTCACCGGGAAGATCACTGTCGACGGCAAAGCGCCAGGCGTCGTCAAGGTGCAGTTTCTCCCGAAGGGTTCGGAAGGCGGGGTTCGAACTGCTTACGCCGACGTGAAGGAGGACGGCAGTTTCTCAGCAACAACCTATGTGACCGGTGACGGCATTGTCGCCGGCAAGTACTCCGCTCGTATCGGCTCGGAGGCAGACGGGGCATCCACCGATCCGTCAGCCATGATGGCCGCTGTGACAGGCTCCTCCATCGAAGCGATGGAAATCGACATTCCCGCTGAAGGGCTCACCGGAATCGAACTCAAATTCACCAGCAGCAGCGGCGGTAAGAAGTCCGGCGGCGCGATGCTGGGCCAATAGTTCCCACCTGGCTGCATTTTCCTCAGCCCGTCATCCGCATTACACTTGCGAGTGATGGGCTGTTTTTGTTTCCGTTGCCGCGTCCGGGAGCTGACCATGTTGCGTGCAGGTGTGTTGCTGATGGCTGGTTTGCCGGGGGTGCTCTTTTTCAGCGCGATGGTCTGCCAGTTCGGCGGCCAGTTCGGCGGCTTGTCCGGCCGGCAGCCGTATCCGTCGGCACCGGCTCGTGCAACGGACTTCAGGTCTGTCGGCAACAGCGCGCGACAGAGCGGAGTTCCGTCGTACACGTTCACGGCTCTGCAGACTGACGAGCGTTCCAAAACGTTTTCGCTGCAGGCCCGCACGACTCGGCTTTCCGCGCCTGATGCTGCCGGCCGTCGTGAGGCAGCTCGCACCGAAACGCCGCTCAGCTGGAATCCGCGTACGACTGCGGTGATTGTCTGCGACGTCTGGGACCGCCATCACTGTCTCAACGCCGTCCGCCGCATGGAAGAGTTTCTGCCGCGGCTTGAGCAGCTGCTTTGCGAAGCTCGTCAGCGTGGAGCGATCATCATTCATTCACCCAGCGACTGCATGCCAGCCTATGGGGATCATCCGGCGCGTCGTCGAGCGATCGCGGCTCCTGCGGCTCTCAATGCCCCCGCCGACATTCAGCACTGGTGTTCGCAGATTCCGGCTGAAGAGCGGGCGGTATGGCCGATTGACCAGTCGGACGGTGGTGAGGATGACGATCCGGCCGAACATGCTCGCTGGGCTGCACAGCTTACTGCAGAAGGCCGCAACCCGGGGCTCCCGTGGAAGGCCCAGCACCCTGGTATCGGTATTGACGGTGATCTCGACTACATCAGCGACCGTGGCGACGAAGTCTGGAACATTCTCGAAGCCCGCGGCATTCGCCATGTGATTCTCACCGGCGTCCACACCAATATGTGCGTGCTGGGTCGTCCGTTCGGTCTGCGACAGCTGGTACGCGGCGGCAAACAGGTGGTGCTCATGCGAGACCTCACCGATTCCATGTACAACCCTGAACGCTGGCCTTATGTGGATCACTTCAGTGGTCACGACCTCGTGATTTCGCATGTGGAACAGTTCGTCTGCCCCACGGTCACCAGTGACCAGGTGCTGGGTGGCACACCGCATCAGTCCCGCTATGACAAGCGCAGCATAAAAGACATCGCGACACTCGACCGCCCCGTCGACCCGAAGGCCGACTTCCGGAAACACTGGACCACTGCAACCGTGCCTGCCTTATGGAAGGACGTATCCGGCGGTCAGCTGCAGGAAGTGACCGGAACACTCTGGCTGCGCTGCTCCATCAGGCTTCCCTCCGCGTGGATTGGCGATCAGGAACTCCAATTGCAGGGACCTCCCGGATTACAAGTGGAAGCGTGGCTGAATGGAGCGTCGCTGACCTCCATCGAGGGCGTGCCCGACCGCTGGCTGCTGCCTCGGTCAGCCGTGCTCGCTGACGCGATTAATCTGCTGGTGATCAGGACATCCGTCACTCGTGCCACGAAAACGCTCCCGGAAGCCCCAGTGCTGCTGAGTGCCTCGCGAGCACTCCAGCTTGGCGGTCGCTGGCAGCTGCGGCTGGGCGACGATCCGGCGTGGTCCGGCATTCCTCTGCCTGCTCAGTTCGGGCTGGGCTCTGACGTGTTGTTTACGGTTCGGGAGTAGTCACTTCTGTTTGCTGCGACCTCCCGGCAGCCGGTCGAGATGTGCGTGTTTTTTGTGCATTTTTGATTAATCTCTGTGCATTTATGGTCTGAGGTTGCAGGGCCCCGTCCCGCCAATTGCATTCCCTTCATCGATCGCTCGCACTTCAGTGGATTTTCTGCAGAATACGTGTGCAGATCTGTTCGGAGTTCAGCGGGACAGGTCAACTTGAGCTGACCAAATGTACACTCAAATACCACCTGAATAGCTAATCGGCTCGTGTTTTGCTGCCAGCAGTGCATGGCAGCAGGATTTTGGGGCTGTTTTGGGGGAGCAAGTCATGTCAGAGAGTCAGTTATCGCCTCGTGAAGTGCTGGCGTTGTGTCGTCAGCGTGAGATTCAGGCGATTGACCTGCGGTTTACGGATTTCTGCGGGACATTGCGGCATTTCACAATTCCGGCGGGGCAGTTGTCGGAAGAGAGTTTCGAGCAGGGGTTTGCCTTTGATGGATCATCGATGCGTGGCTGGCAGGCGATCCATGAGAGCGACATGCTGGTGGTACCGGAGTCTCAGACGTGTTTTGTCGATCCCTTTATGAAGTCAACGGTGGCGTTGCTGTGCAACGTGCGTGATCCGGTGACGCATCAGACTTATCCGCGGGATCCTCGGAACATTGCGCGAAAGGCCGAGCAGTGGCTGCAGACAACCGGTATAGCGGATCGTCTGCTGGTGTCTGTGGAGGCGGAATTTTTTGTGTTTGACAGTGTTCGTTTTGATCAGCGGGAGCAGCACGGTTTTTATTATCTGGACAGTGAAGAGGGGCAGTGGAATCGCGGTGTATCGGTTCGCGGTGGTGGTCATTCGCTTCGTCATCGGGAGGGCTATCTGGCGGTACCTCCGGGCGACCGTTTTCAGGACATGCGAACGGAGATCATGCTGTTGCTGGAGGAGAGCGGGATTCGCACGGAGTGGCAGCATCACGAGGTATCGTCGGGGGGGCAGTGTGAGGTGGCATTGCGTGCAGATTCGCTGGTACGGATCTGCGACAATGTGCAGCGACTGAAGTATGTGGTGCGTAACACGGCGGAGCGACATGGCCGGACGGCGACATTCATGCCCAAGCCGGTCTGGAACGACAATGGTTCCGGCCTGCACATGGCTCTTTCGCTGCTCCAGGCGGACCGTTATTTATTCTGCGGGAGCGGCTATGGTGGACTGAGTGAGACAGCGATGCATGCGATGGGGGGGATTCTAAAGCATGCGGCAGCGCTGCTGGCGTTCTGCTGTCCGACAACCAACAGCTATCGGCGACTCACGCCAGGTTTCGACGCGCCGGTGAATTTAAGTTACAGCTATCGCAATCGGTCGGCGGCAATCCGGATACCGGCGAATTCGGGTCCTGAGTCGCGGCGTCGGTTTGAATTTCGCTGTCCTGACGGGGCCTGCAATCCCTATCTGGGTCTGGCTGCCGTGCTTATGGCGATGCTTGACGGCATCCAGAACCGGTTGTCTCCGGGCAAGCCGCAGGACAAGGACCTGTACGACCTGCAGCCGGAGGAGCGTGCCGGGCTTGAGTGCACTCCTGCTTCGCTTGAAGCCGCGCTCACGGCACTTGAACAGGATCACGATTTCCTGCTTCAGGGCGAGGTCTTTACGCTGGATGTTGTTGAAAAGTGGATTGCCCACAAGCGTACGGCCGACGTGGAAGCCATCCGTCAGCGCCCGCACCCGCATGAATTTGCCTTATACTTTGACTGCTGACATGACATGATGTCTTCGTCCTTTGACCTTCCCCGGCTGCGTCGCGAGACCAGTCTGCAGCACATTGAATACCATCCGACACTGGAGTCTACGAGCACGCTTGCCGCTGAACTGCTCGAGCCGCTCCTGAACTGCGCTCCCGCACTGGTGCTCACGGACCGGCAGACAGCAGGTCGTGGTCGCAAGGGCAATGCGTGGTGGTCAGCTCCGGGCGCACTGGCGTTTACGCTGGTACTTCGCGGGGACGAGTTGCCGCTGCCCGCTGCTCGCCGGCCACTGCTGGCCATCTGCGCGGGTCTGGCCGTGCGGAATGCACTGGCTGCATTCGCCCCTGCAGCCGAGCTCAGTGTGAAGTGGCCGAATGATGTGTTGTCGGATTCGCGAAAGATCTGCGGGATTCTGGTTGAGCAGCAGGGACCGCATGTGCGGCCCGGAGTGCTGCTGGGAATCGGCATCAACGTCAATAACTCCATGATGGATGCTCCCCCTGAAATTGCTTCGCGCGCGGTTTCTCTGAGTGATCTGCGGGGCGGTGCGAGTGATCTTACTGAGGTGCTGATCCGGGTGCTTCAGGAACTGGACGCGACGGTCGCAGAACTTACCCGCAGACCTGCCGGTCTGCTGTCTAAAGTCAACCGCCACAGTCTGCTCAACGGTCGCCACGTGACCGTCCGCAGTGGCGATGCCGATCTTTGCGGACTTTGTCACGGCGTGGATGAGGATGGCTGTCTTGTGCTGCAGCACAGTTCCGGAATCACCCGCTGCACAACGGGTGTTGTTGAGCAGTGGTAGGGGGCAGAGTTGTCAAAGTGGCTTTCGCAGGTCAGACTGAGGCCATCTTCCCACTGTTTCCTCCATCGGTTTTGCTGCCATGAATCATTCACTGCTGCTTGCCTGTCTGGTGTCAGGTGTGCTTCACCTGACTGCCTCGGTCACTTTCGCTGCGCTGCCGGTTCAGGCAGCGGATGACTTTCCGGCGGCCTTTAACACCGATCCGCCCGACTCCCATCCCCCGACTCCCGCGGAAATGCTGCCGCTGATCGAAGTGCCCGAAGGGTTCACGGTCACCCTGTTTGCCGGTGAACCGGACGTGCAGCAGCCGATCAATATGGAGTTCGACGACCGTGGCCGACTCTGGGTGGCCGAAAACTACACCTACAGCGGGGGGCCCTACGAAACAAAGCTCCGCGACCGCATTGTGATTCTGCATGACACCGACGGTGACGGGCGTCACGACACGCGGAAAGTCTTCTGGGACCGGGGCTTCATGCTGACCAGTCTTACGTGGGGATTCGGGGGCGTCTGGATCCTGAACGACGGCACACTGTCTTTCATTCCGGATCGCGACGGCGATGATATTCCGGACAGCGACCCGATCGTGCTGCTTGATGGCTGGAGTCGTGACTGCGGGCACAATTTTGTCAGTGGTCTGATGTGGGGACCGGACGGCTGGCTGTATGGCCGCCACGGGATCGTCGACACCTCCTTCCCGGGCACTCCCGGCACACCGCGTGAGCAGCGTGTGTTCATGAACTGCGGCATCTGGAGGTTCCATCCGCTGCGGCATGTCGTGGAGGTGGTCTGCAACGGCACGACCAACCCCTGGGGGCTGGACTACAACGACGACAACCAGTTTTTTATGACGAACAATGTACAGGGGCATCTGTGGCACGTCATCCCGGGTGCCCGCTATCAGCGGATGTATGGCCGTGACTTCAATCCGCACGCTTACGAGCTGATGGACATGACAGCTGACCACTATCACTGGGACACAAAACTCAAGTGGACCGACAGTCGCGACGGCAGGGCGAACGACCTTGGCGGCGGCCATTCACATGTCGGCGGTCTGATCTATCACGGGGAAAACTTTCCGGCCGACTATCGGGGAAAGATTCTGATGTGCAACACGCACGGCCGACGCATCAATGTGAATCGTCTGGATCGCGAGGGCAGTGGCTATGTGGGTCGCCGTGAACCGGACTTTATGCTGGTCAAAACGCCGTGGTTCCGCGGAGTGGACCTGAAGATGGGCCCGGAGGGCGCGATTTATGTTTCTGACTGGTCGGACAACGGTGAGTGCCATGACCACGACGGCATTCACCGCACCAGCGGTCGTATTTATCGTATCGCTTACGGAAGTCCTGCGAAAGTCGATGTCGAGGCACTGCGACGTTCCTCCGACACACCACGGCCCGGCTGGTTTGCCCGCCGCGACATTCGCTGGAACCAGGAACAAGCCGGGCAGAATGCATTCACAGCTTACCCTGCTCTCGACGGCAAAACGCTCACCGTTCGCGACCTCGGCCTGCTCGAAGCCATTGACCAGCTCAGCACCTCGCGACTTCTCGCGGCGCTCGATTCTGCCGACCCGCTGCCGCGCGCTGCCGCAGTGCAGCTCGCTGCTGCAGCACCCGCTGATCGTACTGTCCTCGAGAAACGCCTGACTGCCCTCGCAGCAACCACTCAACCCGCCAGCGTACTGCTCGCACTCGTATCTGCCCTGCAGAAGCTGGAGCCGGAACCTCGCCGGGAACTGGCACTCGCGCTGCTGTCAAACCCGGCCAATGCCGCCACGATTCAGGCTGAAAATCAGCTGACCCTGATGACGTGGTACGGTATTGAGCCGCTGGCCGCCCATCCGCCGCTCCTGCCACTGCTCAGCCCAATCCCCAAACTGCAGCAATTCGCGGTGCGGCGACTGGCCCATCAGATGGCGGCCGGTGAATCCGGCTCCGCTGCCGCCGCTGCGTTGGCGCTGATCGCAACTCGAGCCGGCGGTGATGCGTCCGAACAAGCGCGAGCCACAGAGCTGCTTGCGTCATTCCGCGCCGGGCTCGCCGGGCTGGCCCGCATCGCGGCCCCGCAGAACTGGTCAGAGGTCGACCGGAGACTTCGTGCGGTCGGCAATCCGGACATCACCCGTGCGGCCGATGCCCTTGCGGCCCTGTTCGGAGATGGTACAGCTCTGGCTGACCTGCGAACTCTGGCTGCCGATACCACCGCCGATCCACTTGCCCGACAGCAGGCTATTCAGGCGCTGGCTCAGGCCAGGGACAGCGAATCGGTACCCATCCTGATTCGGCTCCTGAATGACCGTGCCGCTTACGATGCAGCGATCAGTGCCATGGCTGCATTCGACAGCCCGGAGATTGCCGACGCGCTGGTGCAGCGTCTGCCGGGATTCAAGGACGGGAACCGCAGCCTCGCCATCGATACCCTTTCCAGTCGCAGAGCGTGGGCCGAACGGCTGATCTCCGCCATCGATGCTGAGCGGATACCGGCCCGCGAACTCACGGCAGCTCAGGTACGTCAGCTGCTGGCCTTCAACGAACCGCAGATCCGTGAAGTCCTTGAAGCACGCTGGGGCGTTGTGCAGGAAACTCCCGAGGCACGTCTGGCTGCCGTTGAGAAATGGCGCAGTCTGCTTACTCCCGAAAAACTTGCCACCGCGAGCATCGAAAATGGCGCAGAGCTCTTCAAACAGTCGTGCGCCTCCTGCCATAAACTCTACGGGGAGGGCAAAAACATCGGCCCAGACCTCACGGGTGCCAACCGCAGCAACCTGGAATACCTGCTGCTCAACCTTGTCGATCCCAGCGCCGTTGTGCCCAGGCAGTTCACCACGTCCGTGATTGTGCTGACGGATGGACGCGTGCTGACCGGCGTTGTGGTGTCAAAAACCGAGCAGACGCTGGTGGTTCAGACAGACCGCGAACAGGTGACACTGGCTCGCAGTGACATTGAGGAAACCCGGGACACCGGCAAATCGCTCATGCCCGACGGAATGCTCGACAAACTCACTGAGGAGCAGGTCCGTGATCTGTTCGGGTTTATGATGCTGCGAAGGTAATCATTCGCGTTTCGTCCGGTGATAATGGACTTGAATTGAACAGCGACAGCCGCAACAACTCAGCAGGGCAGCATTCATGGGCAGTGGTGCAATTTTTCTGGGGCTGGATCTGGGCGGCACCAACGTGAAGGCTGGTGTCGTCAGTGATTCCGGCGAGGTGCTCAGTTCGGCCTCGATTTCCACTGAAGGTTCGCGGGGCCCTGATCACGGGGTGTTGCAGATTGCGGCTGCCGGACGACTGGCGGTGGAACGGGCGGGGCTGGACCTGTCGCAGATTTCTGCCGTGGGTTTGGCGACGCCGGGCACGATGGACATTCCGGCCGGAATGCTGCTGGCGCCGACCAACCTGCCTGGCTGGGACAATTATCCCATCCGTCAGCGGGTCTCTGAGTCGCTGGGTTTGCCTGCAGTGCTGCAGAACGACGCGAATGCTGCGGCTTACGGCGAATACTGGGCGGGGCAGGCCAGACATGTCCGCAGCCTTGCCTTTTATACGCTGGGTACGGGGCTGGGTGGTGGATTAATTATTGACGATCACATCATCGAGGGTCAGCATTCGCATGGAGCTGAGCTGGGTCATGTGATCCTTGAAATGGACAACGGTCGGCTGTGCAACACGGGGCAGTATGGCACGGCGGAGGCGTATGTCAGCGCCACGGCACTGCTCAGGCGATTCCGTGAACAGCTGGATGCCGGTGTTCAGACCAGCGTTCGCAACCGCCTGCATTCCGGCGAAGAACTCACTCCGAAACTCATCGCGGACGCCGCCGAGCATGGTGATCAGCTGTCTCTGGAGCTGATTCTTGAGATGGCCCGCTGTCTGGGTGTGGCCATTACGACAGCAGTGCACGTGATTGATCCGGCGATGGTACTGCTGGGCGGAGCGATGACGTTTGGGCGAAGCGAGACTCGAGTGGGGCGTGAGTTTCTGCGGCGTGTGCAGCAGGAATTCCGCAATCGTGCGTTTCCGGTCCTGGCTGAGAAGATTGAGATTACATGGGCATCGCTGGGCGGAGACGCCGGATTTATCGGAGCGGCGGGATGTGCCCGTCGGGCGTTGAATCTGGGACAGCTGCCCTGACCGGTCTTACCGCCAGATCCCGCCTTCCTGTTCCCTTCGAATGCACTCCATCATCCAGAAGTCAAGACTGCGTGCTTCGGCACTGACCGGATCGACGGGAAGTTCTGTCATTCGTACATCGACAGTGGCACCGGCGGTTCGCAGCGAGCGAACAGCGGACACACAGCGTCCGAGGGTATCGAGAGCACAGGTGCGGCTGAGTGACACGAGCAGGGATTTACGGTCCAGACCGGAGAGTGTTTCGGGCGGGAGCGTTTCCGGTTCGCAGAACGGATCCAGCAGGATTGCACCAGCGAACCATTCCGGATGGCGGCTGAACAGATGCAGAGCCGCATCTGCTCCGTGACCACAGCCGGCAACGAAGATCCGCTCGCTGTGCACGTGAAAGGCACGCCGCAGACGGCAGGTGGTAAGGTGCAGCAGCTCAGAGAGTCCCACCGAACCGGAGGTGAAGGAGGCAGCGTCCCAGCGATGGCCGCCTGTCTTTTCGAGTGCCGTGTTGCCGCGAAGTGACAGTCCGATGTAGTTTTGCGGACTTACGGCGTTCATGACATCTTCCAGCTGGTCTTCGTCGTTGGCATCGCTGTGAAACCAGGTGACGAGCGGATAGGCGTAGCCTTCTTCGTAGTGCTCGGGCACGTAGATGGACACAGGCCAGTCGCACTCCTGCACGTCACTGGAGTAATTATCGGGGGTGGCAGAGGATCGGCGCCAGGACTGGTAGACTTCGCGCAGTTCCAGCGGCAGCAGTTCCAGACTGACGTTGGGTCCCTGAGAATCCATGGCCGAGCAGGAGAAAGACAAACTGCGCAGACGATTGAACATAGAAGTACTGCTTCCGTGACGAACGTGCAAATGAGAGATGTCAGGCCGGCGGTGGGTGTTGATCAGGGAGTTGAAGACGCGGCGAGTGCCTGGGTAACGGTGTGTTTGAGTTGTTGCAGAGGAAACAGCCGACCCGGGCAGGCTGTACGACGCACAGCGGAGTGCCCGAGGATGTCAGCAGGATTAATTTGACAGCGGGAACAGAGTTGAACAAGAAGGGTTTGCAGTGAGGACAGCTGAGCTGGTGTGGGAGGTACGTTCTCGAAGTTGCCGATCAGACAAATTCCGATTCCGCGAGCGTTGTAGAGGGCATTGCCTGCATGGGCACCGTGCAGCTGCTGTTTCCAGCGGAATGTGGGTTCCACAGCACCATCCTGCATGCCGCTGCCGTTGCCGATAACAAAGTGATAGCCAATGCCTTTCCAGGGATTACCGGAAGAATCCCGGCGACGAATGTGTTGAGCATGGATGGTCTGCACGCTGCCGGATGCTGTTCCGGAGTGATGCAGCACGAGATATTTCCAGGGAGCGTGGGGTACATCGGGGTGAGCGAAGGATTCCGGCAGAGGCTGACGGCTGAACAACCCGTCTGCTGTTCTGCGTGAAATCATCCAGGTTCTGAGTTCGTCCTCGAAGGTGGTGACAAGCGGGAAGACAACGAGACAGAAGAGGCTGAGCAGGGTGTCGCTGACGGATGAACCGTTACGCACCGACAGTTCGGGACTGTCCCGAATCTCATACACTTCTGTACCTGACTGTCCGACCACACGTCTGAACATCCTGCACACCTGTCCGACGGCGGTCATCTGCGTCTGTCCGTTGACAGCACACGAAGCAGGGGGCGAGCATCGGCTGGTTCGACTTTACAGGGCATCTGCAACTGAGTCAACGTTGTGTTTTTCCAGCCCGTCGGGGCGGCCCGACGGGGCAAAACCGGAGCCTGGAGGAGGGAAGTCTGGAGCGACTTTGACGGCATTCGACCGGGCAAAAAATCCTCTCAGACGTCCCCTCTTACCCCAAACGTTACAACCACGTCGATTTCCGGCAAAATTCCGCTTGCAGTTTACGAAATACTGAAGTTGGCAGTGCCTGCTGCCGAGCACGGCAGGTTTCTGCTGATGGTTGCGGGAGTGGAGTTGTCTGCCACTTTGCCCTCGGGGCAAAAATTCCCGCTCCGAAAGCTGGAATCATCGGTGCTGGTTGAGTGTCCCGGTTCCGGGACATCTGGCGTGACCTGCGGGTGCGGGAGTGCAACTGGCTGATTTTGCCGGATTTCCTGTCAGCGGTCGTGGCGTCGTTTTTCCACCACGTAAAAGAACACCGGAGTCAGCAGGATCCCAAACAGGGTGACTCCAAGCATACCTGCGAAAACAGCGATGCCGAGTGTGCTCCGCATTTCTGCTCCGGCGCCTGTTGCGAACACGAGGGGGACGACTCCAAGGATGAATGCGAAGGAGGTCATCAGGATAGGTCGCAGGCGAAGTCGGCAGGCTTCGGCAGCGGCATCTGCGACACTGGCTCCGGCCAGCCGTTTTTCCCTTGCAAATTCGACGATCAGAATGGCGTTTTTACTGGCCAGCCCGACCAGCACCACGAGGCCGATCTGCACAAAGACATTCAGATCCATACCGGCGAGGCTGACGCCGATGATGGAGGACAGGAGGCACATCGGCACCACCAGAATTACGGCGAACGGCAATCGCAGACTTTCGTACTGTGCGGCGAGGAGCAGGAACACGAGCACGACCGCGAGTACGAAGACGACGATTGCTGTATTTCCGGCACGAATCTGCAGCAGGGTGAGCTCTGTCCATGCGGTTTCCATTCCCGGTGGCAGGCCGTCGGTGGCCAGCTGCTCGACCACCCGGATCATCTCCCCTGAACTCACGCCGGGTCTGCTGCTGCCGTTAATCGAGGCGGCGGGGACGCCGTTGTATCGAGTGATCAGTGCGGGGCCGCCGACTTCACGAATTTCGGTGAGCGTGGCGAGTGGCAGCATTTCACCGCTGCGGTTGCGAACCTGCAGTCTGCGGACGTCTTCCGGTGTCAGTCGAAACCGGGGATCCGCCTGCAGATTCACCTGCCAGGTGCGGCCAAATTCGTTGAAGTCATTTGTGTAGTAGCCACCGAGGAACACCTGCAGAGTGAGGAACACGTCGTTGAGTGCGACACCGAGTTTCCTGCATTTTTCGCGGTCCACATCCACGTACATCTGCGGCGTGCTGGCGCGGAAGCCGCTGAACATGCCTGCCAGCTGCGCCTGCTGGTTTCCGCTCACAGCGAACTGATCAGCCGCATCCTGAAGGGCTGCGTAACCGGCGACATCGCTGTCCTGGATCATCAGTTTGAAGCCGCCGGCACTCCCCAGACCATCCACGGCGGGTGGTCCGAGGACAGCGACGGAGGCGTCCTGTACCTTGCGAAAGGCAGCCTCCTGCAACCCGGCCGCGATGGCAGCAGAGGACAATCGGGGGGTCTGCCTGAGCTCGAATGCGTCAAGAATGACAAACAGCGAACCGAAGTTTGAGCCGTTGGCATTCTGCACGACCGACTGTCCGGCGATGGAGATCACGTGCGCAATTCCCGGTAATCCCGCTTCACCTGCTGCAGGGTTTCCCAGTGCCAGTCGTTCCAGCTGTTTGAGCACGGCGTCGGTACGTTCCAGTGAGGCGGCATCAGGGAGCTGAACATTGACGAGCAGATAGCCTTTGTCCTGTGTCGGCACGAAGCCGGATGGGACGTGCGTGAAGCCGTACCATGTGGCCTGGAGCAGCCCGCAATAGACGAGGAGGACGAGAGCGGCCAGCCGCAGAGATCGGCGAACAAACGCGGCATAGCTCATTGCTGCTGCATCGAACATGCGGTTGAAAATTCGAAAGAACCAGCCGAGCAGAAGATTCAGGGTGCGAGTGAGCAGGTCAGTGGTGTCTGTTTTGCGGCGGAGGAGCAGCGCGGCCAGTGCCGGACTCAATGTCAGCGAATTCACTGCGGAAAAGAAGGTAGCGACGGCAATGGTCACAGCAAACTGCCGGAAGAACTGGCCGGAAATCCCGGAGATGAAGGCACAGGGAATGAATACAGCCATCAGCACGAGGGAAATTGCGATGATCGGGCCGGCCACCTCATCCATCGCCTTCCGCGACGCATCCCGCGGCGTCAGGCCATGCTCCAGATGATGTTCCACAGCCTCCACAACCACGATCGCATCGTCGACGACAATGCCGATCGCGAGGACAAGTCCCAGCAGTGACAGGTTGTTGAGACTGAAGCCCAGCCCGGCCATGACGGCAAACGTTCCCACAATGGCCACCGGCACTGCGGAAAGCGGAATCAGCGTGGCGCGCCACGACTGCAGAAACAGCAGCACCACGAGCCCTACCAGAATCACCGCATCCCGCAGCGCATTGAACACCTCGTGAATTGACTCAGAAATAAACGACGTCGTTTCGTAGACAATCCCATAGTCAAGCCCCTCCGGGAAGCGGGTTTTCAAGTCCTGCATTCTGGTGGCAATGAGTTCGGCGGTCTGCAGAGCATTGGACCCGGGCGACTGAAAAATGCAGAGTCCGACGGAGGGCCTGCCGTCAAGATAACAGAGGGCATCAAGCGACTTTGCTCCCCGCTGAATGCCTCCGAGCAGCAGTCCGGTGGCAGGGTCTTTGCGCTGATCGGACACAATGTCCTTCAGCCGCACTGTTTCGCCATTCTCACCTGTACTGACGATGATCCCTCCGAATTCTGCGGCCTCCGTAAGCCTCCCCTGAGTACTCAGGGAGTACTGAAACGCCTGTCCTGACGGCACAGGCGGTCGTGCGAGAGATCCGGCGGCCACCTGCACATTCTGTTCGCGGAGGGCAGCCACCACGTCACCGGCAGTGAGTTTCCGGGCGGCCACTTTCTCCGGGTCCAGCCAGACGCGCATCGAGTAGTCCTGCTGGCCGAACATGGAAATGTCGCCGACACCCGGAATCCGTGCCATCTCATCCCGCAGGCGAATCGTCGCATAGTTGCTCAGCTGCAGCTGATCCAGCGATCCGTCAGGTGAGAACAGATTGATGACGAGCAGAATTCCGGGGGATTTCTTTCTGACCACGACGCCCGTCTGCCGCACAACATCGGGCAGTGCCGGGAGGGCAAGGTTGACGCGGTTCTGGACGAGCACCTGAGCCATGTCCAGATCAACGCCCACATCGAACGTTACCGTCAGACTGTACTGGCCGTCGCCGGTGGACTGCGACGACATGTACAGCATGCCCTCCACACCCGTGATCTGCTGTTCAATCGCCGATGCTACCGTCTCGGCCACCACTGCAGAGCTGGCACCGGGATAGACACAGGAGACTGAAATGGTGGGCGGTGCGATTTCAGGGTACTGGGCAACCGGCAGAGTGGTCACGGCGATGGCGCCGGCCAGCACGATCACCAGCGAAATCACAGCCGCAAAAATCGGCCGATCAATGAAGAACCTGGAAATACTGGACAAGGCTGGATTTCCTGAATCATTCGGAAACGGTGACTGTGACACCCGAACGCACCCGCTGCAGCCCCCGCACAATCACGCGGTCTGCAGACGTCAGCGACCGACGCTCTGACTTCCCGGGCTGCCACACCGCCCTGATCTCGCGCTGCTCTCCGCGCTGCAGGCCCGGTTCCACATTCAGCCGCATCGCTTTGTCCCCTTCACCAACCACAAACAGATAACGCGTGCCCTGTTCAGAACCCAGAGCCGACTCGGGAACAAGCTGCGCGTCGTAAGCCTCACCCACTGCAATCCGCAGGCGAACAAACATGCCCGGCGTGAGTTGTCTTGCGCCGCTTGCCGGTTTGGGGTTCTGACACTCCGCCTTCATGAGGATGGTGCCGGTCTGCGGGTCAACGGTGTTGTTGACGAACTTCAACAATCCTTCAAGCGGATAGTCACCGTTATGAATCGGGAGCCCGATCTGCACGGGAACTGCAAGTCCCCCCGGCTGCATGATGAGCCGCCCGGAACGGATTGACTCCTGCAGCCTCTGCAAAGTGAGTTCATCCATTTCAAAAGCCACCAGAATCGGGTCAACGGCGACTACGGTGGTCAGCAGTGAAGCACCCTGAAGTCCTCCGGAAATCAGATTTCCGGCATCCACCAATCGATCACCGATAACCCCTGCGAGCGGACTTGTGATGGTACTGTATTCGAGGTTGAGAGCGGCGAGGGATTCAGCGGCCCGCGCCAGCTCGACGGCTGCTGCCGCTTCGTTGCGATCCCCCAGCGCGCGCTGAAACTCTTCTTCGGATACAGCACCCTTTTCACGCGCCGCAGACAATCGCTGGAAAGTGCCCTCCGTCCGGGTTGCTCTGGCCTGCGCTTCGGTGAGCTGAGCTTTTGCGCGGTCCAGATCCGCCTGAAACGGACGCGGATCAATTTCCGCCAGCAGTTCTCCGGCGGCCACTTCACGCCCTGGCTCAAACTGCACTTTCGTCAGATGACCGGAAACCCGCGCACGAATTTCAACTCGCTCAGCCGGCACCGCTCGACCCGTGAAATACAGGTACTCACGCAGCTGCGATGTCTCTGGAGAAGACACCGTCACCTCCGGAATCACAACAGCCACCGGAGATGCTGCTTCAGGACCACATCCGCTGCACCACAGCACCAGCAACCCGGCGAATGCCACCGGCACCGCCGGAGGACGCAACATGCCCCTCATGATCATCCTTCTCCTTCAAGGCCGTGGGATCCATACCTGTGATGTCTGCACCTGTGACGTCTGCACGCCTGTTCAGGATGACGAACCCGAGAGACTTGTGCAAGCCACTTGCCATGCAGCTCCGACTCCCAGGACCACTCACCACTCCCGGCATTCCGCGTCTGCAGCATCCACATCAACTGTCCCTCGGGTTATCGCGGCAGGCGATAAAACAGCGGGCTCTTTGCGGATCGCAGTCGGCAGGCCCAGTGGCCCGTGGTGAGTCGTGTTTCCGGGGGGCCGGTTCCGGGAATCGCGACTGTGACTGCACCTTCCGGAGCGGGGAGGAACAGTCGCGGTTCGTTGGTGGCTGCAAAGCCGTCGCCGGCCGTGAGCCAGAACCGTCGGGACTGGCCGTCAGCTGACGAACAGTCGATGGCGGTGCCCGTTGCCGGGCGGTTGTCTGGCGGGCCGATCAGTCGCAACTGCACTCCGGGATGCACCGGAGGAGTCTGATTGCGGAATAACCGGACCGGACCATCGTGCCTCACGGCGACCAGATCCACACGACCGTCGCCGTTGAAGTCGAGGCGACTGAGCCCCCGTCCCAGCTGTGGTTCCTCAAAGTCGCTGCCGCAGCGTCCGGCCAGATCCAGAAATCGCCCTCCCGGCAGTCCCCTGAGACCACTCACAGGCATCTTCCAGGGGCGACCGGAAGCGGAGTAATCGTCGATGTCACCGTTGAGGATCACAAGGTCGGTCAGTCCGTCGTGCTCGACATCCAACGGCTGCACGCCGAAACCCAGCAGGAGCAGTCCGGGAGCGGCGGCTCCGGACCGCTGTGAAAAATCCGCGAACAGGCCGCAGTCCAGCGACTGGTAGAGTGTGTTAGCCTCGCGGTAGAAGTTGGTGACGAACAGGTCCGGGAGGGCATCGGCGTTGAAGTCAGCAACGGCCGCACCCATACCCGCGTGGGCTCGTCCGGATTCCGGCACCGCAACTCCGGCGACCGTCGCTATGTTCTGCAGTCGGAATGCATCTGCAGCTGAATCTGAATCTGAATCTGCATCGACTGTGAAAAGAGAATTGGGGAGCCCGTCATTGGCGACGAACAGATCCGTCCGTCCGTCGCAGTTCAGATCGGCGGCAATGATTCCCAGTGCTCTGCCGGGGAAGGCGGCCAGCCCGGATGACTCCGTGATATCCTGAAACCCCTCGTCGCCCGTATTGCGGTAGAGCCGATTGACTGCCGGCCGCAGTTCCCGTGGATCACAAACGGCAAAGTGTCCTTCGCTGTTGACGCAGCGACGATCCCAGTCTTCCACATAGTTCAGCACGAAGAGTTCCGGAAATCCATCCTGATCGAGGTCGGCGAAGCAGGCGCCGCTGCTGCAGCCGGTCTGCGCTGACAGCGACGGAGTTGTGACATCCGAAAAGCTGCCGTCGCCGTTGTTTTTGAGCAGTCGGCAGGTTCCCAGTCGTGTTACGCACAGATCCACGAAGCCATCACAGTCGAAATCGCCCGCGGCAGCCGCCAGTGCGTGCCCGCTGCCGTCGGCCGCTGACACCGAAGAACACTCCACAAACTGCGTTCCCCGCAGATTGCGATACAGGCGATCGTGACCGCGTTGTCCCTGTGGCAGGAACAGATCGGGCCACTCATCGCAGTCGAAATCGAGCACGGCTGAGCCGCCGCCGATGGTCTCCACGATGCTGCGAAATTCGCTCTGCCCGTTGTCATACGCAAAGTCCAGGCGGTATTCAGCGGCCACATCGACGAACTGCCAGTCTGTGGCGGATGAGTTGTCGTCCGGGGGGCGGGAACTCTCTGCGGAGGCGGCAGCCTCTGGTGAACATCTGAAAACAGGGATTGGGGGGAAATCGGGTGGGAGTGTCGGGGCTTGAGCGATCGTGGGGGCGGACGACGGTGCGGATATTTCGGGGGAATCGCGGAGATGCTGTTCGAGTTCCTGGCGGTGCCGGGCCAGCAGTGTGCGGGACTGGGGAGTATCGGGAGAGAGCGATTCTGCGGCGAGCAGCCATTTGCGGGCTTCGGCTGGTTCGCTCAGCTGCAGCAGCAGGCTGCTGATTTCCAGATACAGTGTCAGTGCCATTTCGGGAATGGCGGCCTGTGGTCGAAAGACGCGCCAGGCGAGCAGTTCGAGCTGATCGAGGCTGCGGGTGACGGTATGCTGTCCGGCAGCGGCGGTGGTCTGGCCGGCGGCGCTCAGGGCTTCAGCAAGTTCGTGGCTGGCAGCGGGCGACCATGGCTGTTGTTGCTGCAGCAGTCTGGCGACGGCGAGTCTTCGTTCGGGGACTGTGCTGATGAACGGATGGCGGAGGGCCGCTTCGAGGGCATCGGTTGTGGCAGCTGAGCGGAGGATCAGCTGGTCCATGTGCGGGCTGGTGAACTGCGTGTCACCGCTGCGGGCCTGGAGCAGGAGTCGCAGCTGCTGAACGGCGGGGGACGCGGCTTCGATGGCGGGATACTGACTGAGCTGCTGCAGGGCGTCGGCGGGCTGTCCGGCTGCCATGCGGAGCAAAAGCAGGGCTCTGAGGCTGAATGCATCGGCGGGATCAGCGTTGAGATTCT
This sequence comes from uncultured Chitinophaga sp., assembly GCA_964561125.1. Lineage (GTDB taxonomy): Bacteria > Planctomycetota > Planctomycetia > Planctomycetales > Planctomycetaceae > SXXK01. The sequence goes on along the minus strand of CAZLOQ010000003.1, from coordinate 42,405 downwards.
GCTGCAGCCGGGGTGCGGCGGTGTCTTCGGGAAACAGTGGTGTGGCGGCGAGCAGTCGCATGGCGAGTTCTGTGGGGTTGAGTGGCCGGAGGGCTTCAAGGCGTGTGAGAGTCTGCAGCAGCGGGACTGAGCGTTGCTGGAGGGCGTACAGAGGGAGCAGGTCGCGGAGTGGTGGAGGCCAGAGCGGATCGAGCTTTGCGGCTTCGAGAAACAGCTTTTCCGCGGCGACGGCCTGATGCTGCTGGATCGCGATGGTGGCCTGGAGGAAGCGGGTTTTGGCGAGCAGAGCATCCGGTGCGGCGGTAATTCGGCGAAGCAGTTCTGAGGCTTCATCGAGCTGGCCGTCCTGCTGCCGTGCGGAGGCAGTGTGGAGCAGTGCCTGCGGGTTGTCGGGGTCCAGTTCCAGCGCCTGCTGATAGTAGCTGCGGGCCGCTGTGGCACGCCCTGCATCAGCAGCCCTGGCGGCGCGCTGGACGAGTTCGGCTGCGCTCGCACGGCGTGCAGCGGCATTTGCGGCGGCGGAATTGAGTGACCAGTTCCAAAGCAGCAGAACTGCAGTCACTGCGACGACGATCGCGGCGGAAAGCAGCCAGAATGAAAACGACAATCTGCGGCTGGTCATGACGGAAGCGGATGAAAACCGAGGAGCTCACCGCTGGTTGGTGAGCAGGAATTCGAGGAGATCCGCGAGTTCCTGCGGGGTGAGCAGAGTGGCGTAGCCGTTGGGCATGGGGGAAACGGGCGAGGGCTGAATGGAGGCGATTGAGGTGCGGGCGAGGTGCAGGGTGCGAATGGCATCCGGGGCGAGGACGACTTCGGTGGCGTCTTCGCCTTTAATAATCCCGCTGTGAACCTGTCCATCCTCCATTTCAATGGAAACGGGTTCGTAACCGCGAACGAGACTGGCAGCGGGGAAGATGATGGCTTCGAGCAGATCGCGGCGATTGCGCACGCGTCCGATGCTGGTGAGGTCGGGGCCCAGTTGTCCGCCGCCGTATCCCAGTTTGTGGCAGGTATTGCAGGCCGCTCGACGGCTCATGAAAGTCTCATGTCCGCGGCGGACGTCACCGGGGGGAAGTGTTGCGAGGAGTTGTTCGAGCTGGGCGGTTTGTTCTTCGGCGCTGGCGTTGAGCATCCGGAGCAGGGGCTGAGCGGCTGACTGGACGGACGATGGATAGCGGGCGAGGAGTGGCTGCAGGAGGTCGACGCGGAGTCCGCGGAGCCCGGTGGACATGGGCAGTGCGGCCATGAGTGCCAGGCCACGGGCTTCGGAAGGATGCTGTTCGAAGGCCGGGAGCAGTCTGGGGAGTTCCATTGGTCCGGCGGTGATGGCAACTTCGACGAGTTGCTGCACCTGTTCTTCTGAGAGACTGGCGGAGGCGAGTCTGGAAGCGGCCGAGGTGCGCTGTTCGAGCGGCAGATCGGGGTTGAGACTGTTTTTGAGCAGAGTGAATGTGGTTGTGGAGAGTGGGATGCGGGGGCCGGCCAGATCAAGTGCCTGCAGCCGCAGTTCGGGGGGCAGCGACGTTTGCCGGGCAAGTTCCAGCAGGGCCTGTTGCAGAGGTGGATGTCCTTCTTTTGGCTGCGGCAGGCTGCGGGCTGCGTTGAGCAGTGTGGGGAGTGAAGATTCGGGGAGTGAGGGCAGCAGTGTGGCCAGAGCATCAAGCCAGCCGGCCGGTGCAGATGTCAGGCCGCCGGCTGCGATGGCATCGAGAACGGTGCTGAGTGATGTGGGCTGTGCGGAGGGCGCGGCTGGTGGCGGAGTGCGGAGGATTTCCAGTGCAAGAGTCTGAATGGGGGGAGCGGAGAGCAGGCTGGAGAGCAGTTCCACGAGCACCTGCTGTTGATGATCGGGGAGTGTGGAGATCTGTTGCAGTTGTTGTTTGAGGAATTCAGCGAGGGGCGTGCCCCAGTCGGGGTGCCGTCGCGCGATCCACACGGCGGCGGCGCGAACAGCCGGGCTGGGATGGGTCATCCGGGGGATCACATCTTCCGGATGCAGCTGGCTGTCGGAGAGACATTCGAGGGCGGTGAGGCTGGCGCGGAGGGCTGTGGGATTGTTGAGCGCGGCACCGTGGCGAATGGCAGCGGCATCGCCGATTTCAAAGAGTGCATAGATCAGCTGGTGTTCGCGGATTCTGGCAGCGGCCTCGATCGGGGCTCCGGTGGAATCGATGCGGCCTGGCGGAAGACTGCTGATCAGATCGAAGAGGGCAGGGATGGCGGAGGGCTGTTTGAGTCGTCCGATGGCTTCGAGCGCGGCGCGGGCGGGGCCGGGTTCATCGGCAGCAGCCATCTGCAGCAGAGCGTTGAGAGCTGGCTGATGACGCAGCAGACCGATCGTGTGAGCGGCTGCCTGGCGAACAGCAGGGGAGTTGTCGGTGAGCGCCTGAGCAGTGAGACTGGCGGATGCGGGTGAGCTGATGCCGGCAGCAGTCCAGACAACGCGGCGACGAACGGCGGCATCGGGGCTGGTTTTGAGTAATTCTTCGAGGGACTTCAGGGCGGCGGAGCCCAGCTCACGCAGGGCGGCAGTAGCGCGGCGCTGGACAAACAGACGCGGGTCGGCAAGGCGGGAAACAAGCTCAGCCGGAGAGACTTCGGCGGCCCATGAAAGCTGCTGGCCCAATGGGTCTGCAGGAGCGGCAGAGCCGCGACGACGCAGACGGTAGACTGCGCCCAGCACGTCCGGTTTGGCCAGCTGCGAAGTGGGGCAGCAGACCTTGTACCAGCCACCGGTATCGACCACAAGCAGACTGCCGTCGGCATCCTCGAAAACATCAGTGGGATGAAAATCAGGATGCTCGCAGGACAGCAGATCTGAGTCTTCTGTGCGGTAGGTGGCACCGTCGGGCACCAGCTGATGACGCACCACTTTGTGAAGGTTGAAGTAGCAGGCAAACAGTGCCTGGTCATGCCCCCCCTGGAAGAGCTGTTCGCTGCCGGCGATCAGACCGCAGGGGGCTGCTGCACCCTGATGGCTGAGCACCGGCATGACATCGCCCGTCATTGGGTGGGCGTAAATGGATGCATGTTTTTTGCCGTAAACACCGCCGTAAATGGCATGAATCAGTCCATCGCGGCGACCAGCTTCCGGATTCTGAAAGAAGGTGCAGCTGAGAAATCGTTCGCCGTTGTTCAGGAAGGCCACGTTGACGGGGTTATCCATGCCGCCGGTGAGCACCACTTCGCGTTCGCTGCCATCGGGGCGAGCGCGAAAGATGTGGGAGGACTGAGTGACCAGCTGACGTCCGTCGGCCAGCAGATGCTGCTGTTCCGCGAAGGCTCCTTTGCACCAGTAGAGTCGGCCGTCGAGCCCGAGATACGGGCCGTGCAGATCATTGCCGCAGCCGGTGAGCGTTTTGCCGTCGTACCAGACTTCGCGGCGGTCGGCGATACCGTCGTCGTTGTCATCGGTGAGCTTCCAGATTTCCGGCGGAGCAGCGACGTAGAGGGATCCCTGAAACCACTGACAGCCCTCAGGGAACATCATGCGATCGGCAAACAAAGTGCTGCGGTCATACACGCCGTCTCCGTCAGTGTCCTCAAGCCGGCGGATGCGATGGGGTTTTTGAGCGAGCTGCTGTTCGGCACGTTCGGTCATGCCACCGGAATCTGTGACGTAGAGCCGTCCGCGTTCGTCCCTGGAGACTGCAATCGGTCGTTCAGCGAGGTGCGAGGGCACTGCCAGAGACACCTCGTATCCCGCAGGCACTTTCAGCAGCCGATCACCAATCTGCACTTCGGAAACGGCTGCCGCTGTCGCTGCCTGTGACTGGTCGGTTGCCTGGTCTGATGACTGCCCGGAGACGATGCGGGCTGGCAGCACGCAGGCGGTAATCAGGAACAGTGTGCAGCACTTCATGATGACAGCCTCTCCGAGAACGAGCAGTCTATTTGAATGCCTGTATGCTACTGAGATTGAGCCACGTTCGCAGCCCTGAATGCACCGAGTTTGCAGGGAATGCACCTGATTTTCGCGGCGACTGCCCTCGCCCGGCGACTGCCTTCGCCTGGTGGTTTCAGGTGTCGGTTGCTGCAACCGGCAGAATCCGGCCGTCGTTGAGTCGGGCGCGGGTGATCTGACCCAGGGAACTCAGACGCAGCACAGCCAGTCCGTACGCGGCGTCTTTGGTGACGGCAGCGGATGTCAGCGTACCGGCGACAGTTTCGTTCGCTTCGTCCGCCAGCAGCAGTTCCGCGCCGATTGCTGCTGCGGCTGCTGCTGCCGCGGCGGCCTCGTGGTTTCCGCCGGTTTCACCGGCCACCGTGGAAAGCCCTGCCAGGCGGACGATTTTCAGTGCCCGGTTGACATGCCCCAGCGCGTCGATTCTGGCAATCGGCTCCTGCCCCAGATAGCAACCCTTGGTGTAGCAGATGGCCTGAGCATTGCGGTTGGCTTCGGGAGCAAGGTGGTCGATCGAAAGATCCACGCCGATGATGGGGAATCCTTCGGTGATTCGGAGCTGGCTGAAGGTGGCGTCGCTGAGCAGTCGTGGCTGCAGGTCCGGAGCGTGGCGGAGGGTGCTTGTGAGGTGAGCATCCCCGCAGAAGACAGCGATGGTCTGGCCGGACCAGGCAACGCAGAGTGCCGCTGCCTGCCCTTGCCCGTCGGCAACAGGGCCGCAGCAGCCTGGAGCCACTGAGGACAGACCGGGCAGAGTCCGGAGGTCATCGGTGGTGACGGCGAAGGAATCGCCGTCGGCAGGTGCACGGAGGGTTACGTCGTCTGAGATGATATATCGGTCAAGATGCTTGAGCAGACGCTGTGGATCGTCGGCCAGCAGCCACACCTGCAGATGATCCTGCAGGACCAGCACATATCCGTGCGCGAAGATCCGCCCGCGCGCATCCGTGAAGAAGGCTTCAGTCGCCTGGCCGGAGGAAAGCCCGCGAATGTCGGCCGTGCAGAAATTATGCAGAAAACGCACCCGGTCGCGGCCGGAAATCAAAAGCGAACGGAATTGATCTGACATGGGAATTGAAGCAGCTCCGGATGAAGACACGTCGAGAAACGGTCGGCGGCCGTGGATTGTAACGGAATGCATGGTGAATGGCATTGACTTTCCGGTTGATCGGTACTGCAGCTGCCCGTATCCATTCATTTCACGGTATCCGTTCATTTCAATGGAAGGGGGTTCCGCGTACTTCCTGCGGCTGGCAGAGGCACTCGGCTTCGGATATTCTGCAGACTCGGCGAGCCGTGTGACTTCGTCTCTGACCGCTCCGCCCCCCATTTGCAGCTCAGACAGGAAGCTCAGGCCCGTGTCGGACGGTGAACGATCAACTTCGGACGGCGCGGTTTTGTCGGGACATTCGGGGCCATTCAGTCCCGGGGAATTCAGTCCGTGGGAAATGGTGGTGATGGGAACAGGCACCAGCATCGGAGTGCCTGTGGTGGGCTGCAGTTGTCGCGTGTGCCACTCCAGCAATCCTCGCAACCGGCGGACGCGCACGGGAGTACTGGTGCGGGCTCCTGGGGGCGAATTTGTGATTGACGCCGGTCCGGAGCTGCGGCTGCAGCTGGTTCGTGAGCGTGCGCAGCTCATTCGTGCGGCCGTGATCACACATGCGCATGCCGACCACATCATGGGGCTGGATGATCTGCGGATTTTCGGCTTCCGCATGGATTCGGCAGTCCCGCTGTTTTGTGAAAAACCGGTGGAAGATCAGATTCGTCAGACGTTTGCTTATGCGTTTACGGACCCTGATCTGCACAGTCACAAATACGCCGCGCCGAAGATTGCGTTTGAGCGGATTGAGGAAGCTGTCCCCTTTGAAGTGCTCGGCCTGAAACTGCTCCCGATCCGCGTGCGTCACGGCACCCTGCCGATTCTGGGATTTCGCATTGGCAATGCTGCCTTTCTGACAGACGTTTCCACGATTCCGTCGGCCAGTCGTGAACTCCTTCAAGGGCTCGATGATCTGGTCATCAGTGCCCTGCGTCGGGAGCCCCATCCGACGCACCTGCACCTCGAAGCGGCTCTCGGCGTGATCCGCCGCCTGGCTCCCCGCCGCGCCTGGCTGACGCACATGTCGCACGAGCTGGACTACGACGACCTGCTGCGTGAGCTGCCGGCGGACATTCGTCCGGCGTGGGACGGGCTGAAAATTCCTCTGCAGTTTTAAGCAGTACCGGGGCTGCACGGAAGTCGGGTGGGGCAGGACGTGCGTTTCCGGCAGACGGATGGGGTTCCGCAAAGCTCACCCGTTATCGCGGTTGGCACATTGCCACCCCCGGTTTCCGGAACGGACTTGTCCCGAAGTGCTTGACCCCCACCCGGGCTCAGCTAAAATTGCCCGACGCGGAATTGGCGATTCAGGATCGGATCGCTCCGCGTTGCGTTCCACAGCAACTCCGACAGAGTTCTGCGGGCGCTTCCCGAACCAGCAGTCGCAGCCACACGAAGGGCTCCTGCTGTGCTGATAAAATTTGTGGGTGTTCGGCTGGTATCTGTTGCAGACTGGTGCGTGAGGTGTTGGCAGCGGCGGGGGTGTCAGCATTGGTGCATGATCCGTTTGCGGGTTGGTGCGACAGCATAGGTTTTCCGGGTGATTTGCAAGGAGCAGGCCTGTGCAGGCTGCTGGGGACGATTTCAAGCAGCTCGTACGGTCCAGCACAAATCTTGTGGATTTGGTGTCTGACACGGTCACGTTAAAGCCTCTGCATGGCGGCCGCAGCTACGTGGGTTTGTGTCCGTTTCATGAGGATCACAATCCCTCCTTCAACGTGTACCCGGACCGGCAGTCCTACCGGTGCTGGGTCTGCGACGAGGGCGGAGACTGTTTCAGCTGGGTCATGAAGATCGAAAAAGTGTCCTTTCCGGAGGCTTTGGAAAGTCTTGCGAAACGGGCACGTCTGGAGATTCCTCGCCGTGGTCCGCAGTCCGATGTGCCTGCGGGGCCAGGTCGGGGCGAAGCGCTTGAAGTCGCAGAGTGGGCAGCCAATCTGATGCATCAGACGCTCCGCACCTCTCCGGTGGCTCAGATGGCCCGGGACTACGTGGCGAAGCGCCATTTAACGGATGAAACGGTGCGGAACTTTCGGCTGGGCTACCATCCGGACGATCGTTACTGGCTTCAGGAAAAGGCTCGCGGCCGTTTCACCACGGCACAGCTGGTGGCAGCGGGAATTATTCGGCCCCGGGACGGCGGCCAGGGACATTCTCCAATGGATTTGGCAGACCGACTGGTTTTTCCTGTGTTTGACGAAAAGGGGAGGGTGGTTGCATTTGGAGGACGGGTGTTGCCCGGTCGCAACGATCAGAACCGTGGCAAGTACTGGAACAGCTGGGAATCATCGATCTTTCAAAAGCGGAGAACGACCTTTGCGTTTGACAAGGCCCGAGAGACGATTCGACGACAGAAGGTTGCGATTGTTGTCGAGGGTTATATGGACTGCATTGCCTGTCATCAGGCAGGAGTCAGCAGTGCGATTGCGACGCTGGGTACAGCGTTGACCGAAGACCACGTGAAGTTCCTGCGACGATTTGCTGAGCGAGTGGTGCTGGTATACGACAGTGATGACGCAGGGCAACGCGCGGCAGAAAGGTCAATTTCCCAGTTTCTTGCTCAGGATCTGGATCTCCGAATTCTGAATGTTCCGTCCGGAAAGGATCCGGCGGACTACCTTGAGGACCATAGTCGTGACGAGTTTCTGAAGCTCACGGAGTCGGCTTTGGAAGCGTGGGATTTCAAGCTGCAGGCAGTGGTGAAGCGGTCGGGCACCGATTCCATCGCCGCCCGCCAGCAGGTGCTCACACAAATGCTCGAATTTCTCAACTCTGCTCCCGGGCTGGCCGGAACCGTGCGTGAGGATCTTATCCTGCGGACGGTTTGCTGGAAGGTGCAGGTGGACGAACGAGTCGCCCGCCAGCAACTCTCGGAACTCCGACAGATCACCCGCAAAAAACTCCAGCTCCGCTCATCCCCTGAACCCCCCGAAAAATACTCGCCCCGTGCCACCTCCACCCCCGGTTCTGCTGCTGCTCAGTCCCCCACCCGGTCCGTCACAACATCTGCTGCCATCCGCAAAGCCGAACGCGATCTGCTTGAAATCATCCTCACCTGCCCGGACACCATTGATCTGATCCGCCATCACATCGGCCCAGACGACTTTTCCGACGTGCGTCACCGACAATTACTCGAACTCTGCATAGACCTCTGGAAAGAAGAAGGAGAACTCCCTGAAACCGCTCGACTCATCAGCGCGGCCGACTCCGACACCTCTTTGCTCAGCCTGATCAATGCGGTGCTCGATTCCGCCGAAGAAAAAGGCATTTTCAGGCTCATGGCCGCCACTCGTGATCCCTCAGCCCCCCCGGATTCCTCCCCTGCCTACCTCGACAACGTCCTTGCCCCTCTGCTTGAACAGCGGGAACAGCATGTCCGGCAAACCTCCCGCCAACTCATGGCTCAGACCGACAAACCCCGCAATGAGCTCGACGAAGAAGCTCGCAACGCCCTGAAAAAGCTCACTCAGTTCCGCCAAAATCAAATGGGCTATCCAACAGCCCCAAAATAATCATTTTCCGATTGCATCCTGGTTTTCCTGTTCTTTATTGCCTGACTCCATTTTCTTTACTCCATCACCGCCACCCAATAACCGAAACCCGTCCGCCGGCTTCATTCGTCGGACAGGTTCAACGAGCTTCCCGGAGCATTTGCCATGCAGTGTCTTGATAAAGGTCTGCGACAACTCATTAAAGTCGCTCTGCAGCAGGGCCATCTCACCTTCTCACAAGTCAACGCGTACCTGCCTGATGAAGCTGAGGATCCGCTGCACCTTGACAATCTGATCATCTGCCTGGAAGAGCTCAGTATCCAGCTCCTGCCGGATCCCCCGGTACCGGTCGATTCGCTTCCGCTCGCCGCACGTCGCAGACGGCGTCAGGAAATCCGGATTGACGACGAGGATGCGGGACGCGGTGGTGAAGATCCGATTCGGGTGTACCTAAGTCAGATGGGTGAGATTCCGCTGCTGTCGCGGGACGAAGAAATTTTTCTCGCCAAGCAGATCGAAGTCACACGGCGACGATTTCGCCGTGCGCTGCTGTCGTCCGAATTCGCCCTGAATTACTGCCACGAAACGCTCGAAAAAGTCCACCGCGGAGAGCTCCCGTTCGACCGCACCATCAAAGTGTCCATGACGGAAAGTCTGGAAAAGGAACAAATCCTTGGCCGCATGGCTCCGAATCTCGCCACGGTCGACCAGATGCGTCGTCGCGACGTGGCCGACTACGCGCAGCTTGCCGCAACGACGTCTGAGGCAGAGCGCGGCTTGATCCACCAGCAGCTCGCGGAACGACGTCGTCGCTGCGTCACACTCCTCGAAGAACTCAGCCTTCGCACACAGCGACTCCAGCCCTGCATGAAGCGTCTTGAACAGATCTCCGCAAGGATGCTGGAACTGCAGGCGCAGATTACAGGTCTGCAAAATCTCACATCAGCCGCTGACGAGCGCCAGCATTTGCAGAAAGAACTGGACGAACTGATGCAGCTCACTCGGGAAACTCCCGAATCGCTCGCCTCCGCCGTCGCCGCGATCGCTCAGCGATACACCGAATACGACAAGGCCATGCGAGACCTCTCCGGGGGCAACCTGCGGCTGGTTGTTTCCATCGCGAAAAAGTATCGCAATCGGGGACTGACGTTCCTCGATCTGATTCAGGAGGGCAACACGGGGCTGATGCGGGCGGTGGACAAGTATGAATACCGCCGCGGCTATAAGTTCTCCACTTACGCCACGTGGTGGATCCGCCAGGCGATCACCCGCGCCATCGCCGACCAGGCCCGGACCATTCGAGTGCCTGTGCACATGATCGAGGCGATGACAAAGCTCCGCGCCGCCGCGCGAGTGCTCCTGCAGGAAATCGGCCGCGAACCCACTGTGGAAGAGATGGCGGAAGCCGCAGGCGTTCCGATTGATGAAGCGCGGCGAGTGATGCGGATTTCCCGTCAACCCGTCAGCCTGGACAAACCCATCGGCGAAGGCGACGATACCGCCTTCGGAGATTTCATTGAAGATCGCGGCAAAGACAGCCCCGTCAGCAATGCCGCCTCCGAAATGCTCAAAGATAAAATCGACACCGTCCTGAAAACGCTCACCTACCGCGAACGCGAAATCATTAAGCTCCGCTACGGTCTCGGTGACGGCTACACCTACACACTCGAAGAAGTCGGCCGCATCTTCAAAGTGACTCGCGAACGCGTGCGTCAGATTGAAGCCAAGGCCGTCCGAAAACTGCAACACCCGGTCCGCAGCAAACAGCTCCAGGGATTTCTTGAAGGAATTGCTGCTGTGGCCGGCGGCCACTGAACACCTTTCATCTCCAGGCCTCCGCAATAAAGGGTGAACCTCGCGATGTTCCGCAATCCGGATCTTCCCTGGTCCACCCTCTCTTCCTTCGCACAGTCACTCGGACGCCTCACTGATGCCGGTGTGGATCTGCGTAAAGCGATTCAGACGGCTGGCCAGCGAAGTTCCAGCCCACGCCTGGCGGCCGCCGTGGCCGGCATTCGCAAAGCCATCGCAGGTGGTTCCACTCTCACCGAGGCCCTTGCCGCCCACGGAGAACTGTTTCCGCCGCTCTTTCGCGATCTTGTGCACGTCGGCGAACTCACAGGCCATATGCCTGAGGTCTTCCAGGCGCTGGCGGCGTATTACGATGCCCGGATCGAGCAGCTGCGACAATTCCGTTCCTCCATCGCATGGCCATTGATCCAGTTTCTTGTGGCGATCGGGGTCATCGGGCTGCTGATCTTCATCCTCGGGCTGCTCCCGCCCACCACGCCTGACGGTCGTCCCTGGGACGTCACCGGACTGGGGCTCTACGGAAGTACCGGGGCGATTGCCTGGTTCACCGGCTGGGCGGTCGTCATGATCGGCGGGTGGTGTCTCTGGAAATTCACTCGCAATCGCCTCGGCGCCGCTGAAACGCTCGATTCCATCCTGCTCCAGATCCCGGTCCTGGGGCCGTGCATGGCCGCCTTCGCTGTCTCCCGTTTTGCGTGGTGCTTCGCGCTCACTCAGAAAGCCGGCATGTCAATTCGTCCTTCGCTGGAGGCAAGTTTTCGGGCGGCAGAAAACGGGGCTTTCAGCGCCGCTGCGCCCTTTGTCTGGAATGATGTCTCCGCCGGCGAAACGCTTGCCGACGCCTTCCGCAACGCTCGCGTGTTCCCCGAAGAGTTTCTGCTGGTGGTGGCGACGGCCGAAGAAACAGGCACAGTACCGGAACAGCTGCACCGCCTGAGTCATGTGTTTGAAGATCAGGCGCGGCGTTCCATGCGACGATTGACCGCAGTTTTTTCCGCCGCGGTCTGGCTGTTCACCGGGGGCTTGATTGTCTACTTTATTCTGCGGCTGGCGCTGCTGTACGTCGGCGTCATTCAGGAAGGCCTGAAAGGAATCTGATGCCCACCTACGTTTACGGGGTCATTCTGTCGCCAGATGACGATGAAGCGGTTGGCGAAATCTTCGAGGTGGAACAAAGCATTCGCGATGAACCGCTCAAAGTGCACCCGGAAACCGGCCAGCCGGTCCGTCGTCTGCTGTGTGCCCCGTTCATTGCCGGAAGCTGGTCACCCCTGAAGGCCCGCCGACTGATGTCGGACAACAATCTGGCGAAACGTGGTTTGACAAAGTACGTCAAAACCAGCAGCGGCTACGAAAAAACCGTCGGCAAAGGCCCGGATATTCTGCCGCGTTGACGCTGCCACAGCGATCAGTCTTCAGCAGGGTCTGAGAAATCCAGATAGACGATCCGGCCGGGAATCAGGCGAACGAAGCGAGTGGTGTACGGGGCGACGTCCTGCATTTCTTCACGTGCCTCCACGCGAACAACCTGGCTCACGCCGGGATCCAGCGGTCGACTGGATTCAAACAGCCAGATTCCGCTCTTCAGCCGCAGGCCCCCCATGTTCTGCACAGTCACCACCGGATGCCGACGGTGATCCCGCACAGCCAGCATTCCAAGTCGGGGATGCTTGTCGGAGGGGACGGGGTGGGAGATGCGAAAGTAAGTGCTGCCAAGCGTTCCACGGGGAAGTCCGGGAGCGGGAACAAGGATGGCTTCAGGTTGCAGGGGTGGAGCTGGTGGAGCCGACTGGATGGGATCAGCGGGTGGAGCCGATTGAGCGGGCTGCTCATCGGACAGCCGTGACGTGCCTGTGCTGCTGGAGCTGGAGCTGCGAGTCGAGCTGGAGCTGGAATTTCCAGTGCTGCTGCCGGAGGACGAGCTGCTGCGGGGGACAGAACTACTGGTCCCTGCTTTGGAGGAAGTTGATGATGAGCGCGACGACGAAGTCGATGCGGAAGTCGACGGAGTCGAAGAGGAGGATTTGCTGGAGGTCTTTGCGGTACTGGACGACCCTCGCGTCTGCGACGGTTCATCAAGTCCGTAGAGTGGCAGTGTTCCGGAGATCAACAGAGCTGCGGCAGCCAGCGTGAGGATGCGTGATCGCTGAGGAAGAAACATGTGACTGTTCCCGGGAAACGGTCTGGAGGATCGCCTGAGCGTATGAGTGCGGCGCAGGCAACAGGATGAGACACAGTACTGCCGGGCCGTGCTTCACTGCAGTCAATTTTCTGGGAAATCAGCGTTTTGCGTGGATGGTGTGTCGAATGCACCGTCGGGGCAAATGCGGTTGTCTTTGCAGGACGCACCTGTGGTCTAGCGGAACAGGATGCGATTGCGATCTGGTCCGCCGTCGAACAGATCGAGTGCCCGGGAGACGTGCAGCACGTCGTTGCCGGGTCCGCCGATGAGAGTATTGCGGCCAGCCTGTCCGTTGAGGGTGTCGTTCCCGTAGCCACCGTCGAGGAAGTCGTCGCCGGCGCCGCCGAGGAGTGTATCGTTGCCGATGCCGCCGAGGAGGCGATCGTCGCCGGCACCGCCGGTGAGCTGATCATTGCCGGTGCCTCCGTTGAGTTCGGCGGAAATCTGCAGACCGGCAGCGATGACGACGAGATCGTTTCCGGCTCCGGCATCGACAAAGATGCGGGTCACGGACATCAGTGGGGTTGTGAACCGTGTCCGCGTATTGATAATGACGCTTACCCCTGTTGGCGTGGAGTCTGCAAGGATGTTGTCGTTGCCGTTGGAGCCGAAGATGTACAGGGTGGAGCCGACCAGTCGAGCGGCGGGCTGCATGGGGAGCATGCGTGAAGCAACCCAGTTGCCGACAGCTTGCCCGGCAGCGAGTCCGGCCGTGTTATCAAAGCCGAAGTGAATCCCGCCATAGATACGGCTCATACCCGCTTCGCTGGCTGCGGCGGTGAAGGATCTGAAGGTGCGATCGCCGACTGCAGTGACTTCGGAGGTGGCAGTAAATGTGATGGTATCGGTCTCGTAGAAGGCGGCCAGCACTGCAGCGGCTGCGCTGCTGAAAGTGCTGTGTCCGGACGTGTAACTGGGGAAGGAAGGGCTGTTCAGCAGCGGCTGCCAGGCCGGGGTGCCATCCGGCGGGGTGCCGGCGTTCCCGTCGGTAGCGCCGTTGCGGATGGCAGTAATGGGGCGCCAGTAATCGTAGAAGTATTTGGCGTCCCAGCAGGAAATGGCAGCATCAGCCAGAGCGATATTGAGGAGTGCGTACATGCGGCTGGCTTCGGGAGTGGAGAGATCCTGTTGTCTGGCGACGGTACTGGCGATCATGTTCCACTGACCCGGCGGAGTGGCCGTTCCGGGACCACCGGCCCAGAAGAGGGCAGTTGCCGTTTGATCGGCATTGCGAATGGTGCTGGTACTTGAACCCAGTCGGCGGACGAGTGCGAGGGCGGACGAGTATTCGCCGGTGGTAATGGCTGGCGGAGCGGGCGGGCGGAACTGGGAGCCGGTGGTCATGGCCCAGGGCTTGACACTGCCCCACTGTGGGAGGAGTGGAGGGGAGAAGTTGGGTGCGGTGGGGACCCAGCGTCCTGGCAGGCCGGTGGGCACATAGGGGGACACAGTGTCTTTGCCGTCAGTGGCGCGAAGCGCAAGGATGCTGGCAGCGGCAGCGCGTCCGGCGGTGACACCGGTTGTGGTGCTGGCATCTGCCGGCAGGGTGGCCAGAGTGGCTGTGAGTGCGGCATTGAAAGTGGCTGTGCGGGCTGGAAACGTGCTGACGAGGATGTCGCGGGCAGCGGCTGCGGCCGCGGCATCGGTGGACGCGAGTGGTGAAGCGGCGGGAACACCGGAGTATGACTGATAGCGACCATCGATGGAGTTGACGGCATCGAACACGGCGGTGCTGACCATGGCGAGGATGCGGGAGGCCTGCGGCGGAGCGGGCTGTTCATCGCGAATGGCCTGCAGAGTGATGTCGTTCCACGAATGCACAACGGCGGCAGCGAGGAGTTGTCGGTCTTCGAGGAGCTGAATGCCGGCGGCTGTGTGAGATTTGGGTGTCAGTCGTCGGCGACGGCGGTGGGTGGCGGTAAATGGCTGGAGCCACTTCAGCATGTGAGCGAGCATGGTTGGGCTTTCCGGGAAACCGCAGGCGTGCGTGGAGGAGAGGGGGCAGAGTCGGTGCGGGTGATGAATTTTCCGGCGGGCCACTTTGCCAGCGGGATCGCCGGGGGGCCGTGGCAACAACTGTGCAAAAAAACCACCGAAGGGTTCTGGTGTGCGGACCAGCGATCGGCGGCCTGGCAGAACGCTGGATCGCTCGTTCAAGTCCCGTTCCATTTTCGAGCCTGTTCAGGGAAAGACCACGAGGCCGCAGTGGAAATCCGGCTTGATTCGCGGACGGAGTCCCAAAAAGAGGCCGTTGGGCTGGTTCCCGGCTGCCGGGTATCGATACTATCAACAGCGAATTCAGCAGTGCGGCCTCACAGGTTGAATCGTGCCATTGCCGGGAAAAAAAATTCGTCGGTGAATGCAGATCGTGCTGCGGGACATCAGATTTTTCTGAGGAATGTTTTAATGCGTTTACAACCTGTTCAATGCTCACGACGCCTCTTTACAGCCGGTGTATTTGCCTCAGTGTGTGGTGTTGCTGGTATGCCGCGCAGCGCAGCTCAGGACCCGCCGCGTGTCACTGCACCACGGGCAACCGACGGTGACGAGCGACACGAACCGGTGTGGGACGAGCTGCTGACGATCACGGTGGGGGTTCGCGGGGGAGAGGGCGATTTTTCCGGCACGTCAGAACGTGTGCTGCAGGCAGCCGTGGACAGTGCAGCCCGCAACGGCGGCGGCACGGTGCGGTTGCTGCCCGGCACATGGAAGCTTCGCAATTCCGTTTTTCTGCCGACCGGCGTGCGGCTGGCAGGCAGCGGTGCCGACACAATACTCACCCGCCCTGAATCCATAACCGCAACGCTCACTGCGGACTCTGACTGGTACGACCAGGAGATCACGCTGTCGGATTCCGCCGGCTTTCAGGTGGGGGACGGAGTGCTGCTGCGGGCAGTGAATCCACACAACGGCGCGGCAACCATCATCAAACGGACACTGACAGCGCGGAGTGGCAATCGTTTCCGTCTGAACAACGGACTCCGCGAAAACCTCTGGCTTTCCGGCAAACCCACCTGCTCCACGCTCTATCCGCTGCTCACCAGTGAATATACGGCCGACGTCGTGATTGAAAATCTGACGCTCGACGGTAATCGTGGTCAGACGGAGCATCTGGACGGCAACTATGGCGGCTGCATCTTCCTGCAGGACTGCAATCGGTACGTGATTCGCGGTGTCACAGCCCGCAATAACAACGGGGACGGCATCAGTTTTCAGATCTGTCACGACGTCCGCATAGAGAATTGTCATTCGCACGACAATGCGGATCTGGGAGTTCATCCGGGGTCCGGATCGCAGCGGCCGGTGATTCTGAACAATCGTCTGGAGCGGAACAGTCAGGGACTCTTCTGGTGCTGGGGAGTGAAATACGGGCTGGCGGAAGGCAATCAGATTACAGAGAACCGGCTGTACGGGGTTTCCATCGGCCACAACGACACGGACAACGTGATGCGGCGGAATGTCATTCGCCGCAGCGGCCAGTTTGGTGTGTTGTTTCGGAACGAAAACCGCGGGCTGGATTTCTGGCCGAACCGCAATGTTCTGGAAGACAATCTGATTGAAGACAGCGGTGCAGCCGAAGGCGTCGCCATTGAAGTGCTGGGGCAGGTCCGCGATCTCACGTTCACCGGCAACACCATTCGTGAAACCCGTGAGCCGGCAAAGCGCGTGGGCATTCGGATCGGGGCTGAGGCAGGAGCGATCATGATGGCAGAGAACACGTTCAGCGGTCTGAACGCTGATGTGCTGGATCAAAGAAGAGCCTGACCTCTGCCACTGGCCACGACAACGCCATCTCCTTCGCATCCCCTTCGCATTCCCTTTTCAAAAGCTGCTGTTGTGCAACTGCAACTTCGCATCACTCCCTCCGGGCGACTCATTTGTGACATCGACCGGGAGACCGACCCTTCATGGTCAGAATGTCTGCCGGATGAGGCGGCAGCTGAGGAGATTGTGCAGGCATTTGCCGAGTCCGGTGCATCGGGACTGCTGTTTCTCACCAGCATTGCTCAGACATCCCGACTCCCGCTGCCTCTGGTCTTCTGGCGTGGCTGGAGTCGGCGGGTGCTGCAGAGCCTGGCAAAGCTGGATGAGGAGTGTTTTGAGCAGCTTGAGCAGTGTGTGCGGCGGGGAAAGCAGGGGAAGCGGGGAACAGATCTGACGTCTGCACCGTTTCCTGAGGCACCGACGGCAGCCGAACTCACGCCGCTGATTGACTCCGCCCCGCCCATGCAGGGCCTCGAATACCTCACCGTGCCCCTGCTGCAGGGATTGTGGCGGGAAGTGCTGGAGGAATTTGCAGTCAGGGCCGGCCGTTTGAAGAATGGCTGCCGGGAACTCCTGCGGAATCTGAATCCCGACCTGCATCTGCTGGGACGAGTGACGCTGCATCTGGCGGAGAACAAGCGGGATGCGGAACGTCCGTTTGCATTTCTGGCGACCTGGGCCAGTCGGCTCACGAATCGTGCCCAGGTGCAGCATTTGCCCCTGGCCGAGGCGCTCAGGCAGTTCGCTGCCGGGAAGGATCAGCAGGCGCTGACAGAGCTGCTGGTGCCGGTGCGGGAGGCAGCATCGCGCTGTGGCGTGATTGAGTCGCTGCTGAATACCAAAGCCATCTTTCGGCCTCAGGCGTGGACTGCGGAACAGGCCTGGAAGTTCCTTCAGGCTGTGCCGGAGATGGAGCGTGCGGGGTTGAGCGTGCGGGTACCGGACTGGTGGTCTGCCCGTCGTGCTGCCCGGCCATCGGTGCAGGTTCGCATCGGGGATGGCAAACCGGCCGGAGTGGGGCTGGCGACGCTGCTGGATTTTTCAGTGGAGCTGGCGATTGACGGAGAGCCGTTGACAGCGGACGAGCGTCGCCGGCTGCTGGAGTCCGGTCAGGGACTGCTGCTGCTTCGCGGCAAATGGGTGGAGGTCGACTCTGAAAAGCTCAGACAGGCTCTGCAGCACTGGCAGACACTCAGAGCAAACCACGCGGACGGCATTACGCTTCTCGAAGGTATGCGAATGCTTGCGGGAACGCGTCTGCAGGGCACGCCGGTCGCTGCCGACGGGGATGCGGAAAACTGGTCCGGAGTAATTGCGGGAGACTGGCTGGGGCAGACGCTGAAATCGCTGCGGGATCCGGGGAGTGATCTGCAGTGTCAGCCGGGTGAGGGCCTTGCGGCGACTCTGCGGCCGTACCAGGCTGCGGGTGTGCGCTGGCTCTGGCAGATGCTGCAGCTGGGGCTTGGTGCGTGTCTGGCGGACGACATGGGTCTGGGCAAGACGATTCAGGTGATTGATCTGATGCTGCGACTGAAATCGAGTGCGGGAAGACTGCCAGCGGTCCGCAGCGGGCGGCGACGGACGCTGAATGCTCAGGACACACCAGATTCTGCCGGGAAGCATTTTCTGCTGGTGGTACCGGCCTCGCTGCTGGGAAACTGGAAGCAGGAGCTGTCGCGGTTCGCGCCGCAGCTGAGCGTGCTGGTGGCCCACCACTCGGAATGTGATCGTGAGACACTGGACCGCCTGACTCAGCAACCGTCAGAGATGCTCACGGGGATCGATGTGGTGGTGACAACCTACGAAATGGTGCGCGGGGCGCGATGGGTGTCGGATGTTTACTGGCGACTGGTGGTGCTGGACGAAGCGCAGGCGATTCGAAATCCGGGTTCCGGCCAGTCAAAGGCGGCGCGCGGTCTGCGGTCAGCATTCCGCATCGCGCTCACCGGCACACCGGTGGAAAATCAGCTGGGTGACCTCTGGCCCCTGTTTGACTTCTGCAACCCCGGTCTGCTGGGAAATCAGAAACAGTTCAGCGATTTTGTCAAACGCATGTCGCGCGAGCAGGATGGGACGGCCGCGGCGGCTCTGCGCAGGCTTGTTCGACCCTGCATTCTGCGACGCATGAAGACCGATCCCGGAATCGCTCCGGACCTGCCCGACAAGACCGAGGTGACTGTCCAGTGCGGACTGACCCCGAAGCAGGCAGCGCTCTACCAGCAGACTGTCGAGGAGGTGGCGAAGCGGTTGAAACGGGCAGAGGGCATCCAGCGACGCGGCCTTGTCCTGTCCATGCTGATGCGGCTCAAACAGCTCTGCAATCACCCCTCACTGATGCTGAATCAACCCGATTTCGATCCGCAGGACAGTGGCAAATTTCAGCTTTTGCAGAGTCTTTGTGAACCGCTGGCTGAACGGCAGGAAAAGGTGCTTGTCTTCACGCAGTTTCAGACCCAGTGCGAACCGCTCGAAGAGTTCCTGCAGGGTGTCTTCCGTCGCCGTGGACTCGTTCTGCACGGACAGGTTCCGGTGGGCAAACGCAAACAGCTGGTGCAGCAGTTTCAGGAGCAGGATGACATCGCCTTCTTTGTGATTTCGGTGAAGGCGGGCGGCACGGGGCTCAATCTGACGGCCGCTTCGCACGTGATTCATTTCGACCGCTGGTGGAACCCGGCGGTTGAGAATCAGGCGACGGATCGGGCTTTTCGGATTGGTCAGAAACGCAGCGTGCTGGTGCAGAAATTTGTCTGTCGGGGAACGCTGGAGGAACGGATTGATCAGATGATTCGTGACAAGCAGGCCGTGGCCCGGGATATTCTTGGGGACGGTTCTGAAACACTGCTGACGGAAATGAACGACCGTGAGCTGCTGGATTTTGTGGCTCTGGATCTGTCGCGTTCTGAGCTGGAAGACTGAGGCCCGCCAGCCGTTTGCCCGGCCACCACGATTTGCTTATAAACCGAGCAGTCCGCAGCGTGCACGACAAAGCCCGCTCCGAAGTCATCCACAGCAATACAAGCCGGAATTCCCGTATGTCATGGTCAGGACGCTGGGCGCCGTATGTGCCGGTGCACACCAAACTTCGTCAGGCTGGTGCACTGGCAAAGAAGCACGCCAAAGCACAGGGCCGCAGTCCTCAGCCGGTCACAGTCAGCGGTCGCACAATCGCCTCGACTTTCTGGGGCAGGGCTTGGTGCGACAATCTGAACACGTGGAAGGACTATGACAACCGACTTCCCCGGGGAATTGCATATCTTCGAAACGGCTCCGTGGCAGACCTGTTCATTTCAAAACTCAGCGTTGAGGCCATTGTCGCCGGTTCAGTTCCCTACCACATTACCATCAAATTTACTCAGCTCCCCGACGCCCGCTGGAAGAAACTCCGCAGTGAGTGCACTGCCAGCATCAATTCCCTGCTGGACCTGCTCGCCGGCAAATTCTCCAAAGGCCTCATGGAACTGCTCACCAGCACCCGCACGGGACTCTTTCCGGCTGCCGGTGAAATGAAAATGTCCTGCAACTGCCCCGACAGCTCAGGCTGCTGCAAACATCTGGCAGCGGTGTTCTATGCGATCGGTGCAAAGCTGGATCACCAGCCGGAACTGTTGTTCGTGCTTCGCGGCGTGGATCATCATGAACTGGTGACCCACGCCACCTCCGCCCGGAATCTCGATCGCGAACTCAACGCTGCCGGAACCAGCGAACTGCAGACCGATGACCTCGGACAATTGTTCGGCATCGAGCTCGCCGGCAGCGCTGCAGGACCGGATTCGACATTTTCATCGAATTCTTCGACACCGGCAGCAGCAGGCAAAAGTCGATCGAAGATGGTGGCCGCAAAGAAGTCCGCGGCAGGAAAGGTGCCCGCCGACACTGCTTCGCCAGTACCCTCGCCGGCTGCCCGGCCAAAATCCGGACGTCCGGCTGTGCCAGCCAGAAGGGCCAAAGCAGCCGCTCCGGTTGCGGCCGGAGCAGCGGTTGCGTCCGGAGCAGCGGGACGCAGGGACACTCCGAAGCCGTCCGCAGCAAAAGGTACTGCAGCGGCACCGCGCAAGGCAGGCTCATCGAAGGCCCGTTCGGCAGCTACCCGTTCGAAAACCGCTCGTTCGGCACCAGCATCGGTACCTTCCGGTGGTGCTGCTGGCGCAGCCTCGAATCGACTGTTGAATGCGATTGCTGAAACACTGACCGCGAAGCCGACAGATGCAGGAAAGTCAAAGCCACCCGGTTCCCGCGGCGGGAAGCGGGCGGCTAAGTGACGCATCAGTGAATGCGGTTATAACCGTTGAGTGCGGCTACGCGGTAGGCTTCGGCCATGGTCGGGTAGTTGAAGGTGGTATTGATGAAGTACAGGAGCGAGTTATTGGGGGCGGGCTGGGTCATGATGGCCTGGCCGATATGAATAATTTCGCTGGCATTGACGCCGAAGCAGTGTACTCCAAGGATTTCAAGAGTTTCGCGGTGGAACAGAAGTTTGAGCATGCCGATCGGGCGGCCCATGATCTGGGCGCGGGCGAGTGCTTTGAAGCTGGAGTGTCCGACTTCGTAGGGGATACAGGCTTCGGTGAGTTCCCGTTCGGTGCGTCCGATGCTGCTGATTTCCGGACTGGTGTAGATGCCGGTGGGGATATCGGCGATGCGGAATTTGTCTGAGCCGGCATCGCCGAGGTGTCGAGCGGCGTAGCGTCCCTGGATGTAGGCGGCGCTGGCCAGCGCGGGCACTCCGATGACGTCCCCGACCGCGTAGATGTGTGGCTGAGCGGTCTGGAAGTTTTCGTTGACATCGAGTTGTCCGCGATGGTTGGGCTGAATCCCGGTATTTTCCAGTCCGAGTCCTTCGGTATTGCCGGAGCGGCCGTTGGCCCAGAGGAGAACATCGCTTTTGAGTTGTTTGCCGGACTTGAGGTGCACAAGGACGTGGTCGTCGAAGGCTTCAAGTCGATCGAAGGTTTCGTTGTGACGGATGCGGACGCCGGTATCGCGCATGTGATAGGCGAGAGCATCGCAGATTTCGTCATCGAGGAATTCGAGCATTCGGGCGCGGGTATTGACGAGGTTCAGTTTGACCTGGAGGTTACGGAACATGGACGCATATTCGCAGCCAATGACACCGGCGCCGTAAATCGTCATGGATTTGGGCGTTTCGGGCAGATTGAGGATGGTGTCGCTGTCAAAGACGCGGGGGTGGCTGAAGTCCACATCGGGCGGGCGGTAGGGGCGTGAGCCGGTGGCGATGATGAACTGTTCAGCGGAGGCGATGGTGGTGCTGCCGTCTTCGTGTTCGACCTGAATGCGGTGCGGGTCGAGGAAGCGGGCCTGTCCGGCGAGCACTTCGACGTCGTTGCGGTCGTAGAAGCTGCGGCGCATGGAGACCTGCTGATCGATGACGGTCTGGGCGCTGCGGCGGAGATCTCTGAAGCTGATTTCGAGGTTGATATTGAGTTGTCGGAAGACGGGAGAGGAGTTGACGTCCATGAGCCGGTAGATGGCAGCTCGGAGGGATTTGCTGGGGATGGTGCCGAGGTGCGTGCAGGCGCCGCCGATGCGAGGCATGCGTTCGACGGCGCCGACGCGTTTGCCCTGTTTGGTGGCTTCCATGGCAGCGCCTTCGCCACCTGGTCCGGTGCCAATGACAATCACGTCGAACTTTTTATCTGCGGGGTGTTGCATGAGAGATCCTGTGCCGGGAGTCAACGGGAGAGCGGCTCGCCTGCTGCTTCCTGCTGAGAACTGTGAAGTCCGCAGTGTCTGAGGAGGGCTTCGGGGTCGGGGTCGCGTCCGCGGAAATCGCGATAGATTTCGAGCGGGTGGCGGCTGCCGCCCTGAGCGAGTATGGTGTCGCGGAAGCGACGGCCGATTTCGCGGATGGCGGCGGAGTTTTCCAGGCCGGCTTCCTCGAACGCACCAAACGCATCCGCACTCAATACCTCTGCCCACTTGTAACTGTAGTATCCGGCGGCGTACCCACCGGCAAAAATGTGCTGAAAAGAGCAGAGAAAACGGTTTTCGGGAAGTGGCGGGAGCAGGCTGGTGATGGAGAGCACCCGGCGTTCGGCATCGAAGGGCGTGTCGTCACCCGTGGGGTCGAATCCATGATGCAGAGCCATGTCAGTCATGCCCAGCTGGAGCTGTCGCAGCAGCTGACTGGCTGCGCGCCACGTCTTTGATCGGCGAAGCTTCTGGTAGAGGTCTTCCGGGAGTGGTTCACCGGTTTGGTAGTGGCGCGCCATATTCATGAGCGTTTCGCGGTGCAGACACCAGTTCTCCATGAACTGGCTGGGGAGTTCCACTGCGTCCCATTCGACTCCGTTGATGCCGGCTGCATCGCGTTCATCGATGGTGGTGAGCATATGCTGGAGGCCGTGGCCGAATTCGTGGAAGAGCGTTTCGACTTCGCGAAAGGTCATCAGCGAAGGAACTCCGGCGGCCGGTGGAGTGCTGTTGCAGATCAGATGAGCGACGGGCAGGCGAACGCCGAGCGGGCCGACGGAGCGGGTGATGCAGTCGTTCATCCACGCGCCGCCGCGTTTGTTGTGCGGGCGGGAGAAGGGATCGAGGTAGAAGCCGGCAATGTGCCGATCCTGCTCATCAAAGACCTCGTAAAACCGCACATCCGGATTCCATGACGGGGCGGCCCCGTCGGCGCGCTGGATGCGGATACCGAAGAGTGTCTGCGAGAGCTGGAAGAGACCATCGAGGATGCGATCGAGCGAGAACCACGGGCGGAGCTGCTCTTCAGTGAACTGGAATCGCTCCTCACGCATGCGTTCCGCGTGGAAGGCGATATCCCAGTGGGCGAGGGGGCCGGTGTGTCCCGCGGCATGGGCGAATTCGGTGAGTTCTTCAAGTTCTTTTTTGGCAGGATCGAACGCGGCCAGCAGGAGCTTGTCGAACATCTGCTGAACGGCAGCTGTGTCTCCGGCCATTTTTCGAGTGAGGCTGAGATCGGCGAAGCAGTCAAATCCGAGCAGTTGTGACTGTTCTTTGCGGAGCTGCAGGATGCGACTGATGAGCGGCGAGTTGTCGCAGTCGCCGGCAGAGGCGCGAGTGATCCACGCACGATACACGGTCTCCCGCAGTTCACGGCTGCGGCAGTGTTCCATAAACGGGCCGAAGGATGGGTGATCGAGCGTGATTCTCCACGGGCCGGTTGCGGCGGTGGCCGATGGACGATCCTTGTGTTCGGGCGCGGCAGACCACGCTGCAGCAGCGACGCGAAGGAGTGTTTCAGGAAGCCCGGCGACGGCTGCTGGTTCGTGGAGATCCAGGAACCAGGCTTTGGTGGCGTTGAGCAGGTTGTTGGAGAAGTCGGAGCCGAGCTGTGAGAGTTCCTGTTCGATGATGTTAAAGCGTTCCCGCTGCGAACCCTGCAGGGCGATGCCGGAAAGTTCAGCCGATTGAATCATGCGAGTGATGATGCGCTGCCGTGCACTGCTGAACCCCATCCATTCCGCGGATCGTCGAATTTCCAGCAGTCGCTGGTAGATGATTTCGCTTTGCCGCAGTTCAAGCCCGAAGCCGACAACATCTGCGAGCACTGCGTCGTGAGCTTCACGGAGTTCGTCGGAGTTGGCGACGCTGAGCAGGTGCCCGACCGGCGACCATGCGTATTCGAAGAGAATGTCGATCTTTTCGAGCGGCTCCATGAGCGAGTGCCAGGATGCGTCAGGCGTCTGTTCAGCCTGCTGCAGGAGTTCCCGACAATGGCTGAGCATGGCGGTGGCGGCCGGCTGAACATGTTCCGGCTGAATGCGGTCCCAGGGAGGCAGACCGGATTCAATGAGCAGAGGATTGGTGGCAGATGTCATTGTTCTGTGATGCAGGAGGAGTGGAGCTGATGAGTCGCCGTCGAATGGGGGCTGTCGCTGCGCATGTTGTACAGTCAGGGCGGCGGGCAGCGAAGTGCAGAGGGCTGAAGATTGCAGACAGAAAGAAAATTCGCACTACGGAATTTTTCGGGAAAGAAAAGTCTGCCGCAAAAAAAAAGTCGCTCAGAAAAAAAGGTCCGACAAGATTTCAGAGAGCAACCGGTCGCGATTGATGAAGCTCCGGTTCCACGTTATAAACCCACGCATCTTTCCAGTACGATGCCAGCCTGCTCCTCGATATCCACCCCTGTCACCAAAGCTGCCAGGCTACCTTTCGCATTGTGCTGTCTCCTCTTCACCGCCCCCTGTCTCTCAAGCTTCGATCAACTCGATCAACCTCGTCTGCTTCTGCAGTCAGGCGGCGATCATTTCTTCTCAGGCAGCCGATTCTCTATGCAACTTCACCAGCTCGATCTCGTTCCCGGTGACTCAGTTCGCGTTGGCCGCTTCCTTGTCACGGTTGTGGCTGTTGATAATGGTCAGGTGCAGCTGCACATTGAAGACCCCGAGAACGGCACGGATTTCTGGTCGGATCCATTCGACGCCTGCGAAGTCAACGATGCAGAACTGGTTACCGTCTGAGCTTCGGGGTCACCACTGCCCCCACCGGATGCACAACTTTTTTCAACCGACAGACACTCCCGGATCACTGGCTGGTGGCTCCACTGCTGGCTGGTGGCTCCACTGCCGCTTCCGGTGGTGGAAGCAGCAGGAGTGTTTCGTCTTCGTACCTGAGCTTTCCACGATTTAATACCGACGGCGGTCAGTCAGCGGTTCTGGCTCTCTGGAAGTACCACCATTCAAAGAGCAGCATGGCCAGTCCGGCAAGAGCAAGAACCCACCAGAGGGGCTGGTCCGTGGCAAGCTGTTCGGCGGGTTTGGTCACGACGGCGGCTTCGGTGAATTTCAGCTCTTCAACGTCAGCAAGTGATGTTTCGCGGGGATTCAGCAGTCCGGTGCCGACAGCCGCAACTGTTTCCTCGCCGTCAAGGATTTCGTACAGGCCAACACGCGATGCCGGGGCTCCAACAAGCATGCCGGCAGCGTTGGAACGCAGTGCAGTGCGGCTGCCATCGGGATTGCGAACAGCGTAGGGATGTTCAGGGTCAAGGTTGAGCGCCGGGAGTACGCCGGTGGGGGCTGCGTTCACCTCAGACAGGGACGACTGTTTCATCGCCGCATCGACTGCATTGGCCGCCAGAATCGGGAAGCCGACACGAAACGGCAGCGTTGAACGATCTGTGTGGACTGTGAACCACCATGTGGTCTGGAGCCCTTCGCGTTTCTGCAGGAGCAGCGGGCCGGATTTGCCATCAATCAGGACTTCATAGCCGCGTTCTTCGACGTCCTTCGCAGAGGCGCCTGCCGTCCACGACGGAAGCTCAGCGAATTCCACTTCGCCCAGCTGCACATGTCGAAGCAGCGGAGCCGTGCGATTCCAGTCCACGACGGTGCCGAGTTCTTCTTTGACGGAGATGATTGAATTAAGATCTTCAGGGACGATACCGACGAAGACCCTGATGGGTATCGGGAGTTTTGCATCTTCGGGCTTGTCCGAAATCAGCAGGTCCCAGCTGCCTTCGGGAACATCACCTGTCTCACCGCTGATCACGCCGGATTCGACGTTGGGAACAGCGGACGCGGCGCGGCGCCAGGAATTGAGTGACTGGGATGAGAGCACTTTGAGTGGTCGAACAGCCGGCAGAGAGAGCCAGACGCTGTTGTCGGCGGCGAGTGCATCGAAGCCGGCGGGGACGAGCCGGGCTTCGAGGAGGATGGTTTGCCGGCCACTGACGGGAAACACGAGTCGTTCAGCGTCGTCTCTGGAGACTTCGACTTTGGATGTGTGGGTCTGCTGACCGTTTTCGAGCAGCTGGAGTTCGGCTTCGAGGAGTTGTTCGGCGGAACCGGTAATGCGGACGAAGACCTCCCATTCATCGGCCCCGCTGCGGCGGGCGCTCAGTTCGGTGATTCCCAGATTGGGGGCAGGTGAACCGACACGGACAACATTGAGATTAAAGGGCAGCTCGAAATCCACTTTTTCTTCAAGGTTGCCATCGGTGAGGACGGTGACGCGATCGATGGGAAATGAGGTGGTATAGGCTGCGGTCATGCGGAGCACGTCATCCAGACGAGCGGGGAGATCGGCGGGCTGAATCTGATCGAGGGCTGTGAGCAGCTGGCGGCGATCGTTGGTGAATTCGGTGAGCCGTCGACCGGTGGAGGCGAATGAGAACAGGGCGATCTGCTGGCCGCCGCGGAGATTTTGAATTTGTTCGCGGACACGTTCGCGGATGAGATCCAGGCGGGATTTGCCGGAACCCTCATCGATCGCGCCCATGCTGGCGGAATTATCAATGAGCAGTGGCAGGTATTCAGACGTACCGGCATCTGCCGGAATGAAGGGCTGCATGAGGGCCAGAATGACAAGCAGGAGCAGCAGGAGCTGGAGCAGCAGCAGAAGATTGCGACGGAATTTCTGGAACGGGGAGTTGACACGCTGGTCGTTGAGGACGCTTTGCCAGAGCACCAGCGAGGGCACGTCGACTTTGGGTCTGCGGAGCTTGAGGAAGTACAGAATGATCAGGGGGATGGCCGCGAGGAAGAACCACGCGCCGTAGAGGTTGACAAAGTTAAGCACGTTCATCGCTGCACCCATCCCTGCCGACAGAGGCAGTCGAAGAGCAGGTCATGGAAGGGGAGTGCGGAACTTACGGAGAGAAACCGTCCCTGGCGGCGACGGCACATTTCATCAAGCGCGGCCTGCAGCCTGAGTCGCTGGTCGTGATAGATCCTGAGCAGTTCGCCGGCGTTGGTGATATCCAGTGTATGGCCGGTTTCGCTGTCGACAAAACGCAGATCGCCTTCGAAGCTGGGAGCAATTTCGGCTTCACTGAGGATCTGCAGGCCCCAGACTTCAAGGCCCGAGCTGTACAGCATGTTCATGGGGCGACTGAGATCGCCGAGTGTGAGGAAGTCACTTGCGAGAATGGCGACGCCACGACCGCGATGGAAGCGGAGCATGCGTTCAATGGCGTCTTCGACGGGGATGTCACCCCCGCCGCGGATGTTTTCCAGAAACTGGAGCAGCGGGCGGATGCGGGTGCGGCCGGAACCTGGCGGGAGCATCCAGGGTTGAGAGTCCTGAGCATGAACCGCGTAGGCGCTGACTTTTTCGGAATTGAGCAGTCCCATGATGCCAAGTGCCGCGGCAGCGCGTTTGGCAGTGAGCAGTTTATCGCCGAAGAGCATCGATGTGGATGCATCGACCAGCAGCACCACGTGAAGTTCCTCTTCGTGCTGAAACTGTTTGATATACGGTCGCTGAAGCCGGGCGAAAATGTTCCAGTCCACATACCGCAGGTCGTCGCCGGCTGCATAGTCGCGGTAGTCCGCGAAGTCAGTGCTGCTTCCGCCTTTGCCGGAGAGATGTTCACCGCGGCTGCGGTTGGTGAGTCGACGCAGGGGCCGCAGACGCATCCGCTCAATCTGACCGAGCAGCGCGTTGTCGAAGAGTGTGGAATAGCTGCGAGTGGCTGAAGTCTCCACGTAGCTTAACCCTCCGTCGGCAGCTTCTGGATCACTTCTTCGATGAGATCCCGGACAGAAATGTTTTCTGCCTGACCATCGTAATTCAGCAGCACGCGGTGCTGCAGGACTTCCATGGCAAAGTAACGGATGTCCTGGAAGGAAACATGGGCACGGCCCTGGCTGAGAGCTCGGACACGGGCGGCGCGGATGAGTGCCTGAGCAGCGCGGGGGCTGGCACCCCAGCGCAGAAACTGTTTCACGCGGTCGGTCGCGAGCGATGAATCGGGGTGGGTGGCGAGCACCAGCCGACAGGCATAGTCCCGCATCGGGTCGCTGACAACCACGCGATCCAGCACCGTACGAAGATGCAGAATGCGGGGACCGTCAAGCACCGGGACCGCTTCGTAACGCTGCCTCAGAATCGTCCGACTGACCACCTCGTTCAGCTCTTCACGGGAAAGAAACGGAACAACCACTTTGAACATGAATCGGTCCAGCTGCGCTTCCGGCAGCGGAAAGGTGCCTTCCTGCTCGATGGGGTTCTGTGTGGCCAGCACGAAAAAGGGCGGATCGAGCCGATAGGTGACGCCGCCGGTGGTGACTGTGCCTTCCTGCATGGTTTCAAGCAGCGCTGACTGCGTCTTCGGAGTGGCACGATTGATTTCGTCCGCCAGCAGCAGCTGCGTGAAGATCGGCCCCTGACGAAACTCGAATCGATACTTGCCCGCTTCATCCGTGGTCATCATGTTCGTGCCGATCACGTCGGCGGGCATCAGGTCCGGCGTGAACTGGATACGTCGGAAATGCAGACGCAGAACACCGCTGAGCGCTTTCACGAGTTCTGTTTTGCCGAGTCCGGGGACGCCCTCAAGCAGCACGTTGCCACCGCAGAGGAGCGCCGTCAGCGTCGCCTCAACCACCCGCTGCTGGCCGACGATCACTCGCCCGACTGCCTCCCGCATGGATTCGAATTCCTGCCGAAACTGGGTTGCTTCCGCCTGCAGCTGTGCTGCCATGTCGTCGGACATTGAGAGTGGCCTTTTGTCAGTGGTCAGTGGTCAGTGGTCAGTGGGAAGTGGGAAGTGGGAAGTGGGCAGTGGGCGGTGGGCGGTGACCTTACCCGGATTGATCGCGTTTCTTCTTCAGGGCGAGGAGTCGGGAGGTGGTGCCGGTGTCTTCAGTGGGTGGCTGAGCGGGGTTTGAGTCCGGGGTGCGGGACGTGGTGGAGGTGTTGCCCGGGGTGGCTTTGTCTGTGTTGTCGGAGGCTGGGGGGGTATTGAGCCAGGCGGGCGGTTTCTGTGGTGTGGCGGGACGCGGAGTTTCTGAGCTGCGGGTGTTGTCGCCGCGCATGCCGGCGAGCGTGGAGCGGACTTCGCCGGTGCGTTGCAGGAGAGTGCCGAGCGTTTTTCCGGAGCTGCGTTTTTCGCGGGTGAAGAGGCGTTTAATCAAGGCTCCGTCGAGCTGTACGCGACGAATGGCGACATCGAGCGGAATGAGGATAGCGATGAGCATGAGATACCAGTCGAAGATCGGGCGACTGCTGCGTTTGGGCTGTCGTTCTCCGAAGAGCTGCCCGGCGACGGAGGCAGCGTCAGTGTCGATATCGAGTTCCTTTCCGCCTGTGGATTCTGCAAGTTCGCGAAGGGCGAGCGGATTTGCGCGGAAGCGGAGGTATTCGGGGGAATAGGAGACGATGAAGCCGGCGTTGGCGGATTCATTGCGAGTTCCGTCAGTGGCAGAGACCATGACCTGATAGCGGCCTTCCCCCTGGAGTGCGAGCGTGGTCTGGTAGCGACGGGGAGCAATCTGGCGGACCGCCTGAGATTTTTCGAAGTCACCGGGGCCTTTGACAGAGACGTTGACATCGAGCAGTGTTTCTTCGGGGTGGAAGTCTTCAACGACAACAACACCATCATTGCCGTTGACATAAGTGTAGACACGGAGGAATTGTTCGCGACGGCTGCGAGCGATGCGGGTGATAATCTGGTTGGCGAGCTGCTGAAACTGGTCCCACTGGACATAGTCGCGGCCCCAGCGTTCGGTGAAGTCTGAGGTCCATGCTGCGGTGGCCCCCAGTCCGTATCGCCAGACGGCGAGAATCGGGTCGGGGTCTTCTTCACCGGCGGCTTTTTCAGAATCGGTGAGCGGCGCGGAAAGGAGGATGGACGCGCGGGGGTCTTCTTTGGGTGAGGTGAGGACATAACCGTGCAGCTGCGGGGACTGTGTGATGCCGCGGAGCATGGGGTCGGTACCGACGAGCTGCGGAGTGAAGCTGCGGGTCTGGATCTGTGAGCGACGGAGTGTTTTCGCTTCCTTGACGAAGATGGACGGGAGCTCTGCAGGGTCGGAAGGAACGTAGAGTCGACCTTTGGTGATGCTGGCAATGTCGGCCATCAGCTGGGTATCACCGTTGTGCGGGAAGACGGCGACGGTGGAGACCGAGATCTGACTATCGACGAATTTCTGGAGCAGCTGGGGAGAAGGAGCCTGGGGGTCGCCGTCGGAGATGATGATCATATGTCTGGATGCGGCATCGGATGCGGCGAGTGAGTCATAGCCGAGCTGCATGGTGGTGGAGAAGGTGAGCATATCGCCGATCTGGGCATTGTTGATTTTGGTGACCATTGTGGAGTATTCAGAGGCTGGGGTGAGATCAAAGATCCAGCCATCGCCGCTGGCGGTTTGTGCCAGCACGCCAACCAGGTCTTCGGGGTTGAGTACCTGAATTGCGCGTTTGGTGATGCGTTTGGCCCATGCATTGCCGGAAGGAAATTCGCAGGTGTGCAGAATGATGGCGACGGCGCCTTTCGGGAGAATTTTCTTGTTGGTGATTTCGAGTGAAATGGGGAGGGCCGTGGCGATGGGAGAACCCTGCCAGCCACCGGGGCCGAAGCTGTTGGGACCGCCGACCATAAGGAATCCGATGCCAAGATCACGAACGGCATCGTGCACCGCCTGGATCTGCGCTGCCAGGAGCGCGTCGGCAGGGACATCGGCAAAAATGACGGCGTCGTAAGGCATGAACTGCAGCGGGTCAAAGGGGAGTTCGCCGGCGGTCATGACCTCCACCTGTCGCTCGCCCTGTCTGAGTGCCAGTTCGAGGAAGCGAATTTCTTCCCGGGAACTGCTGGTGTCTGTCACGATCAGAATGCGCCCGGGACCATCAAGATAAATGTAGTTGCGGACCTCGTTGTTTTCACTGCGGCTGTCTGAACCGGGGGCAGGTTCGATCCGCGCGGAGTATTCGTAGTAGCCGGGCTGGTCCACCTTCAGAGGAATGGTGAACCGGGTCTTGCCGGCAGGGAAGGTGATGTCTTCGCGGGAAACCACGGTGTCCCCGTCGCTGAATACGAGGGTGCCGGAGGAGGGTTTGAGGGAGTTGAGGACCACGGAGGCTTCGTAGGTTTCGCCGAGGCGGACGAGTCGAGGGAGGTCGAGCCGTTCGAGGAGCACTTCGGAGTCGTATTGGTAATCCATGGGAACGACGCTGACTTCGATGCCGCGTGACTGCAGGTCGTCCACGACTTCGCGCAGCTGGCCGACGGTTTCCGTGCCGTCGCTGACCAGCACGATGCGGCCGAGATTGTCTTCGGGGAGCATGGCGGCACTGAGTGCCAGCGACTGTTCGAGGTTAGTGGCGTCGGCACCCACCTGCGAGTTGATGAAACGTTCGAAGGGAAAGGTGGACCGCGGCGGATATTCGACGGCGGGAGTGCGTCCGAAGACCACCAGCCCGGCTTCATCGGCCGCAGGCTTTTCGGCAGCTGTTTGCGCGACGAATTCGAGCGCTTCATTTCGCCAGGGGCGAACGGAATCTGAAACATCCACGTTGTAAACTACCGAAATACGGTCGCTGGTGCGCACCGCACGCGGCTCTGCAAGCACAAGAATGAGCAGGCCGAAAATGAGCAGTCGAATGAAGCCGGCCCAGGCACTGCGGTGCACAGGGAGCCCTGCATGACCGGCCGCCTGCAGCCACCAGATCCATGGCGCAAGGACCAGCAGGAGCAGCATCCAGGGACTGGAAAATTCAAGCTGCCAGACGAGTTCAGGCTGGGGAAAAGCAACGTTCAGACGAGTCAGCAGGGGCAGTCGCGGAAACCCCGGAGCACTCCAGCGCTGCGGACTGGCACCGGTAAATACAGGCGTCGGGATCACCGCGAAGGCGACGAGTGCAAACAGGATGGCGAACGCAGCGAGCGGCCACGCGGAAGCCAGCCCTGGCGGCCGGTGCGGGCGGGGGAACAGACGACGCAGGAATTGTCGGAGACGACTCACGGTGTTAGCTCCAACAGACGATGGTTACCGGTATCGGCTACGAGTATACGGCCATCGGTGAGGTATGTCAGGTCCCACGGCTGGTAGAATTCCTGTAAATTGCGGCCGGGACGTCCGAAACGACCGACAATGCTGCCGTCAGGGTTGAGCAGCGTCAGACGCGCTGACTTGTTCTCAATCACATAAATCCGGCCATCCCCGAGAACTCGCAGGTCGTACGGATAGGCGAGCGGTTCCGCCGTTGCCGGCAACGCAATGATTCGCTGCAGCTGCCCGCCTTCGCTGAAGACCTGAATCCGGTCGTTGAACGCGTCCACCACATAGACCTCTGAATTGTGCAGCGCCAGTCCGCTGGGACGCTGGAACTGGCCCGGCCCGGTTCCATGACTGCCGAACTGCAGAAGAAAGCGGCCCGAAACGTCAAACTTCTGCACACGCTGGTGGGCGCCGTATTCACCCACGTAGAGCAAGCCTGATGAATCCTGGGCCACTGCGACCGGGAACACAAACTGTCCCGGTTCCCGGCCCTGAGTTCCAAACATGCCGTCGACAACTCCGTCAGGAGTAAAGAACACCACCCGATGATAGTGCGTATCGGCCACCACGATCCGCCCGTCATGCAGCCTGCAGATTCCCTCCGGCTTGCCGATTCGTGATTCGGGCATCTCCCAGCGTTTGCGGAGATTGCCGTCGCTGTCGTACACGAGCACTCGACCGGCATTGTCCAGCACGTAAACCGTGTTCTGTTCGTCAGAAAACAGCCCCCGCGGAGCTGGAAGAAAACGTTCGGCCGACGGAATCTTCCAGACGCGCAATCCGGAAAAGTAGAGCTCCGGTGCACTCTGCGAGCCCCCGCAGCCGGATATCGTTGCCATACTCGCCGCCGCTTTCAGCACACTCGACGCCAGAACCCCCCGTCGCGAAATCAGCGAACCGGAAACCGGCGAATGCAAACGTTCTCTGCGCGGTCGGACCATCACGCGTCCCCCTCGATGTGGATCGCCACTCCCGTGCCAGGCTGCAGACACGCCGCAGAGTGCTGGTGCACCACCGACAACACCGGACCGGAATCCCGCTGGAGCCGTGTTTCGTGGTACAAACCGCAGTGTTGAGTGGCCACCAGACGCAGCCCCGAACCCGCTTCCGCCTGCAGCCGCACCCGATGCGGACGAATGCACGTGTTTCCCGGCAGCCTGGCAGAGTTGTTCTGCAGGATGGCTGCTTCGGCAGCGGACCACCAGTTGAGCGGTCCGAGGAATCGTCCCAGTTCTGCTGTTGACGGATGATCATAAAGATCCCGGACCGCACCGCTGTAGATGACTTCACCCTGCTGCAGACACACCGCAAGACTGGCCTGACGCAGCACCACTTCGGGTTCATGACAGGAAAAAATGAGCGAAATGCCGGCAGCCAGTGCCAGCGCACCAATGGCGCTCCAGAAGGCTGGCTTGCGAACGGGATCAACGTGGGAAAGGGGTTCGTCCATAATGAGCCATGCCGGGGCGGCGGCAAGACCACGTGCTGTGGCGAGCCGGGAGGATTCGCCGAGTGACAGTTCGCCGGGACGTGCATCCGATAAATGTGACAGAGCGAATTGTTCGAGGATTTCGTCTGCCGAAAAGCGGATTTTTGCGGCTTCCGGAGAACCCGCTTTCGGCTGCACGGACAACACATGCTGCCGGACCGTCAGGTGCGGCCACAACCCCCCGGTCTGAGGAACCCAGAAGAAGGGCAGCCGCGATGCAGAACCCGCCCCGACCCCCGGTCGCTGAATGTGGCCCCGATCCGGCTGTTCATAACCCACCAGCAGATTCAGCAGGGAGGACTTGCCGGCACCCGAATAACCAATCACTGCCGTAGGAGACGGCGGAAAAACCTGAGTGACCTGGTGCAGCCGCCAGCGACCGTTTCCACGGAGCGAAACAGATTCCAGCCGAAACATGGGTGGCTTTGGAAAAACAGGAGTGAATCCGGGGGAGGCGGTACATCCTACCACGGCAATCGTCCCGAAGAAAGGGAAAATCAGCCCCTTTCGTCCCGCGGATCTCAGGTTTTTCGGGTCACCCGATAGCCAATTCCGCGGACCGTCTCGATGATCTCACCGGGGTCGCCGATCTTCTGACGGAGTGCCCGTATGTGAACGTCAATCGTGCGTTCCAGCGCCAGTGCATTGACCCCGCGGGCGGACGTGAGCAGTTCGCTGCGAGTGAAGGGACGACCGGGCTGGGCGAGCAGGGTCCAGAGGATTTCAAATTCGGTGGGTGTCAGATCCACCAGCTGGCCATCCACCGTCACTGATCGCCATGTCCGGTTCATTTCAATTCCATGGAGTTCCATCGCACCGTACCCATTTCGCTGCTCCAGCACTTCCTGAGGACGCGTTCGCAGCAGAATACTGATCCGCTGCTGCAGGAGCGGCAGACTGAAGGGACGGGTGAGGAAGTCGTCGGCACCCATGTTGAAGGCAAGCGTCTGGTCGAGCTCTGAAGTGCGGCTGGAGACGATCATCAGATCGGTATGGCTCAACCGAGGGTCCTGCTTGAGCGCTTTGCAGAGTGCCAGGCCGTCGGCCGTCTGCAGGGCCAGTTCCAGCAGAATGAGCTGAGGCTGCACGTCGCAGGCCGTTTGCAGTGCCTGAACCGGTGCCGGCTCCCAGCGAAATTCATAGCCGTTCGACGACAGGCCCGTGACAGCCAGACCGTACAACTGTGAGTCCTCGTCGATAATCAGGATGCGCGCCGCCATCAGCCCTGAATGCTCCCCTGGGTTCGTCCTGTTCGCTGCCGACAACCCCGGGACTTTGTGTCCATATGCTTAAGAAATTGTGAACGGCCTGCGCAGGCGGCAGGAATTCATGAGTTCTTAACGGGTGTTTTCGTGAGTCAGACGGATGCGCATCCAGCGGCCGGCAGCGAATCGAGCCCACATGAGCAGGCCTGTGAGGATGATGTTGGCAGAAGCAGCCGCCCAGAGACCGCTGAGCGACGGGGCGGCCGAATGCACAATGCTCCACGCCGGCAGGACCATCACCAGCCAGCTGCAGGCGAGCGTCAGCAGCATCGGGTACACTGTGTCCCCGGCGCCGCGAAGCGCCGATGAAAATACAACGGCGAGCGAATCGAAGAAGGAGTAGACTGCGACGAACTGCAGGAGCAGGCTGGCCTGTGCTGCGAGCGCCGTGATGCCGCCCGCCCCCGTATCCTGCTCATCCGCAAACAGGAAAAACGGATAGAGCGACTGGCTGGGGAAGAGCACCAGCAGAATGCCCGTGCCACCGGTCCAGAGTCCCCCGAGAAGCACAGCGTTGCGCACCGTCTGGCGGGCGTAGTGCATGTGTCCGCTGCCGACATGGTGCCCCACAAGCGTTTGAATGGCAGTGCCAAAGCCCAGCAGCGGCACAAAGATCAATCCATTGACACTGAAAGCCAGGTTGGTGGCGGCCAGAGCAGTGCTGGAGAGCTTGCCGACAAGCATCAGAAAAGCGGTAAAGCCGGAGTTATCCACGAAGTAATGCAGACCACTGGGAACTCCGAACTTCAGAAATCGGCGAAGCAATGACGGGTCAACACGACATGCCCGGCCCGGAGACAGACCACGGCGACGGGTTTCCGCCAGCAGCAGGACCACGTAAGTCGCCAGCTCACAGCAGCGCGCGGAAACGGTCGCAATCGCTGCACCACGAATTCCCAGTGGAGGCAGCGGACCGATCCCGTAGATCAGAAAGTAATCCAGTCCGAAATTCACGGCTACGGCCAGCAGGCTGACATACATCACCACCCCGGTACGCTGCTGACCACTGAAAAAACAACTGCAGGCCGCAGCAAGCAGCTGAATCAGGCTACCGCCGCACATTGTATTGAAGTACTGTGCTTCAAGCTCCGTCACATCCGGAGGATGTCCGGTGGCGGTGAGAGCCATCCGGGTGAAGGGCAGACAGACCAGCAGCAGCAGGCCGGCCACTATGGCCAGCCAGACAGACTGCCAGAATGAAGCAAGCATGCGGTCCGGTTGCCTGGCGCCGGCGAATTGTGCGATAAAGGTATTGGCGTAAAGGACTGTGCCCAGCGGGATGCAGATGACAGTCCAGTGCAGCAGGGAAGCCGGAGTGACAGCCGCCAGCGCCTGCTCGGAACAGCCCGCGAGCATCATGCGATCGACAGAGTTCATGAGTGCCTGAGAACCGGAACTGATCATCAGCGGCGCAGCCACCCGGAACAGCTCTCGCATGGAACCCGGCGCGGCCGCAGGCGGGGACGGGGGGACCGGCAACTGGGGGACCGGCGAATGGGGCAGTGGCGACGAAATGTCCTGTGACATGCGATTTCAGCTGCCGGTCGCGCTGTCGTGATCCATCCGCGCCAATCGTGCGGCTGTCGACATGCGGATTAAAAGGATGCCGGCACGCATCAGTCCAAGCGCCCCGGACAGCACCACCGCCGCCTCGACAATCCGCGGTTCGCTGGAATTCATCGCCAGACCCAGAGCCAGCCTCAGGACGAACAGCGAACCACCGACAAGAGCCCAGCCGGCCAGTTCGCGAATCCAGAAGAACATCTTGGAGAGCTCCGGTGGGTGAATGCAGTGATGCAACGAACGGCCCATCACCTTGATTCCTGATGGAATTCTCTCTGCTGCAACGTCAATGAGCAACAGATCATGCTCCAAATCGGTGCGCTTCCGGTGAAAAAACCATGAGACTCCGGAGAACAGGTGAAAATCCAGTTTCGGTTGACACCTCCAGCCGCTCCACCGGTAAACTGTAGCCGCTACCGGTCATTTCTCGAATTTACCGATTCGGGAACCCGCTTTGCAGTGATCCTGTCTCCGGCTCTGCGGTTGTGCTCAGCCGCACACTCAGGCAACTGCACGCACGCTTCAGTCGCCGAACACAGTACCAATTGCCGACCACAGTCCAATTGCCGAACACAGTCCAATTGCCAACACGCCCCCCTGCATCTCCAGGAGCACCCGTCTGTGGACAACCAGTTTTCTCTTCGTCAGCATGGCATTTTTGTCCGCGACATCTGCCGCAATCTGTCTCCCGGTGGTCTTTATGAAGAGGCCATCCGACATGAACCCGGGACCAGCATTTCAGATACGGGGTGTCTGATTGCCTACTCCGGCGAAAAAACCGGTCGGTCGCCAAAGGACAAGCGTGTCGTGCGGCACCCCGACTCCGAAGCCAGCGTCTGGTGGGGCCCCGTTAACTTTCCGCTGGACGAATCCACCTTCTGCATCAATCGCGAACGCGCTGTTGACTATCTGAATACCTGCCCCCGCATCTACTGCGTCGATGCCTTTGCCGGCTGGGACCCTGCACAGCGCCTGCGTGTCCGAGTGATCTGTGCCAGGCCCTACCACGCACTCTTCATGCACAACATGCTGATCCGTCCCACCGATCAGGAACTTGAGCAGTTCGGGGAGCCGGATTTCGTGATCTACAACGCCGGCGCGTTTCCCGCCAATCGCTACACCACCGGGATGACGTCACGCACAAGTGTGGACCTGAGCATCGAGCGGCGGGAAGTGGTGCTGCTGGGCACCGAATACGCCGGCGAGATGAAAAAAGCCGTATTCACCTACATGAACTACGTGCTGCCCTCCCGCGGCATCCTCTCCATGCACTGCTCAGCCACCTGCGATCGACAGACCGGCCAGTCCTCGGTGCTCTTCGGACTCTCCGGAACCGGAAAGACCACCCTCTCCGCTGATCCTCGCCGCTATCTCATCGGCGACGACGAACATGGCTGGTCCGACACGGGCATCTTCAACATCGAAGGCGGCTGCTACGCCAAAGCCGTCTACCTCACTCGCGAAAGTGAACCGGAAATCTTCGAGGCACTCCGGTTCGGCGCCGTGCTTGAAAATGTCGTCTACGACAAGGCCCACCGCCACGTTGACTTCAATGACACCTCCATCACCCAGAACACCCGCGGTGCCTATCCCATCGAACATATGCGGAACGCCCGCATCCCCTGCGTCGCAGGTCACCCCACCGACATCATCTT
The DNA here is from genome assembly GCA_964561125.1 of uncultured Chitinophaga sp. Taxonomy (GTDB): domain Bacteria; phylum Planctomycetota; class Planctomycetia; order Planctomycetales; family Planctomycetaceae; genus SXXK01. The sequence goes on along the minus strand of CAZLOQ010000003.1, from coordinate 4,458 downwards.
CCTGACGTGTGATGCGTTCGGCGTACTGCCACCCGTGGCCCGACTGACACCGGAACAGGCGATGTACTATTTCATCAGTGGCTACACTGCCAAAGTCGCCGGCACAGAGATGGGCGTCAATGAACCGGAAGCCACGTTTTCTCCGTGTTTCGGCGGACCGTTTCTGGTCTGGCATCCGGGCGTCTACGCCAAACTTCTGGCAGAAAAAGTTCGCAAATTCGGTGCTCGAGTGTGGCTGGTCAACACCGGCTGGTCCGGTGGTTCCTACGGCACCGGCAGCCGTATGCCGCTCCGCTTCACCCGCGCCGTCATCGACGCCATCCACTCCGGAACACTCGCCACCGCACCCATCGTCCGCGATGCAATCATGGGCCTCGATGTGGTTTCAGCCTGCCCCGGTGTGCCCCACGAAATGCTCCAGCCAGCGCTCTCCTGGCGAGATACGGCTGCCTATGAAACCACAGCCCGGAAACTTGCCGAACGGTTCCGGAACAACTTTGAGAAATACGCTTCCGCTGTCGATCCCGAAATCGTCAGCGCCGGACCACCCGCCAACAGTTGATCCGCCACGATCCGGTCCGGTGACAAACACCTCCACCGGCTGTTGTGGCCGCATGCACATGAACAGAGTGCAGGCCAGTCAGGGCTGGAATTGTTCGCGATGCGTGAATCCCCGGATTTCACAACGATATTCCGGCTGCTACTCCGCCACCGCCTCGGCCAGTGCTTTGCGATAGACGGCTGCAGCGTGGTCATACGCGGCTCGGGCTGCAGGGCGTTCAGATTCACGGATTCGATCCCGCTTGGCGTTCCAGCAGACTTCGACAGCGTCGAGGCACCACTGAGCACTGCGGCGACTGGCACGAATCGGCTGGCCGCCAATGTGTACGAATACGGGATTGGTGTGCACTGATGGCAGAATACGGACCGCCACCCAGGCAGATGCAGGCAGCTCCGCGGGAATCTCGAAGGAACGCACCTGACCGTCCGCTTCCAGCTCCCGAACGGCCACCGTTTGTCCATTCACAATCAACTCCACCGGAACCCGCCGAGACTTGCCGACTCGGCAGCGTTCCACATGCCAATACGGTTTATCATCGAGTCGACGACTGCGGATTGATTCCGTGAACTCCGTCGGCTGCTCCGCCAGCAGAGCTGCGGCGTCGAAGGAGACTATCACCGTTCCCGGTGCGTCCAGATCCAGTCGACTCACACCGGCAGACGTACGTTCTCCGACACGACGTTCATTGACGCGAAAGTCAAGGATGTGGCTGAGCCCGTCACCGCAATAGCTGCGACCATCACGCAGTCCCTCCACCCACGCGTCGTAACTCAGTGGCTGATCCTGCGGGAGACTGACATAGATCCGCCCCAGGCCCACGCGGTCTCCATAAATGCAGGGGAAGTCAGTTTCACCGCTGATGCGAGTTGTCATGCCGGAGTTGAGCGTGTGATACCAGACGTTGAGTTCCCAGATGGCTGGAGTATCCACGGCGGAAATGAAGTCGCACTCGCCGTGCGTCGTGGTGACCACATATTCATTGGCTCCGATACCATCGAATCGGGGCATGGCGTAATCCGGGAGTGAGGAGGCAGGAGTCCCCTGCCAGCCCTTTGGTGCTCCGCCCCACGGCTGGCCATGAAAGGCGCGGGAACCATCCGGCATGAGGTCGGGCAGTGCCAGTCCCCAGCCACTGTGGCTGTATCCGGCCACACCGCCCTGTTCCCGGGTCCATTTGAGCACTGGCAGAGTCCAGCTGGGCCAGTCCTCGAGACGCCGGGTGCCGGGATAGTCGTCTTCAGTCAGTTTGAGCAGACACAGGTGACCGGCGTGGGAGGAGGGAAAACCGCTGACCTCCACGTCATACCGCATCAGGTTCTCTTTTGTTGACAGCTGCGAAACAGCACCGCTGAAGAATTCCTTCTGCGTGTACCAGCAGGGGCCCCAGCTGAGGACACAGCCGACGTTGAGGTCTTCACCCAGCAAATGCCTCAGCATGTCCTCCGGACCAACGCCCTCCGTCGGGCTGTCATAGTGGGCACAGCCGGCCGCATGCACATGATGATCACCCGAATACCAGCCCCGCCGCGCCGCGTGAATCCAGCGTTTCAGCCGAAACGACACCGCATGCTCGGAAGCTTCCGGAACAGCCATCTGGTGCTTCTGCGGCAGATATTCAGGACCGCGATTCACGAGCACACTGTAATCGCCCGGAGGCAGGAGCACAGATTCCCCGTCACTGCGATAGATCTGCTCATGAAAGAAGAAGTCCGGTGCGAGTCTTCGGGAGGGCAGTGGACAGGTACGCCCGGCCGAATCCCGAATCACGAATGCGGCCGTTGTCGGCGACCCATCTTCATCCTGCACCCGCAACACCACCTTCACCGCCGGCTGACACTGAAACAGAACCGGGATCGCACTGCGAAAGCCGAGGTCCTGAGTGCCCGCTCCGATGTGAAAACTCAGGAGCGCCTCACGAGGCCCCGCATCCCGACTGTACAGCTGCACCACCTGGTACTCCACCAGCAGCCCGGAAAGTGTTGCTTTGAGCGGTTCGCGGCGGAGGATCTGCAGGTCGAGAAATCGATCCGCCACGTCTTCCGGATTTACGAGCTTCTCTTTTCGCCGCGGTTCTTCACGAGCACCACGCCCCTGCTGATACACCGGGAATGCGTTGGGGCTCTCCAGCTGCAGTGGGGGATTGATCCCCGCTTCGTTATGCACCTTGACCAGAAAGGTTCGCCAACCCTGCTGCAGCAGTTGCTTCTGTACCGGTCCCTCCGTCACCCGCACACGACTCTCCGGGTTGATTGACACGAGGGCGAGGCACAGAGGATCAAGGATTCGCTGAATCTGCTGCACCGCCCGGCGATCGTCCATCCCCGCCATCGCCTCCTGCAGCTGCTGCTGAACCGCTTCGGGAAGCGGCGAACCCGCAAACTGCAGGGCTTCGGTCAGCCGACGAACCGACGACACAAACGGCTGCCGCTCCACCGAATTCACCAGCGGAAAGTCCTCAGCAACCACAGATGAATGCTGCGCGCAGCTCAGGACTGCTGCAGTAGCGAGCAGAAACACGGGGCGAAGATGCATGGGGGTGGACTTTCAGGTTTGCAGTGATGTGCCGACAGCAATGAACTGTTCGCTGCTGATTCCTACGTTATCACTTCTCAACTCCAATTTCCAATTGTCAGTTCCATTCAGACCTGAAAGCACTTTTCCAGCAGCAGGGATGCAGTTTTGGAATTTGTCGATTCCAGTGGTGCTGCCATGACGCAGGTTCCTGACGGCGTAAATGATTTCAAGACGCCCTGGAGCAGAGTGGCCGCTGTGCCCCAATACTTGACCTTCCGGGAAAGCACTCCCATGGGCCCGCCGCAAAATGACGAATTCGACAAATCAGTGGAAGAGGTGCCTCCCGGTCGGAAGCGTCTCTGCTTACTGAAAGGATGTGAGCGTCCCTTTCGTCCCGAATCATCCCCGGGAGATGTTTTGTTCAGCGGAGTGCAAGGCTGAGGATCGGAAGTGGCGTTCCTGGCGGGCGCGACAGACGTACCGTCGCACAGAGAGCTGCAGACAAAGCAGACGCGGACAGAACTCTCGGTCTCGAGTTCGCATGAAAGAGCGACAGACTCAGCCCCCCCGAAACAATTGCCGTCAGAACGAATGTTCTGATTCTGACAGCCGTCTGAATCGCCGACGGCACGTTGCCGCAGCAACTGTCATACTGGAGGAATTCTGACCTGCTCTGCGGACAAGGCCAAAAACGTCGCCAGAGTCGATCACGTGACACCAGCGGGTCGCTGCCAGTATGGCTGGGCAGCAGATGGCGAGCAGCCCATGCGATACCGCGCGATCGACTATCACGCAGTCTGCTGCCAGATCTCCCTCTGTCAAGTGCTGAACCTCCTGTCATTTGCACCAGTTCCGTCGTGACGCCCAGTACTGCTTCGCCTGCCGCCAGGGAGGCGACCAGTTGAGACTCTGGTCACTGTGTACCCGGCAGCCCCTCTATGCCGCAACAAAACTACCGTGCCACTCCGCCAATCTCACCATCTCATGGCTGCCCTCCTCCCAGCCACCGTCCAGCCCGGACGCCCCGGGATAACTCTCACAAAATCTCGATCCGCAACCGCGTGACTGCTGCGTTTCTGGCCGGAAAAGTGCGTTCCTCCCAGACTGGAATCGACAGCCATCATGACCTGCCGGTGTCAGGCTTCCTCCGCGTCAGGTGAACTTTTTTGCCGAGTCGAAAAATTGCTGACTTTATTTTATTGACTGACGCATATAGGGTATTTACTGTTACACCTTGAGGTGTATTGAATTGCCTATTTCTTTTCAGGTCAACTGACATGTCCCGGATTGCTCGTTCTGAAGTATTTTGTCCCACGCAGACAAACTGCATCTTCACCATCTGCACAGCAGCCCCCGGCAGACAACTTGCCAGCCAGCCTGCA
>CAZLOQ010000002.1:95228-104323 GCA_964561125.1 uncultured Chitinophaga sp. | reverse complement strand
AAAATGGCTGTGCGTTGAGAGAGGAGAAAGTTGAGAGGAGACCGAGCAGCGAAGCGGGCAGCCTGAACGGCTGCGGGCTTCGCTGCTCTTTATTTTCGGCTGGCGCCGAAAATGGAGGCGGGGGGAATTGAACCCCCGTCCTGTTGTTCCTGACCCAGAGCCTCTACGTGTGTAGTTCGTTGATTATGTCGCGATGGAGAGGTACGACGAACAAAACCATCCAGCGCCAGTCCACGACGAAATCTTGCATCGGCCGTAGCGGACAGTGAACCGATGCCAGCCAGAATTTGCGTCCAGCGGTCGGCTCCTCTGGCGGGGATCCTTAGGCTGGCACAGCCTGAATCAGGCTGCGAGAGAAAACTGCGGTTTGGCAGTTCTTTGGTGATCAGCTTTTTACGAGGCCAACTGATCAACCTCGACACGCCACCCTGAATCGCGGCAACCCAGTCAAATCCGATCGCCCCCGGTTCAGGAACAATCCGCCGTGGCGGATTGCTGACACGCGAAGTATAGGCGGTGGACACGATGAAGGGAAGGGGGTGTGTCAGGAGTCCGGATGTTGAACTGGGGGGGATGGGTGGAGCGATCGGTGAGGATTTTGTCGGCTGCAGGGACCGGGGGCAGTTTGACGATATTCGTGGCGCGGAGACAGCCGGCGGAATCGGGGCGAAGGCTCAAACAGGGGCAGGAAATGACGGACCCGGAACAGAAGATTCAGGAGCTGATGCGGAGAATTGGCGTGCTGGAAGAAGAACTGATGCGCGCCCAGCGACTGGGGTCCGTCGGTGCTCTGGCCTCCTCGATCACTCACGAATTCAACAATATCCTCACCACCGTCATTAATTACGCGAAGATGGGACTGCGTCATCCGGACGAAGCAACGCGGACGAAGTCGTTTGACCGGATTCTGAGTGCTTCGCAACGGGCAGCAAAGATCACCACAAGCATGCTCTCGTACTCCCGAGCTTCATCCAGCCGAATCGAACCGGTGGATCTCAGGCGACTGCTCGATGAAGTCCTCGTCCTGGTGCAGAAAGATCTGCAAATGCACCGGATTCAGGTCGATGTGAATGCCGCAGCGAGTGTCTGGGCAATGGCGAGCGCCAGTCAGATCCAGCAGCTGCTGATGAACCTGATTATCAACGCCCGCCAGGCGATGCAGGAAAACGGGCGACTGCGACTGATCGTACGGGACAATGTGAGCGAAGGCTGGGCTGAGGTGGTGGTGGCAGATTCAGGCTGCGGAATTCCACAGGACAAGCTCCCGCAGATCTTCGACTCGTTCTACACCACAAAGAAGCCGGACGACAACGGACAGGGTGGCACGGGACTGGGACTGGCACTCTGTCGCCGAATTGTCGAAGCGCACCGCGGGCGGATTCGAGTGGAGAGCGAACCAGGCCGGGGCACCACGTTCACGCTGCGACTCCCACGGTGCGAAGCTGTCGGATTCATTTCGACCACTGGTGTGGGTGCGGGGGCCGCAGCAGAAACTGTCGGAGCAAGGTAACGGGATCGCATCGCCGTTCCTGACCGCGTACGGTCCCGGACAGCCGCAGGAGCCGGATCATCCCGGATCTGCTTCGTGCTCGTCGGCCGCAGACGGATCAGCCGCCGATCGAATACATGGGGCGTGTCGGCTGCAGAAAACGAGCGGTGTTGATTTCGTGCCCTTCCCGTTTGGCGGCAATGCTGGCCAGCATCGCCTCGGCAATCTGCTGGTCCGTGCCGCTGCCGCGAAGCAGCGGGCGGATGTCTGTCTCTTCCAGACTGAACAGACAATTGCGCAGCTTTCCGTCGGCTGTAATCCGGAACCGATTGCAGCTGCTGCAGAACGGCTGGCTGACGCTGGCAATCAAGCCGATTCGCCCCCGGCCATCGACAAATTCATAGTCCTGTGCAGGGGCAGCTGACGCCTGTGGCAGGAGTCCGGCCGGGGGAACAGATGCTGCGTCGGCGGTAGCCGCGGCCGCTGAGACAACCGGCCGCAGCGGACCAAACTCCGCCCCCAGACGTGCAAGGATTTCATGCGCAAACAACACCCGGTCCCGCTGCCACTGACTGTCCGCATCCAGCGGCATGAACTCAATAAACCGCACAACAGTGTCCGTTTCCCGGGCGAGACGGCCGAAAGGAATCAGCTGGTCCTCCGTCAGACCGCGGACTGACACGGCATTGATCTTGATCGGCGAAAAACCAGCGCGGCGAGCGGCCGCAATCCCCTCAAGCACCTGCTCATAGCCCTCCCGGCGAGTGACTCGACGAAATACCTCCGGATCCAGCGCATCCAGGCTGATATTCAGCCGCGAAAGACCAGCCTCCCGAAGTGCCACCGCCTGATCTGCCAGCAACATCCCGTTTGTCGTCATGCCCAAATCGCGAATCCCGGGAATGGTCGACAACTTTCGTACCAGCAGCGGCAGATCACGGCGAACCAGCGGTTCACCGCCGGTCAGCCGTATCCGGTCAATGCCCAGGCTCACAGCAACCCGGACGACACGTTCGATTTCTTCGAACGTGAGCAGTTCAGCTTTCGGCAGAAATTCCACATCGTCCGCCGGCATGCAGTAGAAGCAGCGAATGTTGCAGCGGTCAGTGACGCTGATTCTCAGATTCGTGTGCACACGACCAAAGGAATCAATGAGCTGCACAGGAGCCGAAGATTGGCCGTTCATGGAGCGGCTTCCACAGAAGGGTTGCCTGTTGCCTGCATGCCCGGATGCTGCCACTCCTCTTTGCCGTCCGTATAGTGCTCCTTCTTCCAGATCGGCACTCGCAGCTTGAGGTTGTCAATGAGCCATTGACCGGCCGCGAAGGCTGCAGCCCGATGCGCCGCACTCACTGCCACTGCAACACTCACTTCCCCCAGTTCCAGTCGCCCTGTGCGATGCACCAGGCGCACAGCAACCACGGGAAACTGGGCACAGGCTTCCTGTTCAAGCTGCTGCATTTGCGCCAGTGCCATGTCGGGGAAGGCTGTGTATTCGAGGAACTGTGTCTGAGCGTCTCCGGTGAACTCGCGGACCGTGCCGAGAAACAAAACCACGGCACCGGCAGCCGGACTTTGCACCGCGTTCAATACGGACTGAATATCAATCGGCTGCAGGGTGAGTTCAATCACGGGCACGCCCCTGATGAAGGTTTCAGCGAACTAGCCGCCACTGACCGGCGGGAAACAGGCCACCACCGCGTTGTCATGGAGTTGTCCGCTGGAGTCCGCGTAGTGATTATTCAACGCCCAGAGCAGTGACGAGGCGAATTTCTGAAGATTGGGATACTGGTGCAGAACGCGATCCTGCACAGCCTCAAGCAGACAACCGGGTGGAACAGTAAGCTGCCACGTGTCGGTCCCGGCTGCCTCCTGCGCGGCGGCAAAGAAACGCACCGTGATGCTCCAGACAGCCTCCGCTGCAGGTGTGTCCACCAGCAGCTGTTCAATGACCGATGCATTGGCCGGCGGGAACGCGTGCGCCTGCAACTGCTTACGGGGAAGCCAGCGAAAGGCCGGAGCCGGCGTTGGCGGGGCCGCCTCCCGATCAATTCCCACACAGTGGCACAGCCAGAAGTGCAGCTCGACATCCCCATGGGGATAGCTCCAGGGAATGGTTGCCAGCTGGCTGGCAGGTTCCACAGCGAGTCCGGTCTCTTCGAAGCATTCCCGGACGGCACAGGCCACCGGGAGTTCGTCGATCTCGCACTTCCCGCCGGGAAATTCGGAGTACCCTGCCAGCGGGACGTTGTCCGGTCTGGTGCCGACGAGGACCAGATCCGCGTGCCGCACGACTGCAATTCCGATTCGCCGGACGGCCGTCATCTGCAGGCTCCTTGCGTCAAGGGATCAGGCGTCACCAGGCTTCCTGAAGAAATCAGCCGGCGGGGCTCCCATGATACTGAAGCCACAGTCGACATGGACGACTTCGCCTGTGATGCCGCTGGAGAGGTCGCTGAGCAGTGCCATGCCGGTTTTGCCGACTTCGTCGGCGGTAATGTTGCGGCGCATGGGAGAAATGCCGCTGTAGAGATTGAGCATGTCGTCGAAGTCGCCAACGCCCATGGCACTGACGGTCTTCACCGGTCCGGCACTGATGGCATTGACGCGGACGCCTTCGGGGCCCAGTTCGCTGGCGAGGTAGCGAACGCTGCATTCGAGCGCTGCTTTGCAGATCCCCATGAGGTTATAGCCGGGAATCACTTCTTCGCCGCCGAAATAGCTGAGTGTGAGCAGAGAGGCTTTCTCGCTGAAGGCATTGACGCGGCGGGCGGCTCCGGCTACCGCAAGCAGGCTGTAGGCGCTGATTTCCATGGCGGTTTTGAATCCATTGCGGCTGCAGTTCCATGTGGGACCAGTGAGGTCTGCAGGGGGTGCAAAGGCGATACTATGAACGATGAAGTCAAGCTTACCGAAGGTTTCGACCGATTTGGCGATCACAGCAGCGATGTGGTCATCATTGCAGACATCCATCGGCATGAGGAATCGGGAGCCGATCGGGTCAACAAGTTTGGCAACTTTGTTCTGGTTCTTCGGGCGATCACCGGTATCGGGCAGATGCGTGAAGCCCATTTCGGCTCCTTCCCGATGCAGGTTGTCGGTGATGGCCCAGGCGATCGATCGTTCGTTGGCGATGCCGAGCACAAGACCGCGGCGACCGGTGAATAAGCCCATGGAACTTTCCTTGTTTTGGAGCGTGGTGGTGTCAGGCCGAGGTCAGACAGCGGGGGCTGGCTGGAGCTGGGCGTTGAGTTGTCGCAGGGCGACGAGGATCTGTTCTTCGCGGGAGCGGATTTGATCGAGCAGGGTGGCTGCAGCACTGTCGGCGGACCTGGAGAGCATCTGTGAGGCATCGGAGATTGCCGCGAGCTGGCCTTCCTGACTGTGGATGAGCCCTGCCATCAGCGAAGACAGGGAGAGGAACTGCAGGTCAGTGTACTCCGTCGGAAAGCTGCCGAAATCCACGGACCATTCGCGGGCATCGAGGAATTCGGCGAGTTCCCGCACGTTGTCGCGCTGGTTGGCCGCAAGCTGCTCTAAGGAGCGCCCGGCAGCGGCAGCCTCACCACGCACCCACGGAGAAGACTCCGCCAGATACTGCAGAAAGCTGCGGGAAAGGTTGATCAGAACTGAATTGAGCAATCGATCGCTGGCCTGACCCGTCATGAACACATCCATCCTGCAGTTTCAAAATTCAGTGGAACAGGGCCAGCGAGCGAGCGGCTTCGTTGGCCGTGGCGCTCATGACGTAGGGGAATACGCCGAGCAGCACGACGAAAGCCGCCAGCGTCAGTACAAACGCAGACTCCCATGAAGCGAACCGCACCTCGACAGGCCTGGCGTCAGCGGGCCGGGGTTCGAGGAACATCGCTTTGAGCACTCGGATGTAGTAGAAAAGACTGAACACAGTATTGAGTGCTCCGAAAGCAAGCACCACATACATGAACCGGTGAAACTCGCCCGCCCGATAAGCGGAAGCAAAGATGAAGTACTTGCCCACAAACCCGGCGAAGGGCGGCAGACCGACGAGACTGAACATGCAGATCAGCATCACGATGCAGAGAGTGGGTGACTGATGGATGAGCCCTCGTACGTCATCAATGGTTTCACCGTACGTGAAGTTGCGTACTAGGGCGATGACAGCGAAGGCACCGAGATTCATGAAGAGGTACGCGAGGAGATAGAAGAGCAGTCCTTCGAGAGATTGAGCGATGTTGAGCCGCAGACCGGCGGCTTCAGGTGCGGCGCTCATGATGAGCAATGCAGCGACGGCCATCACCATGTAGCCGGCGTGGGCGATGGTGGAATAAGCAAGCAGACGTTTGAGGTTATTCTGGGTGTAGGCCGACAGATTGCCGAGTGTCATGGTGATGCAGGCGAGGAACCCAAGGCCTGTACCGAAGGCGGTGAGCACAGATTCAGTGCCTGGTACGCCGGAGAGCGACACGCAGAGACGTACAAGCAGTGCGAACGCACCGGCTTTGGAGGCGACGGAAAGAAATCCAGCCACTTCAGCAGACGCGCCCTCGAAGGCATCCGGGCACCAGAAGTGGAAGGGGACAAGCGACAGTTTGAATGCGAGTCCGACTGTGATCAGGAGCAGCCCCAGACTGGCGGTGCGGACTTCGGGGTCTGAAAAACCGCCTCCGCCTGCCGCGACTTCTGCGAGTCGGCTCGCGAGCAGAGACATGTCGACGGTACCGAGCACTCCGGCGAGCAGACTGATGCCGTAGAGCATCACGCCGGCAGCACCTGCGCCATAAATCACGTATTTGAGCGCCGCTTCGCTGCTGGGACGCCGCCCCTTGAGAAAGCCCACCATAGCGTAACTGGGAACACTGGCCATTTCCACGGAGATAAAGAGCATGAGCAGGCTGTTTGAGGTAGCCATGAGCATCATGCCGATGGTCGCTCCGAAGAGCAGTGCGTAAAAGTCGGGGCTGTCTTCTTCGTCGGGAATCCCGGTGAGGCTCGTGAGGGCCACGGTGAGCAGCAGAAACAGGCTGAGAAACGCACGGAAGTAGACGGAGAAGGAATCGTGGATGAGCAGTCCGGTGAAGAACGTTTCGCCGGCCCGCTCAGCACCGCCGAAGAGTTCTCTGTACTGCATCCACGAGCAGCCCAGCGCGGCGGTGGCGCCGATCACGGCGACAACGCAGGCCGGCAGCAGGCGATCTGCGCTGAAGAGCCGCACGAGCAGCATCAGCACGATGGTGGCGCACAGACACAACTCGACGCTGAAAAACGGCAGCGACTTCTCTGTCGTGTCCTGAATTAGCTTCTGAACGAGCTGGGAAAACAGCATTGCAGCACTTGCAGACAGAGGTCGAAGAAAGCGGAGGAACGCAACGCAGGGACGAGAACGAGGCGGTCGGGGTTGCCGTCAGTCGATGCTGGCCTGGGCCTGATTGAGCTGTTCGACAGACTTCTGATAGCCGGCTTCTGCCGCCTTTGCCATGTTGCGGACGGAAGGAGTCATGACGTCAAAGAGGAGTGCAGGGTAGACGCCGAGCACCACAGCGAGTGCCAGGAGGATTGCAGCGACAGCGTTTTCGCGGCCGTTGCTGGGAGTGAGTGCTTCGGGGTGTGGACCGCGGTACTCAGCCCCGAGATACACGCGCTGGAGTGCCCAGAGAATGTAGCCCGCCGTCAGAATCACGCCGGAAGCAGCGATGATGGCGAGCAGCGGTGAAAAGCTCCATGTGCTGATCACGACGAAGACTTCGCCGATGAAACCGCAGAGACCGGGGAGTCCCAGGCCGGCGAAGAACAGCCCGGCCGCCATTCCACTGTACAGCGGCATCAATCCCATCAAACCACCGAACTTGTTGAGATCACGATGGTGCACGCGGTCGTACACCACACCCACCATAAAGAACATGCCGGTGGAAGAAATGCCGTGAGCGATCATCTGGAACATGGCGCCGTTGAGGCCCATCTGCCAGTAGTCTGAATTGAGCGTTTCGCCGGTGGCTTCGTTGATTTTCCAGATGGCAAGTCCAAGGAGCACGTAGCCCATGTGGCTGACCGAACTGTAGGCCACGAGTCGTTTGAAGTCGGTTTGAGCGAGCGCCGCAAATGCTCCGTAGACAATACTCACCACTCCGATGGCCACGAGTCCCCACGCACAGTACTGAGCACCGTACGGACACAGCGGGAAGGCAATGCGGATAATACCGTAGCCACCCATCTTCAGGAGTACTCCGGCGAGGATCATGCTGATCGGCGTCGGAGCCTCAACGTGGGCATCCGGGAGCCATGTGTGGACCGGGAACGCCGGAAGCTTGATGGCAAAGCCGATGAACAGGAGCAGGAAAGCGGTGATCTGAAGGCCCGGGCTGAGCAGTGTGCCGGCGGAGGCGGACTGGGCCAAAGCCACAAGATTAAAGCTGTCGGACTGAGCTCCACTGTAGAAGTAGAACATGAGCATGGCAATGAGCATGAGCACGGAGCCGGCGAGGGTGTAGAGGAAAAACTTGATGGCGGCGTATTCGCGACGCGGCCCGCCCCAGACGCCGATGAGGAAGTACATCGGCAGGAGCATCACTTCCCAGAACACATAGAAGAGGAAAAAGTCGAGCGACAGAAACACGCCCATCATGCCGGTTTCGAGCATCAGGAAGAGGATGAGGTAACCGCGGACGTGCTTTGTGATGCTCCAGCTGGCCGCCATGGCAAGTGTGCTGACGAGCCCGGTCAGCACAACAAGCGGCAGTGAGATGCCGTCGACGCCCAGACGATAGTAGATGTTCCAGCTGGGGATCCAGTCTTTGACGTCGGCTACGAGCATCCCATCAGCCGGGTTGTACTGGAACCAGAGCGTCACCGAAAAAATAAACGTCAGGAGCGTTACGCCGAGCGACCAGAACCGCATGGCATCCGCGTTCCGTTCGTCAAAGATCAGCAACAACGCTGCTCCGATGAGCGGAAGGAAGATCAGAATCGAGAGCAGGAAAAGAGGATTCATGGTTGCTTCACAGCCTGAAGTAACAGGAACCGGAGTTTATGCAGGGGAAACCGGCGGAAAGGTCAGCCGGGAAATGTGCTGAGCAGAATGGCGAACAGAGCGACAACACCGGCAATGATGAACATCACGTACTGCCGCAGACGCCCGGTCTGCAGATTCTTCATCGCACTGCCAACCGCCCACGTGGTGTTGCCGATGAGGTTCACCAGTCCGTCGACGACAACTTCGTCAAAGGCTTTGTCCCAGCGGGAAACAATCAGCGTAATGCGTGCCGACGCGTGAAGAATGCCATCAAAGACAGTTTTGTCAAACCACGCACAGAAACGACCGACCACATGCATCGGACGCATGAAGAGTGCATCGTAGAGGTCGTCGAAGTGCCACTTGTTGACGAGGAATCCGTGCACACCGGACAGCTGCCGGCGAATGTCTTCCACGTTGACTTTTCCGGATCCGTACAGCACCCAGGCAATGAAAGTACCACTGAACGCGGCGATCAGAGCGAGGAATCCGGCCTGGGCGTGAACGTCGTGAACGGCGGTGTGCCCCGGCAGAGTCAGCGATCCGGGAGCACCGGCTATCCCGTGATGAACCCAGGCAGGCTGGTCGCCCGTAATGAGTTTGTACAGCACCCCGGAT
>CAZLOQ010000002.1:46890-95218 GCA_964561125.1 uncultured Chitinophaga sp. | reverse complement strand
CACCGCCCCAGGCACAGTAGGCAGCGAGGACAGAAAGCACGAGCAGGGGCCCGGTCATGATGAACGGGGTTTCGTGGCAGTGTTCGTACACGTGGGCGTCTCTGGGAGTTCCTGCGAAGGTGTAGAACCAGAGACGGAACATGTAGAACGCTGTGATTCCGGCCGTTACGAGCGGCACGATAAACAGGAGGTAATGGGCGGGGTTGGCTTTGACGAACGCGAGCGCCGTGGCCACCACAGCATCCTTTGAATGGAAACCGGAGAAGGCGAACAGGCTGGACCAGCCAACCAGTCCGGGGACCGCCAGCCCTGCAATGGCAATGACTCCGACGAGCATCGTGAAGGCTGTGATCGGCATCTTTCTCCAGAGTCCGCCCATTTTGGGCATTTCCTGTTCGTGATGGCAGCCATAGATGACACTGCCGGAGCAGAGGAACATGAGCGACTTGAAGAAGGCGTGGGTAACGAGATGGAACAGGCCGGCCCCCCAGCCGAACACACCCAGCCCCAGCATCATGTAACCAAGCTGGCTGATGGTGCTGTAGGCGAGCACTTTCTTGATGTCGGTGGCGACAATCGCGATGGTGGCCGCAACAAACAGCGTGATGCAGCCGACATAGGCGATGGTCAGGAGCACTTCATGAACGAACATCGGATAGAAGCGGCCCACGAGGTAGACTCCAGCCGCCACCATGGTTGCGGAGTGCACCAGAGCGCTGACGGGGGTAGGACCTTCCATGGCATCAGGAAGCCATGTCTGCAGAGGAAACTGGGCGCTCTTGCCGATGCAGCCGGCGAACACACCAAGCCCTGCGGTCACGAGCAGAAAGTAGGGGATGGTGCCTCGGTTTCCAGCCGGATTTGGTGAGGTTGCGGAGCCGATGAGCACTTCGCCGGTTTCTGCGTTTCGCGTGACGTTGCCATCGCTGTCGCGAGGCAGCATCTGAAAGAGTCCGGCCTGCGTGGCATGCCCGTCTGCGTCAACGGTTTCACCGAACTGGAAAGTGCCGAAATAAGTCCAGACGACCATGAGCCCGATGAGGAATCCAAAGTCACCTACGCGGTTCATAATGAACGCTTTGTTCGCCGCGTTGCTTGCGGACTTGCGTTCGGTGTAGAAGCCGATGAGCAGAAAGCTGCAGATCCCGACGAGTTCCCAGAAGATGAAGACCTGAAAAATATTCCCGGCGATCACCAGCCCGAGCATGGAAAAACAGAAGAGCGACAGAAAGGCGAAGAACCGGTAAAAGCGACCGGGTCGGTGCACGTGATGGCCATTCCGCAGATGGGCGTGATGATCAACGTATTCCTCAGTGAGTTCCTCAGACATGTAACCGATGGCAAACAAGTGGATACACGTCGCAATAAACGTGACCATGGTGAACATGACGAGCGTCAGGCTGTCAATGTAGTAGTCAATGGACAGCTGCAGGCTGCCGAACGTGGCCAGGCGGTAGATGGTGCCGGAATACACCGTCTGAACTGCCGAACCTTCCGGCGCGTCCTCTGCCAGAGGACTCACGCGTGCACTTGTCAGCGATGCTGTGCGGAACTGGCCGATCGACGCCGCATTACCCTGGGGCTGAGCATTCTGGTCGTGCGGTTGGGAGTGGCCATCTGAGTGGTGGTGGGCGTGGTCGCCTTCATGAGCGAGCGCGGACCAGTGCGTGGCCTTCCCCCATGTCATCAGAGCAGTCGCACTGCAGATGAAACCGGTGCCAATACAGGCAACGGCCAGCCATGCGGCGACGCGGCTTTTGCGGCTGCCCCAGAACCCGCCGAAGATTTCGACGGCAAAACCGAGCAGTGGCAGGAGCCATGCGGTCATCAACAGGTTGCGGAGTGTTTCACCAGTCATGGGACATCCGGGAACGGCTGAAGGGAGGATGGAGTGAGCGGGGAAGAGCGGGCCTGAATTCAGGTGAAATTCGTCAGCCCTTCAGCTTGTTGGCTCGATCCACGTCAATGGTGAGATGATTGTTGTAGAAGTTGAGTGCGATTGCGAGTGCTACGGCGGCTTCGGCTGCGGCGAGAACGATGACAAACAGTGAGAAGATCTGGGCATCGAGCCCCAGCGAGGTGTAGCGCGAGAAGGCCACAAAGTTGATGTTGGCGCCGTTAAGCACCAGTTCGACACCCATGAGCACTCCGATGCCGTTCCGCTTGGTGGCCATACACACCACTCCGCAGACAAACAGCACTGCTCCAACAACAAGATAGGCCTGAAGACCGAACTGCATAGGGCACACCAATGTGGTCGGAAGAATTAGGAAGACAGAAAATTCAGGAGTGTTGTGGAGTTTCAGTTGTCGCTGCGGCGTTTGGCACGTGCGAGGTAGGCAGCACCAATGAGCACGACCAGCAGATGCACAGAGACGATCTCGAAGGGCAGGAGATAACCGGGTGAGAGCTGATCGTTGTCGGGAAGATCGAGGTCGGGACGAGTGCCGAGCAGGGCGAGTCCGAGCGGCCTGAGGGTATTGCCGGCAGGAGCCGAGACGCTGGTGGACTGACTATCCGGGGGAGCAGGCCATTCCACACCGCTTACGGCGGAAAATACAACGAAGAGGAACAGCAGAGCCACCGCGGCCCCCAGAATGGTTTCCCCCGGCGACGTGGCAATCCTGAGGTACGGACCGCTGGCCGTGAGCATCACACCGAACACGAGCAGCACCAGAGTGCCACCCACGTAGATCAGGAGTTGTGCGGCACCGATGAAGTCAGCATCGGCAAGGAAGAACAGCGCTGCGGTGCTTCCCAGCGACAGCACTAGCCAAAAGGCCATGCGCACGACAGTCTGAGAGACCACGACGGCGACCGCACTGAGACAGGTGATGGCAGCGAAGATGGCGAACAGCAGCGATGATCCGTCAATGAGCGGCGGGTTCATTGGATAAGGGCCTTTGCAGCGGGTGCGAGGCTGGCTTGAGCGGGCGGGGTGGTCGTGCTGACCGTTCGGGCAGACTCACGAATCTCAGCGGCCGTGCGATTTCCCAGAGGATCGGGCGTCCATGACGACCGCTGTGCGGCGGTGGCCAGCAGGAGCGGCCACAGGGTGGCACCGAGAAACAGGAAACAGCTGATGGGCACGAGATACTTAAGACAGGTGGTCATCACCTGATCGATCCGCAGACGCGGGAGCGTCCAGCGGAGCCAGATCTGTACAAACACGCCGAGGCTGGCTTTGGTGACAAAGACAAACGCGCCCAGCACGTTGGCGAGATATCCGACGATGAACGAGCCTTCTCCTGTGGCCGATGCGTTGCGGGCAGCATAGAGAGCGTTGTCAAGCGGCGGGAGGCCGGTGTTCCAGCCCCCGAGGAACAGCACTGAGGCGATTCCGCAGACGGCGAACATGCTGGCGTATTCGCCCATGAAGAAAAAGGACCAGCGAATCCCGCTGTACTCGGTGTGAAAACCGCCAACCAGTTCGCTTTCTGCTTCGGCCAGGTCAAAAGGCGCTCGTTTACAACTGGCCGTTGCCACCACGAAGTACACGAAAAACGCAATGAACGCAAAAGGATTGTGGAAAATGAACCAGTTCTGAATCCCGCCACGCTGCATACCACCGATTTCGCCGAGATTCAGAGAACCGGCAGCGATCACGGGCACGAGGGCACAGATCGCAAGCGGAATTTCGTAGCTGACCATCTGAGCGGCTTCGCGCATGCCGCCGAACAGCGACCACTTTGAGCCGCTGGAGTAGCCAGCCATGATGATGCCGAAGACTTCGAGCGACAGAATGGCGAGGATGATAAACAAACCGCAGTCGGCCGCGACGGCGACCCACCCGGCACTGAACGGGAGCACCATGAAGGCCGCAAAGGAGGCCACACAGACGAAGTACGGAGCAGACCGGAAGAGCAGCGAGTCAGCTGCGGGGGGGCAGAGGTCTTCTTTCTGCACGAGCTTGATGCCGTCTGCGAGCGATTGCAGCCAGCCGAAAAGACCGCCGGTTCGAGTTGGACCGAGACGGTCCTGAATGCGGCCCGAAACCTTCCGTTCAAGCCAGATGAACACGGCCGGCGACAGAGCGAAGGCATGCACCAGCAGCACAGCATGGATGATGGCCGCAAGCACGTACTGGAAGTTCGGGCCGACAAACTTCGGGAAGTAGTCGCTGCCGTACTTTTCGAGAAATTCCGCGATTGTCTGGGTTGCCCACATAGTTCGCTTCTTACTGGAGGCATGCTGTCTGCGGAGAGACGCGGGAACGGACCGAACTCCCCGGTCCGTCGCGGAATATGACAGAACCAGCGCGGCTCTGCAACCAACCGGCTGCGAGGTTTCCTTTCGCTCTGATCTGTTCTGCCGGATGAGACATCCCTTTGCGGAATTTCCTAAATGCAGGAATAATATCCTCCGACAAGTTGCCAGACTCCGGAACTGGACTTGTCACCAAAGTCGACTACAAACTCCGTCGTTTCCTCGTTCCTTTTCCCGCTGACTCAACGGAGAGCCTGCTATGCGTCGCCGTGCGTTCACGCTCATCGAACTTCTGGTTGTCATCGCCATCATCGCCATCCTTGTAGCACTCCTGTTGCCCGCCGTGCAGCAGGCCCGCGAAGCGGCTCGCCGCACCCAGTGCAAAAACAATCTCAAGCAGATCGGCCTGGCACTGCACAACTACGAAGGCACCTTCAATCGCCTGCCCCCTGGTTTCATCAGTGTCAACAACGCCTCCACGATCACTCAGATTCTTCCCTACTTCGAAGCGGGCAACGTCTACAACACGTTCAACTTCAACGTCGACATCAATTCCCATGCCACCAACCTGGCCGCGCGACAGCAGATCCTGCCCGTACTCAACTGCCCGTCTCAGCCGTCCAGCCCCGCTTTTGTGCTCCCGCCCACCCAGTGTCCAAATGGCTGTGGCACGACCAACTACGTGCAGAGCCTCGGCGACAACGCCAACTTCGCTGCTGGCCGTGGTCCGTTTGGCCGCAATCGGGGAGCTGCCTTCCGGGACATCACCGATGGTCTGTCAAACACCGGGTTGTTTGCTGAAATCGTGCTGGGTCCCAGTGGCGGATCACCGACCAGCGGAGTGATTGCTGCGGGCACAAAAGAAGATCTCTGGGTCGCCACCAACCTGCCGTTTGCCACCTGGGATGCTGATGCCAATGCGGACCTGGTGCCCACACCAGCCTGTGACAACCGGGCAACCAGCGCGATTCTGTACCGTGGCAAGCAGTACTATCGCGGCGTTGTTGTGGCCACGTTCTATTCGCACACCATGACACCCAATTCCCGCCTGCGGGACTGCATCCGCAGTGTGGGTTTCGACCGCGGACATCTGGCGGCGCGGAGTTTTCACACCGGCGGCGCTCAACTGTGCCTGGCAGATGGCTCGGTCAGATTTGCCAGTGAAAACATCGACATCCGTGTGTGGCGTTCGGTCGGCAGCATGGCTGGTGGCGAAGTTCTGGGAGACTGGTAGTCGGCAGCCGGCTGCGTCCGGCTGCGGAAAGCTCTCGCCTCAAGCTGTCTGCTTCTCTTCCACTGCCACAGGAAAGCTTCGATCGCCATGCGAATTCCAATTTCCCCGCTCCTGATCGCGTTCGCATTTTTCACCGGCTGCAGTTCGGGTTACGCACCGCAGGCCGAGCAGTCTGCCAGTGTTCCGGCCTCGGGTGTCGTCACCTGGAAAGGTCAGCCGCTCGCGGGCTTTCGCATCACGCTGCATCCGGCCGACAACCAGCGTCCTGCGGCCGGTGTGAGTGACGATGGAGGCCGTTTCGTACTCGGGACAAATTCCGAAAGTGACGGAGCGGTCTCGGGAACGCACAGAGTGTCCGTGATCTGGGAACAACCTGTCGATGACGGCCTGGGCTCAGCCCCCGCCGCCCCTGCAGGGCTCAAACCGCCAGTTGATCTGCCGGCAAAATTTGCCAGTCCGGAAACGTCCGGGTTAACACTGGACGTGCCGTCAGAAGGCAGCAGCAGTCTGCAATTGACTTTGCAGTAGGTTGTCGCGCAGACTCCCGCCACCCCCGGAACGACTCAACCCCGGGGACTCCTTTCCGCGACGGACTTCGCAGCATGTCGGCTCATGACGAACCGCAGCACCCGGTGATACTGATTGGTGCAAGTAATCTGACACTGGGCTGGCACAGTCTCCTTGGACAGCTCCGCAAAGCCTGCCCCGGCCCGCTCGACATTCATCTGGTAGCGGGCATGGGGCGGTCTTACGTCAAGCCAGCGCGATTTGCTCATCGTTCGCTTCCATCCATCGTGGACTGTGGTCTCTGGGATGCGATTCCCTCCACAGCCGTTCCCCCGCGAGTGCTCATCACGGACGTTGGCAACGATCTGGCGTACGGGTTTGAACCTGAGCAGATTGTGGAGAGTGTGGAGGCCTGCATTTCACGGATTCGTTCGTGGCGGGCGGACGCGAGGGCCGTGCTCACGCTGCCACCTCTGGCCTCCCTCCAATCCATGGGCATGGCTCGCTTCCGCGCTGCCCGCACGCTGCTTTTTCCGGGCTCCCGCCTGCTGCTCCCGGATGTGCTGCGGCTCGCGTCCTCCACCGCAAAACTGCTCGAAAACCTGGCCCAGCGGTACGCCACATCACTCATCACCCCCCCGGCCGCCTGGTACGGGCTGGATCCGATTCACATTCGTCGATCAGCGCGCGCAACGGCATTTGCCAGTATGTTCGAGTTGTGGGGAAACGTTGCCGGCGGGCAAACCGCTGCCAGCCTGTCACCAGTGCCTGCCTGGCCCTGGCTGCCGACTCCTGCCGAACGCTTGCTATTCCGCAAATCCCAATCCACTCCTCAGCCTGTTTTCAGCAGTACCGATCTGTGGATTTCGGCCTGGTGATCGGATCCGTTCACAGACCACCCTGCACGGAGAAAGGGGTCTTCTTCCCATGGAAATGCTCTGTCCGATTCTTGGCCGTCCCACGCGCGTTCGCCCCACTCGCTTCGAGTCGGGTCCATGGCGGATTGTGCAGTGCACGGAGACCGGGTTTGTATTTCTTGCGGATCCACCGTCGTATGAGCAGTTGCAGGTGGAACATGCGTGGGAGGTGACATCGGCTGCGGAAAAGCAGCGTCGACGGGCGGCTGAGCCGTGGCTTTCACAGCTCTCGCTCGCGGCGGCACGCCTGAAGCTGCAACTCTTTCCCCGCCGCAATCGTTTTTTCGACTTGTCACTCCCGCTGTGCGAACTGGTGCCGGCAGGTCAGCCGGTGCGAGTGCTGGACATCGGCTGTGCGGCCGCCGATCTGCTGCGGGACCTGCATGCTCGATTTGCGGCGATCGGTCGTCCTGTGATCCCGTACGGCATCGAAGTTTCAGCTCATCTGGCAAAGCTCGCAGACGCCGAGTGTGCGGCACTGGGAGGGCGCGTGGAATTTGCGAGTGCTTTGGAAGGTGCTGCGAGGTTCGCGGCAGGCTCGGTGGATCTGGTGATCATGTCTTCGTTTCTTGAACATGAAGCTCAGCCACTGGCACTGCTGAAAGCGCTCGCTCCGGCTCTCTCGCCGCACTCCCTGATCGTGCTCAAGGTGCCCAACTTCGGCTGCATCAACCGCCGGCTTCGCGGCGGTCGCTGGTGCGGCTTCCGCTATCCCGATCATGTGAGTTACTTCACCCCGGCAACGCTCAGCCGCCTGGCGTGCGAAGCTGGTTTTGTGGTGGCCCGGCAGCAGCTGATTGACTGCCTGCCAACAAGCGACACGATGTATGCGGTGCTCCAGCGGATGCCGGCCGCCGCGGGCAGCAGCAGCGGGCTGAGATCGGGCCTGGCAGAGGCTGGATCAGGAATTCGACGGGTGGCCTGAGTGGGGTGGCGGGGAGCCGGAATTTCGCAGGAGCCCTGCAGAAGACTCAAAGAACCGCTGGCGACGTTCGGGCAGCACTTCAGGCCGGGAAGATTGTTCCTGGAGGTCACTGACGTTGGCAAGGCAAAGCCGGCAGCCAACCACGTGCAGGTGAAAATGGATGTAGTCGGCGGCGTCGGACGGGAGCGTTTGCAGGAGGAAACCGCCGAGCTCTGAGCGGCTGGGGCAGGACAGGCGCCGGCGCTGCCAGATTTCGCCGATCGAGTGACCTCCCTGGTCTCGCTGACGGATCAGCGCGGCGGTCCTTTGCCGCAGCGCAGGATCTTCGCGAAGACAGTTTTCAAGCTGTGCGAGTCGTTCGGGCGGGAGTTGTTCGTCGAGCCATGCGGCGAGTTCGCGATCGGTCCAGTGCATGGTGTTCGCTGACGTCAGGGTGGCGGGGGATCCGGGGAAACGGCAGCGGTGAGTCTACAGGAGCGGGGCGTATCGGGCAAATCTGCTTCGAGAAACCCACAGTAAGATCTCCTCCGTGTTCACCCGAAGGTCCTTGTATGATTCCCTCCGCTCGGCTAAAGTTTCATCCGGGACACTCAACTTCAGTCTGCGGAAAATCTGCTGTGCTCTATCGGCCTTTCCACAACACGGATCCGCCCCGGCTCCATCAACTCTGGCACGCCTGCCAACTGGGGCGCAACGCTGCAGAGGGTTTCCCGTGTGACGTCTTTGAGCTGCTGGCTATATCGCCTCCGTTCTTTGAGCGTTCCGGCTTAATCGTTGCCGAACATGCGGGCCGTATCGCGGGGTTTGTGCACGCGGGCTTCGCGGTGAATCGCCAGGAGACGGCTCTGGATCCGCAACAGGGAATCCTCGCAGCACTCATGGTGCACCCGGAATTTCGCCGCCAGGGAATTGGTCGCGAGCTGGTTCGACAGGCAGAACTCTGGCTGCGGAGCCGCGGATCGCTCAGCGTCGAAGCCGGCAGCGGGCCCGGACGCAGCGGTTTCTACTGCGGTATCTACGGTGGCCTGGAACCCTCCGGTTTCTGTTCCTCCGCAGCCCCCTGGAAGGAATTCTTCGCTGCACTCGGCTATGGCCCGGGTCAGGAAACCTGCGTGCTGCGTCGCGACCTCAGTCAGACACGCGACCCGGTCAATGCAAGGCTGCTCCGGCACCGTCGCGATCTCAAGCTGGTCATCACGGATCGTCCGGGTGCAGAAACCTGGTGGTGGTTCGTCCGCTTCGCCCACCTCGACAGTCTCCGCTTCGAAATGCGGACTCGAGCCGGCGAAGAACTTGTTGCGTCCGGTCAAATTGTTGGTATGGACCTGTACATTCCGAAATGGGGAGTCCGCAGCGTGGGAATTCGGGGCATTTATGTGCCTGAAGCCCGACGTCGATACGGCTACGCACAATCGCTCGTGCACGAAATCTGTCGGTGCCTGCGCGAAGAATCCGTGCAGCTTGTGGAGGCTCAGGTGACATCCGACAACGCGCCTGCAGTCGAACTTTTCACGTCGGCCAGATTTGAGCTGCACGCCAGGCTGCTCACCTTTCGCCGGACGCTGGAACCGTGACCTCAGCGTGCAGCAAAGCTCACAATCTGCCCGCATGGATCCCTGAAGAGCTCCCGGCAGGCTGGCTGCGAGTGCTCAGGTCCACCCGGCTTGCACCTGTATTTCGGGAACTGGACTGTTTCCTGCGGAAGGAATGGGAAAGTACTCAAGTATTCCCACATGCGTCGGCCATCTTTCGCGCGCTGCAGCTGACTCCGCTCGGGGATGTCCGCGTTGTCATTCTGGGGCAGGACCCTTATCACGATGACCATCAGGCAAATGGACTTGCGTTTTCAGTTGATCCGCCCCTGCCCCTGCCTCCATCGCTTCGCAACATCCAGCGAGAACTCCAGACGGACCTTCAACTGGCAACGGCACCGGAGTTGAGGCTGGAGCGGTGGGCTGAGCAGGGCGTTCTGCTGCTGAACACAGTGCTCACGGTCCGGGCCCACAACGCCCACTCACATCGCGGACGGGGCTGGGAATGCATTACGGAGGCCTTGCTGGAGGCTGTCAACAGCGGCCCAGCGACAGCCTTTATTCTCTGGGGAACACCGGCTGCCCGAATTGCCGCGAAGCTCGATCGTCGGCACTTGATCCTGACCAGCCCGCACCCTTCTCCGCTGTCAGCATGGCGAGGTTTCTTCGGGAGTCGTCCGTTCTCGAAGGTGAATGAATTCCTTGTCAGCGAGGGTTATGTGCCAATTTCGTGGGCGGAGTGTCCGGGCAGATGAAAAAAGCCGCGGGCAGTTGCCTGCACGCGGCCTGGAATGATCTGTGAGGGAACCGGCTGTGGCTTAGTACATGTCTTCGCCGCCGTGGCTGTGACCGCCACCTTTCTTCTCATCCTTCGGCTTTTCGGCGATGAGAGCATCGCTGGTGAGCAGCAGGGTGGAGACACTGGCGGCGTTCTGGAGGGCGGTGCGAGTGACCTTGGTGGGGTCGATGACGCCGGCCTTCACCATATCTTCGAACTTGTCGGTGGCCGCATTGTAACCGAAGTTACCTTCACCGTTGGAAACCTTTTCGCAGACGACGCTGCCGTCAACGCCGGCATTATCAGCGATCTGGGTGAGCGGAGCGCGGCAGGCCCGAACGATGATGTCGTAGCCGACTTTTTCGTCGTGAGAGAGTTTTCCGGGCTTCACGGCAGTGGAAGCTCGGAGCATGGCAACACCACCGCCTGGGAGGATGCCTTCTTCGACGGCAGCGCGAGTTGCATGCAGGGCGTCTTCGACGCGTGCCTTTTTCTCTTTCATTTCGCTTTCGGTTGCAGCACCCACATTGATCTGAGCGACACCGCCGGCGAGTTTGGCGATGCGTTCTTCAAGCTTTTCACGATCGTAATCGCTGGTGCTGTTTTCGAGTTCCCGGCGAATCTGTTCGATCCGGGACTGGATGTCAGCCTTCTTGCCGCCGCCTTCGATGATGGTTGTGTTGTCCTTGTCGACAACGATCTTTCGGGCAGTGCCAAGGTCGGTGATATCAATGCTGTCAAGTTTGATGCCGAGGTCTTCGAAGATGGCAGTGCCACCGACGCTGATGGCGATGTCCTGGAGCATAGCCTTGCGACGGTCGCCGTATCCGGGAGCCTTCACGGCACACACCTTGAAGGTGCCGCGGAGTCGGTTGATGACGAGTGTGGCGAGTGCTTCGCCTTCGACTTCTTCGGCGATGATCAGGAGCGGCCGGTTGGACTGCACGACCTTTTCAAGAACCGGAACGAGGTCCTTAATGCTGCTGATTTTCTTCTCGTGGATCAGCACATAGGCGTCTTCGAGAACGACTTCCATGCTTTCGGAGTCGGTGACGAAGTAGGGGGACAGGTAGCCGCGGTCGAACTGGAGTCCTTCAACGACTTCGAAGTTGGTTTCGAGGCTTTTCCCTTCTTCGACGGTGATCACACCATCCTTGCCGACCTGTTCCATGGCATCGGCAAGAATCCGCCCGATCTCTTCGTCGCCGTTGGCGGCAACGGTGCCGACCTGAGCGATCGATTTGCGGGTGCGGCATTCCTGAGCCATCCCGCGGAGGTTGGCGATGATGTCAGATACGGCGCGTTCCATCCCGCGTTTCATGTCGAGAGGACTCACACCGGCAACGACAGCCTTGAGACCTTCGTTGTAGATGGCTTCAGCCATGACAGTTGCGGTGGTGGTACCGTCACCAGCCACGTCGCTGGTCTTGCTGGCCACTTCGCGAACCATGCGAGCACCCATGTCTTCGAACTTGTCCGGGAGTTCGATTTCACGGGCAACAGTGACACCGTCCTTGGTGACGGTGGGTGAGCCGAAACTTTTTTCAATAATCACGTTCCGCCCGCGGGGCCCGAGCGTGACCTTGACGGCGCGGGCGAGTTTGGACACGCCGCGACGCATGGCTTCCTGAGCTTCCTGGTCAAAGGCAATCATCTTTGCCGCCATTATCGTTGTCTCCCGTTTGAGTATTTCAGGTCGAAGAATATGCGAGGAATGCAGGCCTGCCGGATCGGCAGGACATCACAGAGTTGCGAGGATGTCGCTTTCACGCATCAGAAGATAAGTGTCGTCGCCGACAGTGATCTCGTCGCCAGCATACGAACTGAACACGACTCGGTCGCCCTCTTTCACCGTCAATGGAACGCGTTCGCCCTTGTCGTTCACATGACCATCACCGACTGACACCACTTCACCACGCTGCGGCTTGCCCTTTGCAGCGTCCGGCAGCAGGATGCCCCCGGCCGTCTTTTCTTCCGCCTCGGCCCGCTTCAGAACAACCCGGTCTCCCAGAGGCACAATTCGCATACCGCCTGAGGCAGCCTTTTTCGCCATGACACTCTCCTGACGTGCTTTCCAGCTTACTTCGTGACAAAATCTTTCCTGCCGTCCCGGCCCGAATAACGGACCGCGGACACGCACAACGAGCCTGGCACCGGCCAGAACTGCAGTGCTTTTCACACTTGAGAGGACACAGAGCGAATGATGTGCCAAATCTGAACAGAAAGACTTAAGTGCAATTGAGTAAACAGTTTACAGATTGCACCAGGAACCTGCCGGAAAGTTCCGATGCGATCGGACTGCCGTTTTGACACACGCCACGCTCCCGTCTGCTGCAAGTTTTCCTCATTTTCACTACCGCTGCTCTTCCACATCCCTCCCTCCTTCACTATCCTCCTGCTCTCATCTCCCGCATTGAACAGAGTCCTCTGAAACTGAATACGGTTCCGCGGCCACGGAACCCCGCCGTTCAGGACTCTGTACGTGAACTCATTCGCCTTCGCCCCCGCCAACACTTCTGGCCGCGGTGCTCCTGTCGTTGCCGGAATCCGCCTGCACGTCACCCGCAGACTGCTGCAGCTGACCGCGACAATCAAGGCTCCGCGGTCAAAGCTTCCTGACTGCTCACCTGAAGACGTCATCGTCGCCGACCAGACGGCCCTGCCGGAACAGCTGCCACAGCTGGGCGCGCTCCTTGCCTGCGATCAGTACCCCCAGGCCGAGCGGCTCCTTCAGCACGCCATTAGATGTCTTTCCGCCACAGTACCCCCGCAGCCTCCGCGCCTGCGCGACTGGCTGCTGCTGGCGCTCTTCGCCCTGCTGCAGGACGATGCCTCATCCGCAAGTCGGTATCTGGACCAGGCACAGCGCGACCTGGACCGCAGTCCGGTGACAGGGCATGGGGCGGCACAGCTGGATTTCGTGCTGCAGCTCGCACGCTGCCTCACACTGACCGCGCTCCAGCGTCCGGCGGACGCTGAAGAGTTGCTTCAGGCGAGCGAGTCTGCTGCGAGCACGGTCCATGATCCGACTCGAATGTGGCTTGTGCTGCAGCTCCGCACCGCTGTTGCTCTGCTGCGTTCGCACTACCGCGCCGCATGGGGGACGTGGCAGGCTGCGATGGCAATTCAGCGGACGCGAGAACGAACATCGAAAGCGGCCAGTGTTCCGGGAGGTGACTGGCTGAAGAGCATGGCGCTCCAGGAAGCAGCGGCCGGGATGAACTGACGCAGCCTGCAGACAGCTAAATCGGAGACGGCTGTGGTTCGACCGGCGGGCGGACGAGCGGTGGCTGTCCCAGTGGTGCCCCTTCAGGAGGCGTGTCGCGTGGCGGACGGCTCTGATTGCTGGGCAGTCTCACTTCCCGTCCGAAGGGAACAAAGATCGGGGGTTGTTCGTCCATTTGCTGCCGCCGCTGAGTGAGTTCGGCTTCCTTATCGGGATGAAAGAGCATCAGCCCGCGGAAGACTTTCTGCATCAGGTCTGCATCTCCGCACTGGCGCGCGAGTTCTGCGAGCTGGAGGCGGGGTTCCACGTCAGTCAGAGTGCTGCCGACGGCAGGCATGAGCTGCCGCATTTGTTCGCGGACAGCTTCCAGCTGTTCGACGTTCTGGCGGGCTTTGTCTGCAAGATCAGCATCCTCGACGAGCCGTGCGAGCTGCTCAAGCACTTTCATCCCGTCGATTGATCTGGGGAAGCGGATGCAGGCTGCCAGCACTTCGTTCAGCACGGCTTTCGCGGAATCCACATTTTTTTCAGCGACCGCCAGCTTCCCCATTTGAAATGCCATCATCGGGCTTCCTTCGGCTTCCTTCATCCCGCGTTCGACCGCTGTACGGGCTTCCCTGAGTTTGCCTGAGGCAATGAGGTTTTCTGATCGGTAGAGGGCGGCCATCATCTGGTTGTCGAGCATCTCGATGTATTTGTCAGAATCCCTGAGTGTGCCCAGGAGCAGACGACATTCAAGGATCCGGGTGGCCTTGAGGCTGTTGGTGGGGTCAGTGGGGAACGCCTCAATCGCGTTGATGTAGAGTGTTTCAGCAGCAGCGTGGTTGCCGCGATCAAATTCGATCTCTGCCAGCTGGTAGAGTATTTTGGGCTTTTCATAGTCAGCCTTCTCAAGAGCCTGGAGATTTGCTGTGGCGGCATCCCATGCCTGGGCGGCTGCGAGCATTCCTGCGGCGACAAACTGGGCCGAGTTTCCGGTTTCGGGGTCATTGGCGAGCGAGGTCAGGGTGTCGACAGCGTTCTGGAGTTGGCCGGCCGTGCCGTAGGCGCGGCCAAGGCTGAGCAGTGCTTTGGAGCGAAGTTCGGGAGTTTCGGAGGCTTTTTTGAGCAGGGGAATGGCTTTGAGTGGCATGCTGCGGCCCATGAAGAGCACGCCATCGAGGAACTGCGTGTGGGGTTCAAAGGCGGGGTACTGACGGAGCTGTTCAAGTTTTTGCTGGAGCAGTTCGCGGTTGCCGGCTTCTCCGGCAGCGAGCGCCTCTTCAAAGATCTTCGCCCCGTCCTCCGGAGTCATGCGGCTGACGAGCATGCCTGCCACAGCGAGTCCAAAGGTTCCCACCGCGAGCCAGACCCACCATGGTGCGCCAGTGGGGGGCCGGTAAGCGGGGACGGAGTTGCGTGGGCGATTTGTGCTCATGGCTGGAAATTCAACAGACCGATTCGGGGAGGAGAAGAGCAGGGCGGCCTTCAGAGAAAATCGCAGGCACTGGAGCCTGCATCCTGAAAAAGGCTGGACTTTCATGGCAGAGCATACGACAGTCAGGGGGTCTTGTATTGGAAGAATCCTACGGAAAACACTGACGCCCGCCAAAAAACTGCCTCGATTCGATGTCTCCCGGATAATACGAAGCCTCGCCGCATGACCCAACCACCCCGAAAATCCTCGCGCCGAGAACTGCTGGCGGCCATGGCACCGCCACCTGCTCAGTCGCCCTGCAATGCTCCTGTTGCCCCCAGCACCCTGTCAGCGGCCCACCAGCAGAAAACGCCGCCTGCGGGCGGCAGTACCATCAGGCTGTCAACCCGGGCCATGGCCTGTGACTTTACTGTCATTCTCAATCCATCCCCAAACCCACCCATTTCCGCGGCCGGCGAAGCGCTTGAGCGGATTCACGCGGCTGAGCGCTGGATGTCCATCTACCGCGATGACAGCGAAATTTCTGCTGCCAATCGCCTTGCTGGGCGGCAACGGATCACCGCGAGTGCTGAATTTCGGCAGTTGCTTGAGTTGTCGGCCCGCCTGCACACACTCACGGCAGGAGCCTTCGATCTGGCCTCCGGACGGCTCACACAACTCTGGCGGAATGCCCGCAAAGCCGGGCGATTGCCGGAGCCGGAGGAGGTGGAGTCTGCACGGGGGGCGTGTGGATTTCGTCACGTGCAGTTCGACGAAGCCTGCGGAACCCTGACGTTCAGTCACCCGGATTTGCTGCTCGATCCCGGCGCAATCGGCAAAGGGCTCGCGCTGGACGACGCTGCTGCATGGCTCTCCACGCGCGACGACGCACCGGCCGATTTTTTGATTCACGGGGGGCACAGCAGTCTGATTGCCCGGGGCGGACACAATCAACACGTGGGATTCCCGGTTGGACTGGGAAATCCCCTGCTGACCCGGCAGCGGATGGCGACACTGCTCCTGCAGAACCAGGCGCTGGGCACCAGCGGTTCGAATATCCAGTTCTTCAGGCACGCCGGGCGACGTTACGGGCACATTCTGGATCCGGCAACGGGCTGGCCGGCTGAAGGTGTGTTATCGGCGACGGTCCTGGCACCATCGGCCGCCATCGCAGACGCACTTTCCACGGCTTTTTTTGCAATCGGGCCGGAAAAGGCGGTTGATTGTTGTCGCCGAATGCCCGAAATTGGCATGATTCTGACTCTGATGCCGGATCGCGGCACCATGCTGCGGCCGCTGGTCGCAGGCATACCACCCACCCGGATCTACTGGGACGAACTCCAGATGGAACCGACTTTCCTCAACCCGCATTTTCCGGAATAATTGCTCGCCCCGACCTTCATCGCTCACTGCAGTCGAATTTCCCGCCTGCCTTCGTATACACTCCTGATTCTCCTCTCCCAAGTCCTCCGGTCCTTCCCCGGATTTCCATTTGGAGCCTCTGTCCAGTGGCTGAAATTCGTCGCAACTCCGTCGCTGCCGTGCTCGCGCTGGTCGTCCTGCGTCTATCCATCGGCTGGCAACTGCTCTACGAGGGCCTCTGGAAAATCCAGTCTCTCGGCACACCCAGTCCGTGGTCTGCCGAGGGCTACCTGAAGAATGCACAAGGGCCGCTGCGGCCGGTCTTCCGCCAGTTAACCGGGGACCCCAACGACACGCAGTGGCTGGATCCCAAACTTGTCGCCGCCCGCTGGGACAACTGGCGCCAGCGTTTCAGTGAGCATTACCAGCTCAACGAATCCCAGCAGGCCACGCTCGCGCGGCTGGTCGACGGCGCCAGCGGCTACTCCGCGCCGCTCGCGAAACTGCCGGAGGGAATCAACTTCAGGGACCTGCGGCTGGATTCTGTGATTCGCCACGATGCCGCAAAAAAGCTGCTCATCATCGACGGTGCACGTCACATGCTGCCGTCTGAAAAGCAGGCACTGGATTCCGCTGTTGAAGGTCGCACCGGCCCCGATTACGACGCGTTCCGCTCAGCGCTCAGCGCCGCCTATACCCGCGCCAGTCGATTGTCGTACAAAGAACGGCTCCAGGCCCATCTGCTGGGCAACCCCGACAATGCCGGGCTCATCGATGGCCGCATCAGCCAGATTCTGCTCTACCAGCAACTGCTCAGCCGCTACGAACAAAAGCTCGCCGATGCTGACCTCCCTTATCAGCTCGAACATCTCAACCGCACCTGGTCCGATACCCGCGAAAAGGGTGCGGAACTGTCCGGCCCTGTGCGTGCACTCGACGCCGAGCTTCAGGAAGAAGCCCAGAAGCTCCTGTCCGTCGAACAGCTTCAGCTCGGGCCTCTCCCCGAGCCCTTGTCTCTGCTCAGGATCATCGACCTGGCGACCATCGGCGGACTCACCGGTCTTGGCCTCCTGCTCCTGCTGGGACTCTTCACCCGGCCTGCGGCATTTGCCGCCGCCTGCATGATCTTCGGCTTCTATCTGGCCATGCCTCCGCTCCCGGGGCTCCCCGAAGCTCCCGGTCCCGAACACAGCCTGATCATCAACAAGAACCTCATCGAAGTGTTTGCCCTCGCTGCACTCGCCTGCCTGCCCACAGGGATCTGGTTCGGCCTCGACAGCGTCCTCGCTAAATTTCTCGCTTCCCGCCGCAGTCGCCAGTTGCGAACAGCAGTCTGAGCGGTCTGCGTTGTTGTCATTCCTGCCGCATCCCTCGTCCCCCACAGACGGCCGTGACCTCGCCCGCAGGTGTCCGGCCGCTCATCGCCCTGAAAGCTCCCAACCATGGATATCACCCCGGAACAAACCGAAATCGGCAAGGACAATTTCCACGAGGCAGTGGGCTTCACACGCCGCGATATGCTCAAGGCCGCAGCCGTAGGCGCCGGTGGCCTCGGAGCGCTCTACTTCCACTACGAAAAACTCAACGGCTCGCCCGTTCGCACCGCCTTTATCGGCTGTGGTGACGAAGCCAACGTACTCATCACCGAGCATCCGGCGGACTTCATGGAGATCGTGGCCATCGCAGATCCTCGCCCGGCCAACATCGACCGTACATTCAAAGGCAGCCATCCCGAAGTCCGCATCGGACTCAACAAAAAACTGGGACAGGCGAAAGCCAGCGAAATCAAGGTTTACGGCGATCATCTTGAACTGCTCAAGGACAAAGACGCCCTCGGACTCGAAATGGTCGTCATCGCAGTGCCGCTCAGCCAGCACGCTCCGATCGCCATCGCCTGTATGGAAGCCGGCCTGCATGTGCTCACCGAAAAACTCATGGCCCACAACGTCACGCAGTGCAAACAAATGATCCGGCTCGCTGAACAGCGGGGACTGCTGCTGGCCGTGGGGCACCAGCGTCACTACAGCGTGCTCTACGACAATGCCAACGACCTGATCCAGCGCAGTCTGCTCGGCGACATCAAGTTCATCCGTGCCCAGTGGCATCGCAACAACAGCTTCCCCGGCAGCGACAGCTGGAAGAAATGGGATCGCGGCCCCGAAGCCAAAAAAGACCGCGAACACCTCCTGAAGCTGGAAAAGTCCGGCCGCCTCCAGGAACTCGGCTACGACAGCGCCCGCCAGCTGGTCGACTGGCGACTCTACAACAAAACGGGCGGCGGACTCATGGCTGAACTCGGCAGCCACCAGATGGATGCCGCCAGCATTTTCCTGGGTAAAGTGCATCCGCTCGCCGTCCAGGGCTACGGCGGCCGCAACTTCTACGGTGTTAAAGGTGTCGGCCCCGAAGAAAACTGGGATGATGACCGCGACATCGATGACCACATTTACGTCACGTTCGAATTCCCCGGACGCCACTACTCCCAGGATCAGAACGACGTCGCCATCGTCACCTACTCCTCCATCAACACAAACCGCCAGGAATTCTATGGCGAGACAGTCTTCGGCAGTCGCGGCACACTCATTATGAAGGAAGAAAAGGAAGCACTGCTCTACAAGGAACAGTCAGCTGGCAGCGGTGGCGGGCTCGAACAGCGCCTCTGGGTACTCGACAGCTCCGCGGCTGGTGGTCCGGTGCTCGACAGCTACAACACCTCGGCCCCCTCCGCCGCCGGAGCGATGGCCAAAGGGGCCATGGGCGATAAGGTCAGTCGCGGCTATCGCGAGGAAATGGAGCATTTCTGTTACTGCGTGCGAAATGGCCGCAACTGGAAGGAACTCCGCTGCAACGGCCGCGTAGCGATGGCCGATGCCATCATGGCGCTCACTGCAAATCTGGCCATGAAGCACAAAAAACGGATCGTCTTCAGGGAAGAATGGTTCGACGCTGACAACGACGCCGTGCCCGAAACCGATGCCCAGATCCAGGCCTGACATTACTCCGTCGCCCAACTCCCCAGCATCCCATGTCTGCCAACCTCATCGATACCCACTGTCACCTCGACTCCGATTCCTTCCGCGCCGACCTCGATGATGTGCTCCTCCGCGCCCGCACAGCCGGTGTCGTGCGAATGCTCACCATCGGCATCAACGCGGCCTCCAGCCGCGCTGTCGTGCTCCTCGCCAACCGCTACGACTGCCTGTCTGCAATCGTTGGTATCCACCCTAATCACAC
Source organism: uncultured Chitinophaga sp. (assembly GCA_964561125.1). Lineage (GTDB taxonomy): Bacteria > Planctomycetota > Planctomycetia > Planctomycetales > Planctomycetaceae > SXXK01. Next base: position 75,901 of record CAZLOQ010000002.1, on the reverse strand, counting down.
CCACGAAGTGCAGCCTGGAGACTGGGAACAGATCGAAGTGCTGGCTGCCCATCCTCAGGTCGTCGGCATCGGCGAAACAGGTCTCGATAACTACTGGAAAGACGCCCCCCTGGACGCTCAGCGCCAGGCTTTCATCCAGCACATCGACCTGTCCCGCCGATCCGGAAAACCTTTTGTCGTCCACTGCCGCGAAGCGGAACAGGAAGTTGTTGATGTTCTGCGGGAGTGCGCCAGCGGCGGACCACTCAATGGCGTCATGCACTCCTTCTGCGGCAGTCCCGAAACTGCTGCCGCCTGCCTTGAACTCGGGCTCTACCTCTCCTTCAGCGGCATGCTGACCTACAGGAAAAACGACCAGCTCCGCAGTCTGGCCGCCAGCATACCGCTCGACAGGCTGCTTGTAGAAACCGACGCCCCCTATCTTGCACCACAAGCGTTCCGTGGCAAACGCAACGAACCAGGCTGGGTCGCCCACACCAACGCCTGTCTCGCGGAAGTCCACGGGATCGACCCGGAAGCCATGGCAAGGCAAACCACGGCCAACGCGCACCGGCTGTTCTTCAGCCGTTCGCAGGCCACCCCACCGTTATCGTCCGGTGGTGTGAATGCCGGACGGCCTGTGTAACAAAGCTCCGGGCAGCTCCCGTTTTGGCACTTGCCGGTCCGGCAATTACGGCTCCATTCGCAGCAGTTTCACGGAGCGAAGCAGAGAACTTTTCCGTCGAGTGTGGTGAGGAGCAGTTGGCCGCGGGCAGCGGCGAGGCCGTCCCAGGAGGGGAGTGACGTGAGTTCAAGAGCGTGTTCGACGTCACCGGTGTCGGCGTTGACAGCGAGCAGTTTTCCGCCCTGTCGACCATTGATGGCGGCATCCTGGTCTGCGAGCAGAGTTTCCACGGACTGATCTTTCTGAGCCAGCTGCTGGAAGGTGGCTTCTTCGTCGATCAGATCGGGTGGTCCGGCGATGAACAGTCGGGAGCCGGACAGCACCATGGCCCGGACGTAGATCGGGACATCCTTGTTCCAGCGGGGTTCGATGAGGCTGTTGCGGTCACCTCCGGCTGCGGGCACTGCGGGCGATTTGGTTTTGGCAGCATTTTGTCTGCGGGCACTGAACTGGAGTGCCTGTCCGAAGCGGCCTTCGGCCGGTTTGCCGCCGCTGATGGTGCCGTTATTTCGATGCAGGGAGAGGTCGCGGGCGGTTCCATCATCGAAGCTGACGACGAGTGCCGGGTCGGGATGCAGTTCGGCTCCGTCCTTGAATCGAGCAGCAATGGCGGCGGCGTCTGTTTCGGCGAAGTAGAGTCGCACTTCATCGATGATGCCCACGAACTGTGTGGCGGTACTGTCACTCACAGCCGAGCCGGCGTCGTTGCCGATTTCGAGTCCCTGAGCGGGATCTTTGGAGATGAAGGCTGTGGCTTTGCCTTCGCCGGCGAGTTCACCGTCGACGTAGAGTTTCAGGCTGTGGTCTGCCGCAAGCACTCCGGCCACATGGTGCCAGCCGCCGACGATTCGTTTTGAGCCGGTGACGGAGAAGAGCTGGCTGGCGGAGCGGACGTGGAACACGGGTTTGCCGGTTTCGAGGCTGAGTGCGAAGCCTTCTGCGGGACCGCCGCGGGCGACGATGACGCCATTGGGTGCGGTGGCGGTGATCCAGGCTTCAACGGTAATGGGTTTTCCGGTGGGATCGAGTGCCGGGGCTTTGGGGAACTGGGCGAATTGCCCGTCATCGGCGGCAGATTTCTTTTTCCCGCCGTTCTGGGGGGATCTGGCGAAGCCATCCGGAATTTCGGGAGGTTCGGGGGCAGCGGAGTAGAGTTGTCGTTCCATGGTGGTGGTCCACCGGAAGTATTCAGGTTTGCGTCCGTAGCCGAACACGTAGCCGTTGCCGTTGACCATGATATCACCGGAGGGCGCGAAGCGACCGGCCTGATAGTAGCCGCCGTGTCCGCCGGCGAAGTTGCGTCCGTAGACCCAGTAGGAGCGATGAAACCAGCTGTCATCGAGGAATCCCATGGGAGCGAACAGGTGGACACCTTCACCGCGCTGGGCCGAGCCCTGTTCGACGAAGTCTCCGGAGACGGGACCGATTTCGAGTCGTTGTCCAAGGGGGTCAAACTTCTGGGACTTCATGTAGACAAGCTGGTCATCGGCGACGAGGATATCCGGGAGTCCGACGGGCATTTGCAGAATTTTGAGTTTTTCCTGGAGGTTATTGCCGGTTTCGGGGTTGGTTTCGTCCATGACAGTTTCTGAGAGCTGGCGTCCGGTTTCCAGATCCAGTCGGAGGAGTCGGAGTCCGCCATCAAGAAAGTTGGATCGACCGGCGACGGACCAGACTTCGTTGTTGCGGACGAGGACGCTCCCGTGGACCGGCCAGAGCGATTCCAGCTGTTCGAAGGCCATAGCGCGGCGATCGATGGGTGCGGCGCGGTATTTCCAGACCAGTTGTCCATCGCTGGCATTGACGCAGTAGACCCAGCCATCGGTGCCGCCGAAGACAGCGCGTCCGCGGGCGATGGTGGGTGGAGAATCAATGCGGGCACCGGCGGTAAAGGACCAGACTTTGCTGCCATCGGCCTGGCGGAGTGCATACAGGGTATGAGCATCGCTGCGGGCGACGAACACGAGACCGTCTGCGATGACCGGAGCCGTGAGTCGGCCGCCGAGGTCGCTGGACCAGCGGGTGTTGAGGGCGGCGGGGACATCCTGGCGTGAAGTTCCGCTGCGGCGGCTGTCGTGGCGGAAGGTCGGCCAGTCGTCTTCGCCGGTGAACTCTGTTTCGGCCGCCAGCGGAGTTCCGAACGCCGGTCCTGTCTCGAGACGCCCTGCTTCGGGAACATCTTTCGGCACGGGGCGTGAGGGTGCAGCGGGGGCGAGAGCATTGAAGCCGAAGAGTTTGGCTTCGGGGTAGCAGGCGCAGTTGTGCGGGGGAGTGTAGGTGAGTCCGTTGCAGGGCATGACGCCGTAGAGGCAGCCACCGCGGACCCAGTGATGAATGTCCCAGTGTTCCTTTTCAAAGTCGACGAATTCCACTCCGGTGCGGGATGGAATGAGAAAGTTATCGGTGGCTTTGGCGATGTAGCAGCGGTGATGGAACCAGTATGTGTCGACGTCCGGTGCAAATTGTTTTTTGACGGCGCCGGTGCGGGGATCGCGGCCGGTGAATACGCCGGTGTCTTTTCCGGAGGTGGTGGGTGCGCACCAGACAAGTCCATCAACGACCATGAGGTCCTGAGGCGACTGGTACCCCGAATTGGGATGCTCAGCTTCCCACAGCAGCTTTCCGGTGGCGGCATCCACACTGATCATGCGACCGTCACCCCCGGCGTAGAGCACCACATCCTGCCAGATCACCAGTCGGGGTCCGAAGTTGAATGTGAACTGACGGCGCCGGGTGACGGGAGCGGAGGTCCAGAGCAGGGTGCCGGTGTCGGGTTGGAGTGCATTGAGGGATTCACCGTCATGGAAGAGCAGTCGTTCGGGGGTTGAGGCGAGTGTGAGTGGGGCGATGCGGGTCTGTTTGGCCCAGAGTTGCCGACCGGTTGCGGCTTCGAAGGCCATAACCACGCGTGGTTCTTCGTTCCAGAAGAATTCCTGCGCGACCTTTCCCTGATCGCCGACGCGGCCATTGGCCGGCGCATACTGTTCGCGCTCACCGGCCCCTTTGCGAACAACAACGAAGAGCGTGCCGTTGACATGCAGGACTTCTTCGGCACCATCTGTGCCGGCATAGGTACGGAGTGTCTGCCCGGTGGCTGCATCAAGTGCTTCGAGTGGTCCGTTTTCGCTGAGCGGGGCGTAGACTTCGTGGTCGGTGGAGACGAGTCGTCTTGAGAGTTGTGTGGGGCCGCTCTTGAGGGGCCAGAGCTGGTTCTGCCAGTTGGTGATCTCACGTTTCCAGAGAATCACGCCGTTGAAGGCATCGCGGGCGATGAGTTTCCAGCGGGAGGGCAGCTGGATGGAAATTCGGCTGCCTTCATCCATGATATAGAACAGTCGGCCATTCGTGGACACGAGGGCACTCATGCTGGCCATGCGGTCATGATGTCGCGACCAGCGCGGGCTGCCCACCCACTGCAGATGCCGGGGAGATCCAACCACGTCGTCGTGAGCGACCGCGTTGCCGGTGGCGTCGTGCAGGTAGTGCGACCATTCGTCGATATTCTCCGGACGCGGCTTGCTGAATTTCTGAAAGCTGCCATCGGGTTGTCGGATGAGCAGTGAGCCGCCCGGCACGAGTACTCGCAGGAGTTCTTCGCGGGGCACAGTGTGCGCCGGTTCGACGACGAGCAGGTTGACCATGTTGTCGATGTAGGGCAGGGTCTGGCCGGTGAACGGGAGCAGTGAGATGTCGCCGTACCGGCCGGCGTCAAGGAGCCTTTGGCGACCGGAAGCGACGGCGGCCTGGTCGGCTTCGAGCCCCTGGACCTGAAACCCCGGAGTGGCCTGCAGGGCTGCTGTGAGTTCGCCGGTTCCAGCGCCCAGATGCACAGCGAAGCCTCCGTGAACATCGGATTCGCGGAGGATTCCGGCCGCCTGTTCGCGTGGATCCGGGGCAGACTGCGGGGCGGCGATCAGCGAGGTGCCGGCGAATGCGAGGGCAGCAGCCGACAGCACACTCTGAATGAGACGGAGAAGTGCCATGAGAGGACTCTTTGGGGGCGTGGCGGAGGGAGGGCACGGGATCTGGGCGTGTTGCGGAGCGGGTGCGAGGACGGCAGCGGGCTACGGCAGTTCGCGAACCTTCAGGTTGCGAAATTCAATCGGTGAGCCTTCAGATTCGAGGCAAAGAAATCCGCTGGCCGGGGCACAGCCGGTGCCCCCGGAGACTTCTTCGCCGTTGACCCACAGCCGCACTTCGCCATTGACTGCGCGAATGTAATAGTGATTCCATTCCGGCGATGCTTTGCTGAGATTTTTTCGGGGGAAGCTACGGCTGCCGTTGGGGGCCACGGGCGGGAAGGGAGTCATGCGTGCGGCACCGGTCGGGAAGACGTCGCCGTGAGTTGTGAACCAGTCGGGTTCCTTGCCAGTTTGCTTCCTGTAGTTTTCTGAGTAGCCATGGTCGAGAATCTGAACTTCGATGCCTTCAGGCAGGCCACCGCGTTTGAGTGAGGCGAGATTTTTTTCGGAGGCCCAGAGGAAGACGCCGGAGTTGCCGGCCGGTTTCAGATGACGCCATTCAACAACGAGCTCGAGATTGCGGTATTCCTTTTTCGTGCGGATGACACCCACCGGGTTGCCGGTGCAGTGAATTTGTCCGTTTGGAAAGCTCCACGTCTCCGGATCGCAATTGACGTTGGTGAAATCGGCTTCGCCGAGTGCGACCCAGCCGAGTCCGGTGCCGTCGATACGGGCCGCGGGGTTGGGAGCGACAGTTGCAGGTGCAGTTGCAGGTGTTGCCGGCCCGGCAGCCGCAGCGGGGGCGGGGGCGGGGGTGGCAGCAGCGTTGGGGGCGGTAGCATCCTGGGCATTCGCGGACGTGGATGCCGAGGTGAGCAGCGGGAGCAGACAGGAGAGCAGGGCAGCGACGGAGGCGAGGTGGCGGGAAGTACGGCGCATCGGGGTCTCCGCTGGGACAGGATTGAAAGGCGATGGAACGTGAAATCGCGGGTGAGGCGACAGGAGGACAGCGTGAAGTTTATCAACAGGCATGTCGGCTGTCAGCAGCGATCGTGGAGAACGCTACGGCGGCCGAATTCTCTGATCTCGCAACCCCGGCAGATCCGCCTCACCCGTCGCTTGCGAATTCACGGTCTCGCCTGGACACTTTCGGTATATTTCCAGACCGCCTTACCGAAGCGTTCCTGCATGATCATCGAAGGTCTTGTTACCAGCATGGACTCGGCACACCACCTCAACCTGGCTCCAATGGGGCCGATCGTGGTGGGAAAATTCGATGCGCTCATTCTGCGACCATTCCAGCCATCGGTCACGTTCCGCAACCTGTCCGCTCTGCGGGCGGGCGTGTTTCATATCATCGACCAGGTGGACATCATCGCGAGGGCCGTCACAGGCGAGCTCAGCCAGCTGCCCTCCACGGAACCGGCCCGCAAGGTTCCCGGCCGGGTGCTCAGCGACTGCTGTCGCTGGTTCGAGTTCACCATTGACAGCGTTGATGCTTCCAGTCTCCGCAGCCACATGCCGGCAACGATTGTGCATCGGGAAGAGAAGCGTCCGTTTGAGGGCTTCAATCGGGCGCGACATGCTGTGCTTGAAGCGGCAATTCTGGCGACGCGGCTGCACCTGATTCCGCGTCAGGAGATCGTTGGGGCACTCCAGTTTCTGCAGCCTGCGGTGGAGAAAACCGGAGGTCAGGCGGAGCTGGAGGCCTGGCAGCGGATCGTCGACTTTATCCACTCGCGTCAGGAGCAGCCGGCATGACGCAGGTGTCTGTACGCACCGGAGCACGACTGCATTTCGGTTTGATTCTCTGTCCGCCGGCTGAAGGCTGGGAGTTTGGTGGAGCGGGTCTGATGATTGATCAGCCCGGCTGGAAACTTCGCGTCACGCAGCGGACGGAATCCGGTGATGCCGCCCGTTCAGCAGACGCTCCGGATCTGACAACCGGCGGTTCTGCGGAGACGGCCGATCGCATTGCACGGCTCCTGCAGCGGCTCAGACGCGTCCACTCCATTCCGCCCCTGCACGTGGCAGTTGAGTCACAGATTCCGCCGCATACAGGTTTGGGCAGCGGCACACAGCTGTCGCTGGCGCTGACCGCAGCTGTCAGCTGGCTGGTGGCGGGTCACCTGCCGCCGGCCGCTGAACAGCTGGCGGCGATGGCTGGCCGCAGCGAGCGATCCGCGATTGGTACGGCCGGTTTTGATCACGGGGGATTTCTGGTTGACCGGGGCCGTTCGGCGTCCAGCCCCCGCATTGAACGCCTGCCGCTCCCGGATGCATGGCGGTTCCTGCTGGTGCGTCCCCTGAACACGCAGGGGCTTTCCGGTGCCGCCGAGCAAACGTGGTTTCAGGGACGCCGCGAGATGCCAGGGGAACTTCCAGGTCACCTTGCATCGCTCATAGAACACCGTCTTATTCCGGCGGTGAACGCGGGTGATGCCGGTGAATTTGCAGAAGCACTGGAAACCTACGGCGATGCCGCCGGTGGATTCTACGCAGCAGCTCAGGGCGGCACTTTTTCGCACCCGGCCATTCGGCAGCTTGTCGCAGTGCTGCGGGAGCGGGGTGTGCGCGGTGCGGCCCAGTCTTCGTGGGGGCCGGGAATCTGCATCCCGGTCGCCTCCGCCGCCGCAGCCAAAGAACTGTTAAAAGAAATGCCCAGGAAGATAGACGGCTGCCCGCTGGAGACCACGATTTCAGCACCGCTGAACACCGGAGCAGCGATCACGCGGCCGGCTCCCCCCGAAGTCCGCTCGGTCCTTGCCTGACTGGACAGCGCCATGTCTGGATTGTCAGATTGCTGCAACTCATGCTGTGTCATTGAGTTATTAACGCTGAAGTGAAGAGCAACAAGAGACGCCACGTGAGACTGCACCCAGGCACGGACGCTGGTGCTAATGACCCTGCAAAGATCGGGAGGTGGTCTCTCACTTTGGCCCAGGCTTTCAGAGGACGGCCCTTCAGGCCTCGAGGACGCGTCGTGTCCCGTAACACCTTGGCCTGCCGGCCCAGGCTATTTGCTTTTAGCGGAACGGCGCGAGCCGTCCGGTGATGGATGCTGAAATTTCCTGTCATTACCGGACGGCTCGCGCCGTACCGCTTCTATTTTGAGCCGAAAGTAGGTGGCATTGGGTGGCAGCCCCAGGGCTCTACCTCGATGGCTGTCCAGCTAAGAAGAGCTGTCATCAGAAACAATCTGTCTCAATCTGTCATAATCTGTAACGCCCGCCGGATACCCGGAGCCCCCGGACAGATGAATTTCTTCCGTCGTGAGATTGCCAGGGCAAATTTCCAGTGTTAGAGTCTTTACTGAGGGATTCAGGAGGCTCACGGCTGAGAGATCACCAGGCAGGTTTCGGGGTGAGGTCATGATCCGGGCGTTCTTCCTTCTTTCTTGGGTGCTGATCTGCTGTGCAGGCATAGGCGCGGAAATCGCGGGGGCCCAGGGACCCGTTCCGCCAACTCCATCCGCGGTGCCTTCGGCGGCAGCAACGTTCGCTCAAGCGCCGGAACCGGAAGCGGCCCCGGCGCCGGTCACTGCAGCGACAGTTGAACCCGGCCCCGCAGCCGCTGCGTCCCAAACTCCATCGCCGGCTGCCACCGCGGTACCCCACGCAGAGATCCTGGCTCCACAGCCAACGGTATTCTCGATCCCGGCCCCCAGGACGCTCGGCACACGCGACGCCATCCTCACCGTTCGCACGGCATCTGTTGCCTCGGGGGTTCTCTTTATCGAAGAGCAAGCCTGCCCGCCCGGCGGTGAAGTCAGCATTCCCCTGCATCACACCACGCACCATCCGGTAAAGTACCGCATCACATATGGAAATTCCGGCACAGCCAGTCCTGCAGCCCTGCGGGCTCGGCTGACTCGTGACGGCGGCGAAAACTGGGAAGAACTGACATCCCGGCTGCTCAAGAACAACACGCAGATGCCCTGGACCGTCGCAGTCCGGGGTGGCGAGCACACGACGGTGGAAATCTATGCTGCGAAGAACGTGACGTCTGCTGTCGTCCCCAAAGATGATCCTGTTGTGCAGTCACTGCAGGAGATCCGTGACAGACTCAGAGACATCGAAACTCAGCTGAGTAAACTCGCGGAATCCCCGGGGGTGACAGTGGCCCCGACAGACCACACTGAGCAACTCAATAAAATCGAAAAAGAGCTGCAGTCCATCAAAACACAGCTGGTCGTTCGTCAGCAGCAGGCGGACGACTTTCTTTCGCGTCTGCTGTTTGCCCCGGACAGCACGCGATTTGTCGCCACAGCGGCGGCACCGGCTGGCAAAATCACTGGCCTGACCTGGACTGCTCACCCCGTCGCGCTGCGAATCGCCGGACCAAAATCAGTCCCTGGAAGTCCGCTGCCCGAACCTCCATTCACAGCACAGCTCAGGTTCCGCATCGGGTATTCCGGTCAGCAGCTTTTCACGGCACCAATTCCCGTCACGATCAACGCCTCGACCACTGAGCTGCAGACGGAAATCAATTTCCGACAGATCATCGGTCAGAAACTGGAACAGGCATTGATCGGGCAGCCCCTCGTTCGCGGCAGATACACGGTCCACTGTGAAGTCGAAGTCGACGCGAATGGAATGCGGGGGTACTGCGGGAATTATGGGGTGATTGAGGTGGAGTGAAGCTGATTCCTCACAAAAGCATCTTCGTTGTTACTTTTGTAAGTTCGCTCCGTACATGGTGTACTGAGCAGCAAAGAACTGATTTCTCAGCACTAATCGTTGGAATAAAAAACCATGGCAAAGCACTCCCTGCAGGATTCCGGTCAGCCTCAGAGCCTTTACGTCACTGACGCAGCATGGACAGCAGACCCGGCGCAGTTTGACCACCCGAACGATTCTCTGCATTTCGGATTGAGGAAGGTTTTCTCCAGCTTCATCATGACCAACCTGGAATTTAAGCCAAAAAATTTGAAAAAGCGTGATGCTCACGGTGATTTTCGCATCACCGGAGATCTGGCTGTGACTGAGAGAAGAGTGATCTTCTATATCACAGAAATCGAGCTCATTCGGGAGAAGTGAACAGACTATCTCCTGGAAGTCCGCGTTTCTCAATGCCCAGAGTCTCATCGACCCTGGATCGCAGCTTGTCGCGGAGTTTGTTTCTGATAGCGTCCGCTCGATCTTTCGTGCGTCGCTTTTCCTCCGCCAGCGAAGAGGAACCTTCACCATCGACATAGGGTGACCAGCGGAGTCCCATCAGGTCAAACACAGTGGGATACACTGTTGAACTGCCAAGGATAATGTTGGTCTGAAGTGCGGACTCTTCGCTGGGCAACGGACGGAACGCCTGCCCGATCACGGGAATATCCTGAAATAAAGGCACGCCCCTGTCGGTTCGCGCCGCCTTCAGGGCGACGGTGTAGCGACTGATTTCACGGAGCTCATAGCTGCTGGTCTGCACTTCAGTGCGGACAAAGTGTCGTTTGATCCGTCCAAGATGCTTCTCGTCCGCTCTGACTGGTTCGCGAACCGACGTGCTGTATTCATAGTCGAAGCTGTACATGACTGAGTTGCCGTCAGGCTGGATGACAGGTCGAATTTCGAAGCCGGTGCCTGTCTCAAATTTATAGATCGCCGGAGGTTCAATCAGCTTATCCAGTTCAGAACCGAATTCCGGTACGTTGTTAATGCCAGGAATGGTGTCATACGCGCCATTGTTTCCGGCAATTCCTTCTGCCGAGCGAGCTCGCAGGAGTTCGGCTCCGGCGTTGAATGTCGGATCATTCAGGAGGTTACCGTACTCATCCGCCAGCGCTTTGGCCCCCTGCATCGCCTCCGTGATCAGAATCTTTCTCTTCGGCAGGTCAAATTCGAAGGACGCGGCAGGGCTTACTTTGGCCAGCGTGCGATTATTCGTCAGGATTGTTGTCGTCTCGATTTGACCCAGGGTAATGTCCCAGGTGCGGGAGACCTTGCGGATACGCTGGAAGGCTGGTTCATAGAACTGGGCAGCGACGTCATCTTCGATCACAATGGCAAGGCGTTTCAGGTAATTGTCCACATCAGATGCCTGCTCCCGCAGTGCTTCCAGCAATTCCACAGCTTTCGCATCCTGATCGTCCATGAGCTGTTCCGCAACGACGATTTCGTCAAGAGCCACCAGAGCCTTTGCGGACTCCTGCTGCAGGTTTTTTCTCTGCTGAGACAGGTTGCTTCGTTCCTTCAGGAGAGCAAAGTAGGTGTCCGCTCTTGCCGCCAGTTCCGCGCGTTTATCGATCAACGCCGCATGGAACAGGTTATTCGTACTGCCAAGCAATGACTGCTCCAGCTCCCTAGCGACCTTAGTGGCGAACGTATTTTCAGCACTTTCCCCGGCGTGCGCTTTGACCAGAGAATAGAACTGTGCTGCAAATTGTTCCGGGTTCACTGCCTCCAGCCGACGATTGATCAAGTCTGCAGCCGCTGCGCGGGCCGGATTGCCGCCGGCATCAAGAAGTTTAGCTGCAAACGCTGTCGTATCCAGCGAATATCCCTGCACCGCGTCAATGCTTTTTGCGAGGTCTGCTTCGGCTTCCGCCAGCCTGCCGAGGCTCTGGAGGTAAACTTCCTTCTTGTCCTCGTCATCACTTCTCAGCAGCGTCCTCTCCACGACCAGATTCTTATACTCCATTTCCGCCACCAGTTGTGCCTTGAGTGCCTGGGCCAGTTTGACTGTGGCGAACTGTACCGGGTTGAGCGTTCCCTGGGACTGGATCTGATTGCTGAAGAAGCCGACGGTGTTCGGGAACGTGTATGTGCGGCCGTTGTTGTACATGATCGCACGGGCCTCGCGTTCATCGATTTTGTTCGCTCGATTCGGGTTGTACTTCAGCGGCTTGCCGCAGGAATCAAGCTGTGTCAGAGCGCGGACAAATTCCATTTCCCGCATCGGCAGGTCGCCGGCAATGAGCTCCTGAAAACGCATCAGCACCCGATGACGCACCGGATGATCCGCGTGGGCCAGCACAAACATGGCTCCGGGAAGGCTGATCGTGTCCATCGAATGCAGTGACAGCAGCTTGTTGTCCGTATTCAGCAGTTCAGAGTCCATCTCCTCCAGTTCACCGATGAAATCGCTGCCATAGAAGGAGTACAGATACCGGCGATTTCGCAGCTCCTGACTGGTCTGAATGGAGCCGTTCAGCCGCACAACGCCAATCTGTAGTTCCGGCGGGCAGTTGGGGGGCAGAATGCCGGCATCCGCCTCAATCGCCACTTCGTCGGCGACTTCCTGGACAGCCCGTCGCAGCAGTTGACCGGAGGCGTTGACAAGAAAGCGGGAATGAGCCACTTCGCGATTGATGCGTTCATAAACAACATCCATGCGGTCGCCGTGTTCACCGTTCACCTGGATGGTGTGAATGCCGATCTTGACCTGACCGACAGGGCTGTCCAGCTGATGGATCATGCGACAGATTTTGTTGAGTCCCTTGATGGGACCGCGGAGCTGCAGCCGGCTGGTGCCCACCACGGAAATGCTCACCTGAGCCACCGGGTCGACGGAATCGAGGTTTCCGCGGGCATAGCTGTTACGGTCGGCAAGTCCCGCAGCCACTTCTCTGCGGAACTGCTCCTGACTGGCCCGCAGCTCTGACGCCTCCGCCTGCCCCACCTTCTGACGCTCGGCGATCTCGGTCTGCTGCCGTTGAGCGAGTTCCGAGGGCAGGCGTTCGGATTTCAGTTTGTCCGTCAGGGCAGTATTGCGGGCCGTCAGGTTGTCTTCCGCCACACCAGCCGCCTCGATGTTCCCCTGGAGCGTACGCAGAGCGTTGGCTTTGTTGATCAGATTTGTCGTTTCGGTGTGTTTATTGTCTCGCTGAATTTCGAGGTTGGCGATCTGCTGGCGGGTCTGCATCAGCTCAGCGGCCTGAGCGGCATTGGGATTGCCGCCGGCGGCATTTTCCTGTTGTTCCAGCTTCTTTTTCGCGTCGCTGATCTCAGCATTCAGGCGGCTGATCTCAGTTCGGTTGGTGCCCACGTTCCCGATAAGACTGGTGATCTCTGCATTGATGTCCTTTGATTCCTTGCCCATCATGCGGTAGGCAGCAGCTTCCAGTTCGGCTTTTGTCTGTTTGAGTGCTGCCTGATCGCGCTGCACTTCCCGCAGTTCCTCCTGTGCCTCCTGCAGCTGGCTTTCTGTTTCCCTGGCTCTGCGGGCTGCTTCCACGGCCCGTTCGTCCTGAAATCGTCGATTGTCAATGGCCTCTTCAGCTCGTTTTCTGGCATCGGCCGCAGCCCGCTGGGCGGCATCCCACGAGACTGCGTTCAGGTCCTGAATGTTGCGATTGATGAGTTCTGCAACCTGACGGGCATCGCGAAGGTAATACTGCTGGACAACCCGCGTATCCACGCGATCGCCGGGATTCAGTTCAGATGGGCGATTGCGTTCGGCAAGGAATCGCGGGTATTCGGGCTGTGCGGCGCGCTGCGGACGATTGGGAATGGTGATCTGGAACGTTGAATGCGCATCGTTTTGGCCGACATCCGGAAGCACGTTTCCGACAAAGTCCGACAGTTTCTGAATTCTGAGTTCATAATCACCGGGGCTCAGCGCGTCCCAGACGATTTTGACCTGACGGTTCTGATTGAACAGCGCTGGAGCCTCGCTCGCCTGTCTGGGCCGATTCTGCAGCTGTTGCTGACCATCGACCTGAACCTTTTCGTACAGTTGAAAGCTGTCCGGCGACACCGATACGGGACGAATGTCACTGTCAGCAAAACCCAGTGTGATTGTGGCACTACCTGTGCTGGTGACTTCAACGGCAGGACTCCGCAGCCTGGGGGGCTCAGAATCGAGGAACACGATGGCTGTGGCGACGACAGACTCCGTGTTTGTTCCGGTCGTGGTGCGTTTGAATCCGAACTCAATCGTGAGTTCCCGATCGAGTTCCAACTTAGGAAGCGAGAAGGTGGCCGTCTGCCCTTGCGCATCGACAGTGGCACTGACAGCCGTCTGACTCAGCTGATCTTTCGTCTTCGCCCACTCCAGCTTTTCATTGGCCGCCGTGGTATTCAGCGTCATGATGAGGGAAATCGGAGTGTCCTGATCGGGGGTCACCTTCACCTGGACTCGTTGTGTCGGCCCGAACGCGACAGCTCCGGCGGGGGTTGTAATTCGCAGTTCGACCTGTGCCAGACACTCGTCTGCCAGCAGCGGAAGCACCGCTCCACAGGCAACGAACAGCCACTTCAGCGTCTTCATACCCCAAGCCTTCCCTGGCAAGAGCAACCGAGTTTCCTCAGGCGGCGGATGAATTCAAGTGTGCAGTCGTGAATCGGACGGGTGTCAGATTCAGCGAACGGACGGGATCGTTGGCGACACATCGCGGGCTTTTTCAAGCCCCAGCTGGCGGACTTCTTCCGCAGCGCCGCGTTCTTCGGCCTGTTTTCCCAGACTGCGGAGCGCGGCAGCACCGGGGAGTACGCGAGTCACCGCGCGGACCCGTTCGACGACCAGTGCTCCAGCACCGCTGATCACACCCGCTGAGCCTTTGGCGATGTCCTTCGCCTCAGTCCCCAGTTCGCTCAGTTCCGACATCAGCCGTGACTGCCGTTTGTGTTCAGCCACTTTCCCGGCGACTTCATCCAGATGTTCGTGGGTCGCCCGAATGACACCGCGGCCGCTGACATATTTCACCACCGCCCGGTCCGTGTGCAGCAGATGAAACTCGATCAGCACTCTGCGATCGGGGTAGACGTAGGTGATCGCGTGGGCCGAATACGCGACAATCGGGGCGCCTGCAGGCAGCACCGCATCGATATAGAGTTTCTCGCCGCTTCGCGGATGATTGGCGACGATGATCGTCGGTCCGCCGTTGAGGATCTGCGCCTGGTATTCCTTGTCCCCGCAGTAGTAGTACGGGTGCACGTGCAGTGTCGGCGGAATTTCGACCTGCCCGCCGGCTACGATCGCCGTGGGCAGACCTCGTTCCTGAGCGGCCGGTTCGATGACCAGCAGTTCATTGAATCCCGGCTCCCGCGGCTCCTGAGCCGCTGCTGATCCCAGCAGGCTGCACAGGCCCGCCGCCAGACATGCAAATGTCAGCTGTCTCACGGGTCGACTCCACGCTGAGTTTTCTCAGCACGGCGATTCTCCCGGCCCCCCCGGAAATGCTCGCCTGAGGGTTTTTATCGGCAGGACTGGTATGTCAGGAATACCCGAATTCGTTCGACTTTTCCGAACGTATCGTTTTTTTCACCAATTGACATCGACGAAAGAGTCACGGTTTTGGGCTGATTGGTCCGCAACCAGAACGTCTCAGTTCCGTGGGCGACGACCACGCCGCGGCTGCGGCTGCCCCCGGTGGCGGTCAAAGCCTCGACCCGAATCTCGACTTTGCCTCCCTGAAGCTGCCCGGTGCCGCCACTGTGCCGAACGACGCCGCTGACTGTCAGCTCCCGATCATCTTCTGCAATCGCTGCGATTTCGCTGAGTGTCACCGGGCCGGCCGTGGCGTCTTCCACGACATACATGCGTTTCGAATGTGACTTTGAGGGCGTTTCTTCCAGCGTGACTGCCACTTCAGAGACGACCTGTGTGACGACTGGCTTCGCTGAAACCTGGTAGTCGTGGCAGGGGACGCCACAACGCGTCTTTTCGATCCGAAACTGCAGAAAGTGGTCGCCGGCCGAAACCCCCGGAAGGCAGAGTCCGAAAACAGCAGCCGCGTATGTAAGCCTCGACCGACACCCTGACATGGGACACTCCTTCAGGTGGAACAAACCCGCTTTCAGAGCAGATCGGCAGAAATCACTCAGAGGGTGACTTCCCTGTAAGAAACCGTAGCGGACGCTCAAGAGTTTCCCGACCTGCGCGGGAAATTCAGCGAAACAGTCACAGTCATGGGGTGCAGAATCGGATGGTTGTGATGAGCTGAGAGCAGCCGGTGCGTGTGCATCAGAGATTGTTGGATGTGAATTGCCTGGCCGTCAGGGTCGCTGCAGATTCGCAGGGCTGCCTGGTCTGCGAAATCGGGATTCCTGGCGGAATCGGTGGAAACTTCGATGGAATGTCGATTGGGAGCCTGGAAGCCATGACACGGGCTGCGAAGTGCTGACGATACAACGACTGTCTGCGGAATGGATTGCGCGAAGTTCGCGGGACTGGTAGTCAGGAAGACTTTCATGAAGCGAGTGTTGTGGCTGTTTGTGTACATGTTGGCCGTGCTGGCAGTGCAGCAGTCTGCTCGGGGTGGCGATGAAGGGTTGCGGGGAGTCGAGGGGGGGAAGCCGCAGGGCGATGCTCCTGTGGGCTTTGTTCCCAGTCCGAATTCGCTGGCGAAATTTGCACCGAAGCGGAGTGGTGACTCGATTATTCCTCCCGGCAATTTCAATGGCTTTGCCGGTTTGCGAAGTCAGCCTGAGAGCGGATTGCCGGGAACGGGCGGTTTCGGGCACAGGCACTACGCGCAGCCGATGGACCGTTACACGACATGGTATCGTCCGCGGGCTGCCACATTGACTCGCAGCGAACGCTGTGCCCCGGATGCCTGGCGTCCGCGTGGTTTAGGGCATCTGTTTGCCGAGCCGCTGGATTCATTCCGAATGGATTACGAGCCGTACAGTCTGGGGGAGGCACCTTCGACGTATGGCCCCGCCTATGTAAATCGGCTTGGCGATCCGCGCTGTCCGAACTGCTGTGAGCAATGTAAGGAGAAGCTCAAGGCGGGGCAGTGT
Organism: uncultured Chitinophaga sp.; assembly: GCA_964561125.1. Classification (GTDB taxonomy): domain Bacteria; phylum Planctomycetota; class Planctomycetia; order Planctomycetales; family Planctomycetaceae; genus SXXK01. The sequence goes on along the minus strand of CAZLOQ010000002.1, from coordinate 59,600 downwards.
GCGAAGTGCGGCCGGAGGCATTGACTGGTTGAGAGTCGCTGCCTGGCAGTCAGGGAAGGAAGCTCATGCAGGCTGGCGTGCCCGCGGAAAAAGCTGTTTTGCCGGAATTGCCGGAATCAGAATCCACTGTGGTAGTGGCGGGTGTTGGTCTGATTGGCGGTTCGATTTCTGCTGCGCTGCGTGCGGCCGCTCCTGATATGGCGGTCATTGGAATCGGTCGCGATGCTGACCGTTTGCAGGCGGCTCAGAATCGCGGTCTGATCACCGCCTGGGCCGTGGAGATCTCTGCGAGGACCATTCCCCCGGGCAGTCTTGGAGTGGTGTGTCAGCCGGTGGACCGAATTGCGGGGACAGTCCGGGCGTTGCTGCGGGCGGGCTGCGGGGTGGTGACGGACGCCGGGAGCACGAAAGGGGAGATTTGCCGCCTGTTGTCAGACGAGCGGCGGTTTGTGGGTGCGCATCCGATTGCCGGGAGTGAGCAGACTGGGTTTGAGCATGCGGACGGGAGTTTGTTCTGCGGGCGGGTGTGCGTGATTTGTGCAGGGGCGGCGGACGCGGCGGCTGTGGTCCGGGTGGAGCGGTTCTGGGAGAGTCTGGGGCTGCTGCTGCGGAACATGTCTGCGGTTGAGCACGACGAGGTTCTGGCGTTAACGAGTCATTTGCCGCACGTGCTGGCGGCGGTTGCGGCGGGGGTGGTATCGGACGAGCAGTTGGCGTTCACGGGGAGTGGTTTCCGGGACACGACGCGGATCGCGGCGGGATCGGCGGAATTATGGACGTCGATTCTTCTGGGCAACGCGGAGTCCTGTGTGAGTGCGATCAGACGAGCAGAGGAGTTGTTGAGGAAATTCAGGGAGGCGCTGGAGCAGCGTAACGCGGCGATGTTGAGTACTTTGTGGTCGCAGTCGGCGGAGCGGCGGAGGAAGCTTTGAGGGGCGAGGCCTGTGTCTGGAATCGGGTGACGAGAGCACTCCGAGCCACCCTGCTCCCGCTCCTGGGAATTGCCGGCTTTTGCGGGCAATCGGAGTGATTTTCGGTGGCTTTTCGGCGATTGGAACAGGTTAAAGAGTGTGTTGAAATGACATGTTTTCAGGGTTTCTGCGGACCTGCTTCAAATGGATTCCGAATCACGCCGCATCGCTGCCGCCGACTGTGAACGGATTGTGCCGTTTGAATTGCTTCTGGACCGTCTGGTGGACGAGGGTTTATCCGGCTGGATCGCTGACCGCCGGTTTCTGCATGCGCACCCGGAGTTGAGTGGTCGTGAGATTCAGACGACGGCATGGATTCAAGAGCGCCTTGAGCGGCTGGGATTGCATGTGCGGACGAGTGCACAGCAGGTGGGTTGTTTCGCTGACCTGGTGATTGGTCAGCCGTCTGCGTCGGCTCCATTGATTGTGTTGCGTGCGGATATCGACGCATTGCCGCTCCAGGATCGCAAGACAGCGGCCTACGCATCAGCGACAGGGGGCGTCATGCACGCGTGTGGTCATGACGTGCATACGACGATAGTGCTGGGTGTCTGTGAACTGCTTGCGCGGCTGTCAGCACGAGTACCAGAGAGTGACGTGCCAGGCGCGCGGCTCAGGGTGCTCTTTCAGCCGGCAGAGGAAACGGCTGAGGGTGCGTTGTGGATGGTTGAAGCGGGTGCGCTGGAGGGTGCTGCGTGCATTCTGGGGCTGCATGTGGATCCCACGCTGGCACAGGGGCGAGTGGGTATTCGCTACGGAGTGCTCACGGCCTGTGTGGACGAGGTATCGCTGGTGGTTTCGGGGCGTGGCGGTCACGCGGCTCGTCCGCAGCACTCCAGTGACCCGTTACTGACAGCAGCCCAGCTGGTGACAACGCTCTACCAGATGCTCCCGCGTCAGGCGGACGCGCTGCACCCGACGGTGTTCACGATTGGCAGCATCCACGGGGGTAGTGTATCGAATGTCATTCCCGATGAAGTGCGGCTGGACGGAACACTGCGAACGACGAATTCGGCAGTGCGAACAACGGTAATGCAGTCGATGCAGAGGATTTGCAGCGGTCTGGCGGAGGCGAGTGGCAATTCAATCCGTCTGCAGTTCCTGTGTCCACTGGGTTCTGTGATGAACCATAGTATGCCGGCTTCGGCGTTTGAAGCCGCAGCGCGGCAGGTTGTGGGGGCAGAGAATGTGGTGCTGATTGATAAGCCGAGCATGGGTGGTGAGGACTTCGCGGTGTATGTGGAGCGGCTGCCTGGGGCACAGTTCCGGCTGGGGTGTGCCGATGGAGTTGCTGACTGGCCGTTATTGCATTCGCCGTGTTTTGACATTGACGAGCGGGCGATCGGGCACGGGCTGAAGATCCTGGCGAGGGCCGCTCTGCTGCTTGCGCTGCAGCCTGCAACCGGCTGACAGGAAGTTGTGTTTCGTTTTTTGAAGTTCAGTGAAAGGAAAGGGAAACCATGTCTGATCAGGAAAAACGCCAGGCGATTATCGAAGAGCTGAGTGTCTCGTACTGGATGGAGCTGGAAACGGTGATGAACTTCATCTCCAACTCAATCAACCTTGACGGAGTTCGTGCGGAGGAAATCAAGGCATCACTTCAGGCGGACGTGCAGGCTGAGTTGCTGCACGCCCAAAGTTTGGCGCGGCGTATCAAGACTTTGGGGGGGATCGTGCCAGGCAGTTGTGCATTCCAGGCCCGGCAGACGTCGCTTCAGCCCCCGAAGAAGCTGACGGATGTTGTGAGCGTGATCAAGGGTGTGATTGAGGCTGAGGACGCGGCCATCGCACAGTACAACAAGCTGATTCGTCTGTGTGACGGATTCGACTATGTGACTCAGGATCTGTGCATCACAGCACTGGGTGACGAAGAAGAGCATCGCCGGGAGTTCATGGGATTTCTGGCAGAGTACGAAAGCTGACGGGGATTGATCAGTCTTTGATGCCTTTTGCCAGAGGCTTGACAGCTCCGCTGATCTGGACGCGAATATCTCCCCGGCATTTTGCTGTCGACGGCACGTTGATACGCACGTACAGCGTGCCGCTTTTTTTGGGGTTATGTTCGACGGACCCGTTGATCAGGAACGGGTCGCCGGGTTTGTTTTCGCTGAATACGATGCCGACGAGGGCGCCGAAGGGGGCGTTGCCGAGGTGATCCTTTGCGGGATCGCTGGTCGGGAGCCCGGTAAGTGAAACACTGGAGTTCAGATCCAGCTTGTATTCACCGGCGGCGATGAGCCGGAAGGGGCGGCCGGCTTCGACTTCTGCGAGTGCCAGCCATTGCTTTGAGGTATCGAAATCAAGCTTGAGTCCGTTTTCCTGGATGAGTTCTTCGCGGATTCCCTGGATTCGCTGGCGGATCCCTTCGAGTTTGGGGTTGATCTGGGCGACGCGTTCGAGGACGACGACGGACTGTTCCAGTTCTCCCTGCTTATAGTACTCGTTGGCGACTGAGAGGTATTCGTCGAGGAGTTCTTCTTCGGCTTTTGAAATGCGGGCTTCAAGCTGTTGCGGGGAAGCGGAGGCATCTTTGCCTTTTTTGCTGTCGCGGCTTTTGGTTTGCCCGCAGGCGGGACTGGCAAGGGCCGCGGTGATCAGCAGCAGGCAGAGGCTGCGGACAACGGTGAAGGTTGGAAAGCGGTACATGTCCGAGTCCTTGTCTCAGCCGGCAGATGCAGCTGTAGGGAGATGTTGGTTGAAGGCAGATTCCGACGCATTCTGCAGAGAAACGGGCTGTAAATCCAGCCCGAGCGGAGTTGTGTGGTGAGGAGTGTGGTGTTTAGACTGCCGGGGAGTGCTTGTCACGGCTTTTGATGGATGTTGCGGGATGTCGGCAGCGATTGTGATTTCCGGGGAGGGAATTAATTTCTCGTTCGGCGAGGGTGAGCTGCGGAAACAGATTCTGTTTGATGTGCAGTTGCAGATTCATGCGGGCGAGATTGTGCTGCTGACGGGCCCGTCCGGCTCGGGCAAAACCACACTGTTGACATTAATCGCCGGCCTTCGCAGCATGCAGGAAGGGCGACTGACGGTGCTTGGGCATGGTCTGCACAACGCCAGCGGCAGGGATCTGCTGGTTCTGCGACGCAAGGTTGGCTTTATCTTTCAGGCACACAATCTGCTGCCGTTTCTGACCGCTCGACAGAATGTGCAGATCATGTTTGACCTGCACCCGGAGATCCCCGCGGCGGAAGCTCGACGGCGGACCGTGGAGATTTTGCAGCGAGTGGGATTGGGAGATCGAGTGGAGTACCCGATTTCAAAGCTTTCGGGAGGTCAGCGGCAGCGAGTGGCCATTGCGCGGTCGCTGGTGAGTGGTCCCGGTTTGGTGCTGGCGGATGAACCAACATCGGCGCTGGACAGCGTGACGGGGCGCGAGGTGGTCAGTCATCTGCAGTTTTTAGCACGGCAGGAAGGGTGTCCGATTTTGCTGGTGACGCATGACCCGCGGATTCTGGATGTTGCTGACAGGGTGTTGACGATGCAGGACGGCCGTTTGTCGGAGGTATCGACGAGGTGAGTGCGGCTTCGGGAAATCAGCCGGTTGGGGATTGGGCAAGTTGATGGACAGCGTGCCATTGTTCGGGGGTGACAGGCTGAATTGAGAGTCGGCTGCCGCGTTTGAGAACGAGCATTTGGCTGCAAACGGGATCTGCAGCCAGCATGTCACGGGTGATGATGTGCGGAAAGACAGTTTTGAATTTGATGTCAACCATGACCCAGGCGGGCCGATCGGGTGAGGAGTCCGGGTCGAAGTAGCGGTGTGAGGAATCGAAGGCGAAGTGATCGGGGTAGGCTTCGCGGGCAACCAGAGCGGTTCCGGCAATGCCTGTGGGATCAGCATTGCTGTGGTAGAAGAGGACACCGTCGCCTTTGCGGACGGTGTCACGGAGGAAGTTGCGAGCCTGATAGTTGCGGATGCCTTCCCAGGAGGTTGTTTTGCCTGGGGAGTCGCGGAGGTCGAGGATGGAGAAGACATCCGGTTCGGATTTGAAGAGCCAGTATCCCGCCATGATGCATCAGCCTTTGGGACGGACAACGACGGTTGCCGTTTCGATTCTGGCGGGTTCGCGGGGTTTGTCCCCGGCGTCGGTGGGGAGGCTGCCGATTTTTTTCACGACGTCGAGACTGGGCTGGTCTGCAGTGCGGCCGAAGGCGGTGTACTGGCGGTCGAGATAGGCGTGTGTGCCCAGACAGATGAAGAACTGGGATCCGGCGGAGTTGGGATCATTGGTGCGGGCCATGGAGAGCACTCCGGCGACGTGGGGAGTGTCGTTGAATTCGGCGCGGATAGTATAGCCGGGCCCGCCGGTGCCGGTGCCGGAGGGGCAGCCGCCCTGAATCATGAATCCCTGGATGACGCGGTGGAAGGTCACACCGTTGTAGAAGCCGATGCGTGCAAGCCCGATCAGGTTGGCGCAGTGTCCGGGAGCGGCATCCGGAAGCAGTTCGAGGAGAATGGTGCCGTGGTTTGTTTTGAGTTCGAGGGAGTAGTCGTTGTTGTCGAAGTTGATATCGCGAACAGCGGCGTCGACTTCGGGTTTGCGGTTTTTGCTCATGATGGCCCCCGGGAGATTGCGGTGACAGAGACTGCGGAGTGCTGAAGGAGGTGCGTTGTCGGGAGTGTGTCTGATTCAGCCGTCTGACACAAGTGAAGGAGGGGACTGAGACGGAGCGATGGGGTCGGGAGGCGGGGGCAGTACGAGCACCTGCCATGGTCCGCAGTGTGAGACCGCGTCGGCGTCGGCCGGGGAGTCTGTGAAGATCACGAGGTCTTTTGTGGGGATGTGGTTGAGCAGGAGATCGTGGGGGAGTCGCCATTCGCGTTCTGCGGGCGCGTTGATGGTGCTATCGGCCGAGATTTTCTGGAAGAAGGGCTGGTCGGCGGGCTGGAGATTTTGCCAGAGTTCTTCGGTGCCGTAGATGACGGGTCGGGCTCCGAGTGCGGCGAGTGTGGACTGGCGGACGGCGAGTCCCCAGGGTTCGAAGTCGTAGCGGCGGCGATGGGATCGGAAAATGCGGCGGGAGCGGAATTGGGAGAGTGGCACCTGGGTGAAGGCGGTGACAGCATGACCACCGCGGATGGCATCGGCGGAGGCGCGGAGTCGGGATTCCCGGAGAATGCGGAGAAGTGTTGCGAGCGCGGAGCGGTCTCTGGAGGGGCTGGCGAGGAGGCATTGGTCGAGGAATTGGTCGCGGGTTTCACCGGGCCAGGGTCCGAGTGCAGCGCGGGTCCAGTGGCAGAGCCAGTTTTGGGGTGTTGTGAGCGGATTATCGGCGGTGCAGTGGCCAGGGAAGGATTGGGGTGTGGTTGGGTTGGAGGAAACGGGAACGCTGGGGGGATCGGAGGGGGTGTCTGCAGAAAGATGATCGGCGGTGTCACTGCAGGGTGTCCGGGTTGATGGCAGGCATAGCCAGGGGATCCATCCGGTGCAGCGTTGGGTGAGCACATCGGGGAATTGTGAGTCTTCGTCGGCGGCCACCATGACGGGGACGGTGGCGCGGGGCGAATCGTGGAGATGATGGTGGATGAGCTGGCTGATGTGGCCGCCGGAGCGACAGCGGAGGACGATAATGCGGGTGCCGAGAGCGAAGAGGAGTCGGTCGGCGAGCGGGATGGCCTGGCGGAAGTCTTGCCAGCCATCCGGCGGTGCGCCGGGGAGGACTGGGGAAACGAGCAGTTGCGGGGGGTGGCTGGATGGCGTGTTCGGCTGGTGGAGGGACTGTTGGGTGAGGTCGAGCCAGGCCTGGGCGGCGGCGGGGTCGCGGGGGAAGCGATCCGGCAGGCTGGTGTGTTCGGGGAGTTGAATGTGGAGCGGGGTGCGATGGAAGATCTGGCAGGCGCGAGTAAGACATTCGGCGGCGGCGGTGCCGGGAATGACGGGGAGCAGAGCGTGGGCGGGATCGGTCTGGAGGACGGCGGTGCGGAGGAGTGCGAACCACCAGTGTTCGAGATCGAGTCTTTGGGAGAGTCTGGAGGAGACGATGGAGACTCGGGAGTTGTTGCCGGGTGGGTGTGAGAATACGAACCAGCGATCGCCGAGCCAGCGGCGCGAACAGGCTGGCGAGAGCCAGGGGAGACCACGGAACACGCGGGTGCCCGGAGGAATTTGGGCGGCCGGTGTTTGGGGGGGCGCGGCGAGGAGCGAGGCGGTCATGGGCGCGGCGGCAGTCGGGCTGCGGCATCGTGCCGTGGGCAGGGACCGGGAAAAGGCGGCGGTCCGGCGACCCGGGGAGGGGTTGGCTCGTCACAACCTGGGGGACGTTGATTTTGTATGTGTATGATGGTAACCAGCATGGTGGTCAAATTCAAGTCATTTTCAGGGCTATTTCTGAAATCCCCTGTGAATCGGCGCTGGCCGGAAATTTTTATGTTTGACGTGAATCCCTCAGGGAATCCGGGGCGATCGTTTCCGTTTCTCCGGCACTGCTGCTATTCTCAATTGTGTTGCGCACCCGGGCTGTCTCTCAGAGACGGTGGTCCGGGTTTGTTTTCAGGAACTGTTTGAACGATTAGAAGGATTCCTCTATGTCTTTGTACGTCGGTGAAGCCCTTGTGGGCGAAGGCAACGAAGTGGCACACATTGACCTGCTGATCGGCGACAAGGCCGGTCCGGTGGGCATTGCATTTGCCAACGCATTGGCGGACCAGAAGGCCGGCCACAGCAACCTCCTCGCAGTGCTCACCCCAAACGTAGCCGTCAAACCGGCAACCGTGATGATCACCAAGGTCACCATCAAGGGTGCTCGACAGGCCGTTCAGATGTTCGGACCTGCTCAGAAGGCTGTCGCGGACGCAGTGACCGACTGTGTGAAGTCTGGTGCAATTCCTAAGGACCAGGCAGAAAATCTGGTCATCGTCTGCGGTGTGTTCATTCACTGGGATGCTGCTGACGACAAGAAGATTTATCAGTACAACTACGAAGCGACGAAGCTGTCGATCGAACGAGCGATGAAGAGCGAGCCGAAGGTGGATGAAGTTCTGGCGCAGCGTGACACGGCTGCGCACCCGTTCTACGCGGGCTGAACATCATCGTTTCATCCGGATAATCCTGCAGGACCGCGTGGCACACGTGGTCCTGTTTTCTGTTGTGTCTCAGGGTATTCAGCCATGGCAGATCACGATCCCGTGGAATTTATAAGGCAGGCCGAACAACGGCGGGGGCAGTCTCCGTCGATCATTCGTGAATTTGCTGCGTTTCTGCGGACGGAGAAAAAGTGGTGGCTGACTCCGCTCCTGCTGGTGCTCTTTCTGTTCGCCGGCCTGATCGCTCTCTCCGGAAGTGCTGCTGCCCCCTTCATCTACTCGCTGTTCTAAAGCTCGACCGTGGCCAATTACATCCTTATTGACCTCGAAAACGTTCCGCATCCGCAGCTTCCCAAGCCTCTGCCGGAGGACGTGCAGGTGTGGGTGTTTGCCGGCCATACTCAAACGAAGATTTCTCTGGAACTGGTCGAACGTCTGCAGGCACTCGGCCCCGCTGCGCGTTATATCCGTCTGAACAGTGGCGGCCGCAATGCGGTGGATTTCCACATCGCCTGCTACCTGGGACGAATGTCAGCCAGCGAACCGGACGCCGAGTTTACGGTGATCTCCGGGGATACTGGTTTCGACCCGCTGATCGCACACCTCAAGTCACTTGGTGTTCAAGTTCGGCGAACGTCCGGAGCACCTGCAAAAAAGTCACCGGCGACTGCGTCCGAAAATGATGCAGATGCGGGAGTGCCCCAGTGGGAGCTGGTGGAACGTGTGCTGGAGAAGCTGGATGGGATGACCGCAGGTCGTCCACGGTCGATCAAAAGTTTCACCAACGTGGTAAAGACACTGGGAAGCGACGTTTCGACAGCGGAAATCGTGGAGGAGTTAATCAGGATTTTCGAGCAGCGGGGCGTGGTCAGCAATAACGCTGGAAAGCTCACGTGGGATTACAGTTTCAGCCTGATTCAGGCGTTCCAGTAAGCCCCTTTTTGCTGACGCTGCCTGACGGGCAGCAGTGTTCAGGTGTTGATTTCGTCCAGGCTGAGTGCAGTGAATGAAACTCAGCAGCGGGCCTGCGGAAGCGATTGAAAGTATCGGGAAACCCGATGCCGACCACGGGCAGAGTTGCCTTCCGGGAAGGCTGCGGATTCGGCACTCTGCGGACACTGGGGGTTACGTGTGTTCCGGGAGATTTTGCGCAGCTCGGCAGCTGCTTGCTGGCCGTTAATTTTCTGTTGCCGGTGCAAAAGCTTTTCATTTCAGGGAATGCTGGTAAGATTGCGAATTGCGCCCTGCCGCGTTGTCTTTGAGACTGGGGGGGCGAGCGAATTCCCGGGGATTTGCATAATTTTCCGGGACTGTCACAAAAGTGTGCGGAAGTTGTCTGGCCACCCCACCGGGAACGGCAACAAAGCGACAGTCGATTTTTCTTCATTTTTCCCGAAAGGCTCGTCATGCTTCGCTCTGCGTTCCGTCTCCGCGACCTGACAGTTGCCGCCGCCATGGCTCTGGCCGCGGCATCTGTGGCAGCTCAGGACGCGGGTCCGCCCCCTGAATTCCCTCCTTTCGCCAAAGTGCTCGAGGGCTACGAAAAGGTGGTCACCAAGGCCAACATCAATCCGATGTACACGCTGTTCACGCGAGCGAAGGACGGCCAGATGTACGCCGAGCTGCCGCGGGACTTTCAGCAGCGTAAGTACTTCATTGCCACGACGGTTGCGTCCGGTGAAGAATATGCCGGGTTGCAGGCGGGCGACATCTACGTGTACTGGCGTCGTTACGACAAGCACCTGGCCTTGATCGCTCCGAATATCAACATTCGGGCTCAGGGTGAACGTGAGGCGGAGGCATCGGTGAAGCGCCTGTTCACCGATCGAGTGCTCATGGAGGTCCCGATTATCACGATCGGCCCCGGCGGCGGGCCGGTCATCGATGTCGACCAGATGCTGCTCAATCCGGACCCGCGATTCAACATCGGTCCGGCGACTTTCAACCCGACGCTGATCCAGCGCGGGATTGTGTCGATCCGTACGGCCAAGGCGTTTGAAAACAACGTGGAAATTGCTTTTGAAGTTCCGGCCCCGGACGGCACGCTGAAAATTCTGCACTATTCCATCAGCAACATTCCTGACAACACGGGCTATCAGCCGCGCGTCGCGGACAGCCGTGTCGGGTTCTTTACCACCAGTTATTCAGATCTGGCGAAGTATGACGACCGGGAGACTCGAGTTCGCTACGTGAATCGGTGGCTGCTGGAGAAGGCTGACGCCCGACTGCAGCTCAGTCCGCCAAAGAATCCGATTGTCTTTTACATCGAGCACACGACACCTGTGCGTTACCGGCGCTGGGTACGGGACGGAATTCTGGCCTGGAATGCGGCGTTTGAAAAGGTAGGGATCGCAAATGCGATCGAAGTTTACTACCAGGACGCTGCATCGAACGCGCACATGGACAAGGATCCGGAAGACGTGCAGTACAACTTTGTCCGCTGGCTGAACAACGACGTGGGGACGGCGATCGGCCCCAGCCGCGTGCATCCGCTCACAGGACAGATTCTGGACGCCGATATCATTCTGACGGACGGCTGGATTCGGCACTACCGCAAGCAGTTCAGTGAAGCGTTGCCGAAGATTGCGATGGAAGGCTACGGCCCTGATACCCTCGCGTGGCTCGCCAGCAACCCGCAGTGGGACCCGCGTGTCCGTCTGGCACCACCTTCCATGCGACCGCTCATTCAACAGCGAATTGCCCGCAACGCACAGCTCCCGTATGCCGGTCATCCGCTCTTTTCGGCTGGTGCAGATATTCTGGGTGACGACGAGTTCGATGGTTTGAACCGTCCCAGCCAGGTGAACGGTCTGTGCCTCGCCGCTGATGGACTCGCCATGGAAGTGGCTCTGGCCCGAATGACGTTTGATATTCTGGGAGGTCTGTCCCAGCAGCCTCCGCAGGCAGAGGCGGGCGAGAAAAAGCCGGAGCCGCCGAAGGAGCAGCAGCTGGACGGCATGCCGGAATCCTTCGTGGGCCCGCTGATTGCTCATCTGGTGGCTCACGAGGTCGGCCATACGCTGGGTCTGCGGCACAATTTCAAGGCGTCCAGCGTGTATACGCTGGCACAGATCAACAGCGATGAAGTGAAGGGCAAAAAGCAGCTGGCGGGGTCCGTGATGGACTACATCGGCATCAATGTGCGACTGGATGCCGGAACCGTGCAGGGCGATTACTGCATGACGGGCGTTGGACCGTATGACATGTGGGCAATTGAATACGGCTACACATCCGGCGATCCGAAAGCGGTGCTGTCGCGTGTGGCCGAACCTGAACTGGTCTTCGCCACAGACGAGGACACCAGCGGCCCTGATCCGCTCGCCCGCCGCTACGACTTCACGAAGAATCCGCTTGATTTCGCCAACGAGCAGATCAAGCTGGTAAATCATCACCGCGGCAGACTGCTCACGGACTTCATCCGTGACGGGGACAGCTGGGATCGCATCCGCTATGGCTATGAAATGGTATTGTCGCTCCAGACACGGTCGATTTCGATGATGTCCAACTGGATTGGCGGCGCGCATGTGAACCGGGATAAGAAGGGTGACCCGAACGGCCGCAAACCGATCGAAGTCGTCCCTGCACAGGCTCAGCGGGACGCTCTGAACTTTGTCCTGCAGAATGCGTTTCGGGACGAAGCCTTCGGCCTGACTCCTGAACTCGTGACCGCGATGGGGCTGGACAAGTGGTTTGACGATCGGGGGTCGATGAGTGAAGAGTCGACGTGGCCGATTCACGATCGGATTATGGGCATTCAGGCATCCGCAATGACCGGACTGCTCAACCCGACCACACTCCGTCGCGTCTACGACAACGAGTTCCGCGTTCCGTCTGACCAGGATTCCTTTACGCTCCCGGAGCTTCTGACAGCGGTCACAGGTGCGGTGTGGTCCGAACTGGACATCAAGGCTGAGGGCCAGTACACGGCTCGAAAGCCGCTCATTTCCAGCCTGCGTCGCAATCTGCAGCGCGAGCATCTGGAGCGTCTGATCGACCTGACGCTTCCCGGGCGAGCACAGAACCCGGCCGGCAAGACCATCTCAACTCTGGCCAGCCAGCAGCTGCGTCAGGTGGTGGCGAAGATCGAAGCGGCTCAGGCAGCCGCGGCTGACAAGCACGACCCCTACACAACTGCTCATCTGGCTCAGGCCCGCGAACGGATCACCAAGGCACTGGACGCCAGCTACATCCTCAATGCCGGTTCCTCCGGTGGTGGCGGTGGCGGTGTATTTTTCCTCGGCCGGGAAACTCCAGAGATCGGCGAAAACCGCTGACCGCTGACCGCTGACCACTGATCACTGGCAAAGCCCTGCGAACACCAAGTGAGCGTTCGCAGGGCTTTTTCTTTGTCTTTACTCGCGGCGGCGGAGGATCAGGAAGAGACCGCCTGTGTCATCGGGCAGGAGTTCCCAGAGTTCGGGCTGTTGCCGGAGTTCGCGGACATCGGCTGGAGAGCGGACAGTGCTGTAGGGGTGTGTGGTATCGATCACGATATAGTCGGTGTCCGCGGGCACTCCAGGGAGATAATCATTGACAGCGCGCAGGTAATCGCTGTAGTCCCAGGAGCGATCGAAGTGGGTAAATCGGGTGTGGATGAAATCTGTGGAGGCGACGCGAGCGGAGGTGGGGATGCGGGCAAGGACTTTGGGAAATTCGCGGGCACGGGGACCGGGCACGTAGAGTTTTCTCCAGCCGAAGGGGGATTCTGCGGA
>CAZLOQ010000002.1:39203-46880 GCA_964561125.1 uncultured Chitinophaga sp. | reverse complement strand
CGGTACCGCAGGGCATGAGTGACCCGGTGAGGGCTGTTGCTGCAGCACACAGGCAGGCGAAGCGGGCGGCGTGTCGGGGAGAGCAGAGGAGCGGATGCGCGAGGGATCGGAGCATTTTGCGGAGTGCGGAGAAACTTCTTTGGAGCGCATGATGGCTGGCGCTGGAGCGCGTTTCCGGTACTGTACGGAAGTGTTTGAGTCCTGCGGCGGCGGCCCAGAAGATGACAGGGAGGAGAGGAGCGTGGAAGTGATGAAATGGAACAGGGGGGAGCTGAGCAGCGGTTGCATCCGGGTTATCGGAGCCCAGTTGAATCAGGCTGAGCATGGTAAAGGTAGCAAGTCCGGCCGCGAGTCTGAGCGGGCTTCTCCAGCAGAGGAAGCCGACCGGTCCGGAGAGCAGGAGCAGGTAGAGCAGGGTACGGGAGCTGAAGAGCACGGCGGCAACGCCGGCTGGTTCTGTCAGGGTCGTTCGCAGAAGTTCAGAGGGACTGCGTCCGAGTTCCCCGAAATAGCGACTGTAGTGCACGACTTCTCCGCCGCGGAACGCGGGAATAACAACGAGTACGGCGAGCAGTACCCAGGCGACCGAGACGACGGTGAGTGCAGCGGCAAATAAGCGTCGGCGTCGATATTCAGGTTCGTCGGGATGATTTCGCTGAAGGAGAAACAGAACGGCGGAAACTGACCCTGTGATCAGGGCAAAGTCTTCCTGAGTCATCAGCGCGAGAAGAAAGCAGAGAAGAGCGCGGAGGGTATGCCCGCGTTCAGCCTGATCGATAAAGAGAAACAGTGCGAGCAGACCGTAGCAGGAGGGGCGGAGAGTTTTGAGGTCGATCGCGATATCGAGGAAGTGCATGGGAGTGAAGAAGAGCCAGGCGAGCCCCAGCCAGAACGCGGCGCGGCGACAGCCTGTGTGCCGGAGAGTGATGCTGTAAATCGGAAATACGGCAGCAGCAAGGCAGGCGGAAGCGACCCATTCGAGGAGCAGGTAGTGCGGCCAGAGAACATGCAGCGGGAGCAGCAGCAGGTGAATGACCTGAATATGTTCGCCGAGAAAGAGTCCCTGATCGAGGTAACTGCGAAAGCCTTTTCCATGCCAGACGTTCCAGAGATGCTCTTCGTACATCGCGGAATCACCGTGCGGCACGAGCAGACCGTTATAGAGCTGTCTGTTCATCCAGAAGGATGTACTCTGCCAGACGATCGCGAAAACGAGGAGGAGCATCAGGGGAGTGGCCGGAATGAATCGCGGTTTCCGCTGTGTGAGTGATGGTTCTGCGGAGTCGGGAAAGACGATTGAAGGCGTGAAGAACGCGAGGCATCCGGCAGCAGCGAGAGCGATGCTGATACCGGCAGTGGCGGGTGCGGCGGCAATCAGCAGTGTGGTGAGGCTGTCGGTTGACAGGAGCGGTGCAATGAACCACAGCAGCAGCCAGAGAGCGGAAAACGAGGCAGCAGGAATCAGCGCGGCTGCTGTGGGGAGCCGACGCTGACGAACAGATCCAGGCCCTCTGCGATTCATCAGTGGCAGCAGGAGGGCAGCAGTGAGACTGATGCCGATGACTGTGAACACACGGAGGAGGAGGGGTGTAAAGGGCAGATGAAAGCGTCTTCCGCCGAGTACGGAAGGGGTCCACGAGCCACCGAGCAGAGAGACCACGGAGGCCTGAATATCGTCGGGCCAGAGTTGACTGCTGAGCTGACGATCGGACAGCAGGATCCAGACGTGCAGTGACCAGATGATTCCGGCGACGGCAATAAGGAGCAGGTGGTGCGGGAATCCGTTTCTGAATTGTCTGGAAGTCATGTGGATAGAGGCGGAGTTGACGGGGGCGAGCGGGGCCGCAGGAGTTTAACGAAATGGATGCTAGAGAAAACGGAAGTATTTGGGGAGTGCAGTCCTTAAGGAATGCCTGCATCTGCAATTCCGCGTGCGCGGGAATCTGCTCTCCCCGGAATGTCTGCTTTCCTGATAAAAGCCACTTTACGGTCTGTGATCTGGTTGCGGAATGAGTGTGCAGATGCTAAGAAGTGACTTTGCAGGAGTGTCGCATGGATGTGCAATTGAATAAACAGGATTGTATTTTCGGAAACCAATAACCAAGGATCAGATCAATGGCGAAGCGTGCCGCCGCGGCAAAGGACGGCGTCAATGTGACTCGGGAAGTGCTGGCAATTGTTGAGGGTAACCAGGCCATCCGCGGCCCTGAAGTGCTCACAGCGATGAAGGAAAAGTTCCCTAACGTCACATTTAATACCAACAGCGTACAGGTGGCCTACGCCAATGCCCGACGAAAGCTGGGACTCACCCGGGTGCTGGCTCGTCGTCCGCGCAAAAAAGCACTCCTGGCACGACGTCCGCGAGTGGCTGTGGCAGTACCTTCAGCCCCTGCCGCAGCGCCGGCATCAGGTGCTCCTGCTGCCGATATGATGGCTACCCTGCAGGCCGCTCGTGACCTGCTGAAGGCCTCCGGTGGTGACCTGTCAGTTGCCCGTGAAGCACTGGGCCTCGTGGCTTCCCTGCAGATGGGCTGAAGTCTTCTGACAGTCAGCATAAAGCAACAGAGGACTGGCTCAAATGCCAGTCCTCATTTCTGCGCGGTCATCAGCGGCCTGCAGCAGTTTCAAGCCGGGTCTGTCGAGCCAGCGCTGGCTGAATGACCTGCGCCATGGCTTTCGTATCCAGCGGAGCACCAATAAATCTGCGAACAGCTTCGGTGGTTCCGTGCGGGTCCAGCAGGCAGTGTCGGTACTCCAGTGGAAGAACGGGAATATTCCGGGCCGCCAGCAGCCTTCTCAGAGATTTGATCTGTTCGTTCCACGCAGCGGCAATCTGTTCTGCGGCAATGCCGTCCGGGGTATGTCCCAGCCTTGTCAGCATGTCCTGCTGTGACCGCAGAATCTCGTGGATATCCCGGAGCATCAGAATCACACCGTAGTTCAGATCAGGAGCCAGCGGCAGATGTCTGATCAGTGGCGCGACGATTTTAACTGCGCGTCCTTTAATTGACGGGATCCACGAATTATCAAGATGCAGTCGCATGACTCTCTGGTCTTCATGGTAACCGGCGACGTTGCTGTCATCGGCCGGGCGAAATTCGTCGGAAACGACAGAGACACCGCCTGCCTGCAGAACCTGCATCATCATGGAAGTTCCGGACCGTGGCAGTCCGGAGACCACAAGGATGGATTCGTGAAGGTTTCGTGTGAGTGTTCTGGGGAGTTCGGGGTGCTGTTCGATGGCAGGACTGCTGTCGGCCACTGCGAAGCGACGGACTGGCCGCAGATTTTCTATCCGCGGAGTGCCGGCGGAGCGTGCCCGGGATTCCTGCCGTGCTTCGTCGATCTGCGAGCGGAGTCGGGCGGCCCACGCGTGATCATGCAGCCGATTTTCGACAAGTTTGGCCAGTCGCTGCAGCGCGGAGATATGCCAGGGGTTCAGGGCGATCGTCATTTTCAGGGCTTCGACGGCTTCCATGGGACGGCGAAGTCGGACGAGCGCGATGGCGAGCAGATAGTGGGCATCTGCAGTGCAGTGCTGGAGTTCGATGGTATCCAGCGCATAGTGCAGGGCCTGTCCGGGGTTCCGGGTGGCAAGCATACAGCGGGCCATTCCCAGCAGCGCGTTGACATTATCGGGTTCAGGAGTGAGTACTTTGCGGAAGGCATCGGTGGCAGCCGGAAAGTTCCTCAGTCGCAACTGAACAACTCCAAGCCGTGTCAGCAGCAGCGTATTTGCCGGGCTCACGCGAAGCGCTTTCTGAATGGGCGCCAGCGCTTCCTCAAAGCGACCGGCTGACAACAGTTGCCCGGCGTTCAGGTATTCCGCCAGCGCGGGGCTGAAGCGCGGACCGGAAGGCCCGGGGGACCTCAGGGCACCACGATGCGGCACTGATGATTCCCCGCCGGTACCTGCCTGTTGCAGGAGCATCGCGGCTTCTTCGATGCGGCCCAGTGCCTGCAGAATCTGCACAAGTGTAAAGCGGAACCGTGTTTCGCCGGGATACTTTTCGACAAGAGGTTCAAGGATTGCGGCAGCGTTGACGGGGCATGACGCATCCAGCCAGGCCAGTGCCAGATTATATTCGCGTTCCCGGAGACAGGTTTCGTAGTCATGACGGGCTTCGCCTGTGGGTGCGGCGATGTAACCCAGATCAATCAGACGGTCCATGGCGGCACTTGCCGGCTGCGGATCAGTACAGTCTTCCGGTGGCAGGCTGCCATCTTCGCCTTCAGGCAGATCCCACGAGGGGATTGTCTGGACAGGTTTTGCGTCCTGAAACGCGTTCAGCATCGGCACTCCATCCATATCGTTGCCGACCGGGAGGTTGAGCAGGTGCAGGATAGTAGGAGTGATATCCAGAATGGAGGCCCCGCGAAGCGTTTCGCCCGGCCGGATTCCCGGACCGCTCATGACCAGCATTCCCTGTCGACGATGTTCGATTGCCGGTCCCCCGATCCCGGCGGTTTCCGGAACACGACGGTGATCGCTGTGAAACCCGTGGTCAGAGACGAGGATGATGACGGAGTCCTGACCGGCGAGGTGCATAACATAGCCGAGCATCAGATCGTGGAAGCGATAGACCGCTTCCACAACGCCGGAGAACATTTTGAAGTCGGCTTCATGAATCCACGCGGGCTTCGGGGGGTGAAACCGAATGAACTGATGGCAGATCTGATCAATGGCGTTGAAGTAAACGGCATTCAGTCCGGCAGGTTCCAGCTGCATTAATGCGGTGGCGGCGGCCTGAACGGATGCAGCCTGGGCAATCGCAGCAGCGAGCTTACTCAACAGCGGGTGAGCAGGATCCAGGCTCCGGAAGTCCGGAACAAACATCTTCAGAATGGACTCGTCCAGTTCCTCGGGATGCAGCCGAATTTCCCTGAGCGGATCAATCAGGCGTGGCGGGTGTACTGAACCTGACGGAACGCACCATGTCGTCTGGCCCGGTAGTGGGGGGTTGAGGAATTCGCCGGCGACCATACAGCCACTGATGGGTTCAGCGGGGAATGAAGGCCACCATGACGTGACATTCGAGCGGATGCCGGCCAGTTGCAGAATATTCCAGAGGGCTCGGGTGGAGCGTGACCGCGCGGAGACGGGCCTGACACCACAGGGCGTCCGGGGATCAGGTTCGGTGAATCCGAGGACACCATGGCGAAACGGGCGCTTACCCGTGGCGATGGATGTCCAGAGCATCGGGGACAGTGCGGGTGAGAGCGTCGTGAGATTGCCACGCGCGCCGCTGGCGATGAGCCGCTGCAGGTTTGGCATCTTGCCGGCGGCGAGCAGAGGATCGGCGATTTTCCAGTCGGCGGCGTCCCAGCCGATGAGAACGATTTTGGGAAGAGGACTGTCTGGCATGTTGCGAATCCGGTTGGGTGGGAATGGAGAAGGTAGGGGCGGGGGGGGCGGTCTTCAGGCGACTGGCTGGGCGTCGACAGGTTCGTCGGAGCGTCGACGGCGACGATAGCGGAGCAGACCTGCGGCGCCTGCGGCGAGTAGTCCGAGCGACGAGGGTTCGGGAACCGTTTCCTGCGGCTGGTTGTTTGCTCGTCCGTCACCGGCATTGACAGTGCCGGTTGCGTAGTACCAGTCAAGGATGCTGTAGCTGGAGTAATCTTCAGCAATTCCCTGAATAAAGATCCACCCGGAGTAAATGTCACCCAACGGTTCTGTGCGAAAGGCGAATCCGACGAAGCCCTCAAAGTTTTCGCCGCTGGTATTGAAGTAGCCGTTTGGCGAATCGTCAGTGGGTTCATCAAACTGGAACAGGTAGCCGGCTGCGTAATCTGTGGCACCGCCATTTCCCAGAATAGCAGCTCCGTCGATCTGCTCACCGTCGACGTAACGTTTCAGCGCGGCGCCGTAGTAGTAATAGTTGAAGTAGCCTGGTGAGAGTTTTACTGCATCGTCGATGGTAGAGAACTTCAGTTCAATCGGAACAGGGCCATTTTCATCAAATTTAGCTGCCCAGATGGAACCGTTCTTAGGTTTATCTTCCGCCTGATCAGGCGGATCAAGAATAAAATTGAAGTCCCCGGCCGTTCCAAGTACCCAGCTGCGATCTGCCAATTCGTCGTCGATGGTGACCGGGTTTTGTCCCACTTCGTCGAAAAATCCGTAGACCGGATCAGCGATCGCCTGATGACCGCTGGCGGCCCATGCGGTGCAGGCCCCGATGTAGGCTCGAATGCGAGTTTTCCCGGAGGCTGAGAACCTGGAACGCGATTTCATGATGTGATCTCCATGGTATGAGCGAATAAGATTTGCGAGCCACGTCCGGAAAATGGAAGCCGTTGTTACCGGATGGCAACACGGCATGGACTGCCTGCGTGGGCGTCAGAGTAAGCAGGGCCTTTTCAGGCGACAAAGTCTTTGCGATCCGAAGCACAGGGTTTTGTGGAACGATCGTTTAGTTTGTCGATCCTTCACAAAGGTGCAGCTTGTTGCCTTTTGTCCATGGATGCTGCCGTGGAGGTTGAGAATCCGGGGCTGTCCTGCCGGGCGTCTGGCTGTGGTCGCGCCGCTTCGATACGGTTTTTTGCGGGCATTCTGCTGCAACGCGACTCGGCCACCCGGCGTTGTGTTCATGTGGCCGAAACGCAACAGTGACCTCGCAACGCATGAACTGGAGGCTCACAGGAGTCCCGAAAACGGGAATGAATTGACAAACACAAAATACGATTCGAGCTGTCAGCACGGGGAATTCGGGGGGCGGTCTGGAAGTGCTGCAGGGGTTGTTTCAGGCATGCAGGCTGTCACGGCTGTCAGCAGTGTTGGCGGCTGTCACGCGGGATTCAGCAGAAACCGCCGAAAAGAATTTGCGATTTGAAAAACACACTGTCGATGAGTGAGACGGTGGAGGCGGACGGATCCGCGCCGGGTAATCAGAGGCTTTCCGTCGGAGAGTTTTCGAATGGCGCGCAGCAATGGGTCATGGCTGAAGACAGTATCGGTCCTCTCACTGGGACTTGCGGCGGGCGGCCATCTGGATGGGCTGCCGCTGTGGCCGTCAGCACGGGCGGTCCCTGGGGAAGGGTTGACTGAGCCGGGTTTGGGGGAGGCGGGGCTGAATCTGCTCGGGATTGAGAGTCACATCTCTGAGGTGGCGTCGCGAGTCGTACCGTCTGTGGTGCATATTCAGGCGGTGCGGCTGGAGAACGAGCGTCGGGTTGAGGAAACCGGCTCAGGAGTGCTCATGCGCACCCCGGTGGCGCGGGGGCTGTACGTAATCACGAATCAGCATGTTGTCCGTGGAGCGGAAGCGGGGGGCATCGATGTTGTGCTGAATTCGGGGAGCAGCGTTCGCCCGCAGAGAGTGTTTCGGGATACAGAGAGTGATCTGGCGGTTCTGCAGATTGCCGACGGTGGCGAAGCATCTGCGGAGTGGGGTGACAGTGACGGAGTGGATATTGGTCATTTTGTCCTTGCGGTGGGGAGTCCGTTTGGTTTGAGTCAGTCGGTCACTCTGGGAATCGTGAGTGCCAAGGGGCGCAGGGATTTGTCTCTGACAGCTGACCATTCCGTGACCAATCAGGACTTCCTGCAGACCGACGCGGCGATTAATCCGGGGAACAGCGGCGGTCCGTTGATTAACGTACGGGGCCAGGTGATTGGCATTAATACGGCCATTGCATCGAACGGTGGCGGGAATGAGGGAATCGGGTTCAGCA
>CAZLOQ010000002.1:29119-39193 GCA_964561125.1 uncultured Chitinophaga sp. | reverse complement strand
AAGCGGGCTGGCGAGGCGGGTGTTTGAACAGCTGGTGCTGCACGGAAAGGTCCGCAGGGCCTATCTGGGAGTCGAGCTGGACAATGACTTCGGCCCTTCTGCGGCGCAGCGTCTGGGTCTGGACCGCAGTCGTGGTGCACGTATTCTGAGAGTTTACAATGTGCAGAACAGTCCTGCGAATCGTGCGGGGCTGAGAATGGATGACGTGATTGTGAGTTTTAACGGGGTGGAGATCGAAGACGAGAACCACCTGATCAATCTGGTGAGTTTGTCTGATGTGGGTTCGGCGGTTGAGATGGAGGTGATTCGTGGCGGTCGGCGGATGCGGCTGAAGGTGCAGCTGACGGATCGCGAGACGTATCGTCAGGCGGAAGATCCGCGGACCTCGTTCAATACTCGGTGAGCACGGGCTGCAGGCTGGATTTCTTCGGGGATTGTTCGATAATGCGAGTTTCAGCACTCGCGTTCAGAGCGGCGTCAAAGCGCCGCAGTTGTTTCTCCGGCTGACAGCAGAATTGTGCGCCTGAGCACCGGAGCAGCGGTGCGGTGTAAACAACGGTCGAGGGAATCCCCGAAGGGTGCAGTGCGATGTCAGTGGAACCTGTGGTGACTCGTGCGGGGCTGAGGCGAAGAAAAGTGTTCGCTGTGCTGCCCACGCTGCTGACACTGTGCAACGCGGCGAGTGGTTTTGCGGCGATCACGATTACGGCGAAGGTTGGTCCTGAGCATTTCGGTGGCAGCGAACTGATCACGGCTTCACAGCTGATCTTTCTGGCGATGCTCTTTGACATGCTGGACGGGAGTGCAGCGCGACTGACGAATCAGACGTCTGACTTCGGAGCTCAGCTGGACAGTCTCTGCGATGCGATCAGTTTTGGCCTTGCACCCGCCTTTATTTTCCTGCAGTTGTCCCACCCGGCTCATCACCTGATGGATACCATCGCTGCAGCTCCGTTTCAGTTTCATCCGCGACTTCTGTGGGCCATTGCGGTCCTCTTTATGACGTGTGCGATTCTCCGTCTGGCACGATTTAATGTGGAGACGGACGAAGAGGATTCGCATGAGTTTTTCAGTGGCCTGCCGTCGCCTGCGGCAGCAGGGGTGATTGCATCGCTGCCGATCGGCCTTGAGGAGCTCAAAGGGCAACTCAGCAGCAGCGGATCGCTGGCCGCTGCGGAAGTGTATTCCCGGTGGATCTGGTCGCTGCTTGTGGTGCTGGTGCCGATGATTACGCTGGCGACGGCCATTCTGATGGTTTCCCGCCTGCGTTATGCGCACGTTTTCAATCAGCTGGTTCGGGGTCGCAGAGGTCGCCGTCAGATTCTTCAGATTGTCTTCAGTCTGGTGCTTGTTTTTGTAGTTCGAGAGCTGGCGTTGCCTGTGCTGTTCTGCTGTTTTGCCTTTTCTTCGCCCGTGCGGGCGACGTGGCAGCGATGGCAACGGCGCCGCGCGGCGGCGACGAGGCCGGCCGCATAACCGGCAGATATTTTCAGGCGGCGCGGAACGGTCACCGGGATTGGATTCGGAATTCTGATGCGTCCTTATCTGTTCATGCTGACCGGTGCCATGGCATTCGCAGTGATGGGTCTGTTCGCGCATGCGGCGGACGGGTATTGTGGCTGGCAGTGGGTTGCGCTGGCTCGCTCGGGACTTGCGCTGCTCATCGCCGCCGGTCTTGCGGGCTGGCAGGGCACACAGTTGGTGTTCCTCCGCCCGGGAACGCTCTGGATCCGCAGTCTTGCGGGCAGTCTGAGCGTGCTCTGTAACTTCTATGCACTGTCGCACCTCCCCGTATCTGATGCGCTCACGCTGACCAATATGTTTCCAGTCTGGATCGCCGTCCTGTCCTGGCCGGTGCTGGGTCGCTTTCCGGAACGGGACGTTTGGTTGAGTGTGGGGTGCAGCATTTGCGGGGTGGCGGTGATGCAGCAGTCCTTTCCGACGTCCTTTGGCCCGGGAATGCTGGCGGCCATGACCGGTTCGGTGACCAGCGCTGTGGCACTGATGGGTCTGCATCGGTTGAAGGGGCTGCCTGCGAGTGCCATCGTGGTGCATTTTTCGGCAGTTTCCACGGCGATCGTTGCGGGCGGTCTGGGGGTGCAGTCGTACTGGTCGGGTGCTGGAGTTTTCGCGGAGGCGCCGGCAACATTCACGGCTGGCGGGCTGTTGCTGGGGGTTGGAGTGGCGGCGACAGCAGGTCAGTTGCTGCTCACGCGGGCGTTTTCTTCGGGAGCCCCTGCGCGAGTGAGCGTGGTGGGGTTATCTCAGGTGGTCTTCGCCATGCTTCTGGAAATGTCCCTGTGGGGACGGCGTCCCGGGATCTGGTCTGTCGCAGGAATGCTCCTTGTCACTCTGCCCACTGCCTGGCTCATGTTGCGGCGGGCGCCGGCGGAACCGGCCTCCACCTCTTCCGATGTTTGAAATTCACTCGTAATTCCCGGTTTTCCTTCGCTTTTGTGATATGCTGCGACGGATAGATCCGGGGATGTTCCCGGGGTTTCTTTTTTGAATGGAGCGGCATGCAGGTCATCATCACGGCGGTCGGCCCGGATAACCGGGGACTCGCAGACCCCATCGTGCACTACGTCACTGGTGCCGGGGCAAACATCGCTGAAATTCAGATGTACGACCGCGACTCCGAGCGCCTTTTTGCGATGCTCATGCGGATCGAGTGGACAGGCACATCTATCAGCGAACTCCGTCGCGATCTGCTGCAGATCGGCAGCCAGCGGGGATTACAGATCCGCGTCTGGTCACGCGAAGAACATACCCGCGTCCCGCGTCTTGCCATCTGTACAACCTACCGCACCGAACCCCCGTTGGCGCTCCTGCGGGCCGTGCGGGACAGGCGTCTGCGCGCTGATATCGCGCTGCTGGCGGGCAACCGGAATTCCTGTCGCAGCATTGCCGAACAGTTTTCCGTGCCGTGGTTGTCAATCGGAGATTCTCAGGGCAACCCCGACTACCGTCTGCTTGAAGCAGCAATTGATGAACAGCAGATTGATTATGTGATTCTTGCCCGCTACATGCGGGTGCTCCCGGCAGAACTCTGCTGGAAATTCGCCGGTGGGCGAATCATTAATCTGCATCACGGACTGCTGCCGCCGTTCCCGGGATTTCGTCCGTATGAGGATGCGTGGCAGCACCACATGCTGTGCTTTGGAGCGACGGTGCATTTTATTGTACCGGAACTGGATGCCGGCAATCAGATTATCTATCAGGCGGCTTTCAGTGTACCGCCGGGCACATCGCTGCAGGATGTCAAGCGGGTCGGAGAGACAGACCACGAGCCGCAGTGTCTGCTGGAAGGTGTGCGTAAAGTGGTGGACCGGGAGGTGGAACTGCATTTCCATCGTGTCGTGCGAGTTTCCCAATAAAAGGTGGCAAATGCATCTGTCAGAATTGTTCCAAAGCCGCAGGTTTGTGCTGTCCATCGAGATCTTTCCGCCGAAAACGGCCGAAGGAGACGCAGCCCTGCAGCGCAGTCTGCTCACCCTGCAGAAATTTCAGCCCGCTTTTCTCTCCTGCACCTACGGCGCCGGCGGGTCCACTCAGGAACGCACGCTCGCCTGGTGCCGTGAAATCCGGCGTCTGCTGTCGCTCCCTCCGATGGCCCACTTCACGTGCGTGGGCGCCACCGTCCAGGACCTGCTGACATGGCTTGCCAATGCAGCAGAAGCCGGTGTCAGCAACATCATGGCACTCCGCGGCGACCCACCGGCGGGCCAGCAGACATTTCAGGCGGTCGCAGGAGGTCTGCAGCATGCCAACGAACTCGTCACACTCATCCGCCGACATTTCCCGCAGCTGGGGATCGGGGTTGCTGGCTACCCCGAAAAACATATCGAAGCCCCGTCGCTCGATCTCGACCTTGCCAATCTCAAACGCAAAGTCGATGCCGGTGCCGATGCCGTGTTCACTCAACTCTTCTTCGTCAATGACAACTTCCTGCGTTTCCGCGATCGCTGCGATCAGCTGGGAATCGGCGTCCCCATCGTGCCCGGCATCATGCCGATTACCGACTTCGCACGTATTCGCCGTATCACCTCCATGTGCGGTACAGTGTTCCCGGAAGATCTGGCAAAGCGGCTGGAAGCAGTCCAGGAAGATGCCGCTGCACAGTTTGAAATCGGGGTGGAGCACGCGATCCGGCAGTGCGAAGAACTCCGCAGCAGCGGCGTCCCCGGGATCCATTTCTATGCGCTCAACAAGTCAGACGCCTGCGAACGAATTCTGTCCGCACTCCAGCTGAGCGGCCAGGACGACTGATGCCGGTCCGTTCACCCGGACACTCCCGGGGACGGCTGTGCCGCGACCGCCAGCAGACTGGAACCAAACGGCAGTCGCAGCGGACCCGCAACGCTCTGCTCCGCACATGACAACGCCAGGCACAACTGATTCAGCAGCCGCTGCGGCACACGCGGCGGCTCAGGACGTGTTTTCCACAGCCGTTCCTTCAGCCGGATGAGCAGCTTGATCGGACACGTCCAGTGAAAGAAGTATCGCAGTACCAGCACTTCAACACCGGCAGCGGCGGCGAGTGACCGAAAGGAGCGGCGGTCATAACGAATATAGTGATGATTCACGTCGTCGTGTGTTGTCCAGAGTGCATTCAGGGCGGGAACGGTCATCAGCAGCCGACCGCCGGGGCTGAGCAACGTCCGTGCGTGTTCCAGAGCAGCTTCAGGTTCCGGAAGATGCTCAAGAACATCCAGCATCAGAATCAGATCAAACGTCTGCCCGGGCTGGAAGGCGGCATCGAACGGCTGACAGTAAATCTGTGGCCGCCACGGGCTGTCCGCTGCGAGGGTGGTTTCGTCTGCTTCCACACCAAACACACTCCCGAATCCTGCAAGGCTGGGAAACAGCAGACCATCCCCGCAGCCGACATCAAGAATCCGCAGGCTTCCGGTTTCACGGAAACCAAGCCGACGGATTTCACGGAGAATGGCCCGCTCCCGAGCTCGCCACCACCAGTGCTGCTGATACAGGGTCCGATACTGCTGTGCGTAGTCGCTCTGCATGGGGTTGCCTGCCATTCGATGGCGGAAGCTGGAGGTGATCTTCGTCGGAGCATTCAATTCGATCCACCAGATACAGCGGCCGCTGCTTCACCTGCTCATAGATTCGACCGATGTATTCTCCAATCACGCCGAGGAAGATCAGCTGTACGCCGGCCAGAAACGTGATGGCGGTAATCAGTGCCGTGAAGCCCTGCGGCGAACGGCTGAAGAACAGGTGCGCGATGGTCGCATACAGAGTGAATGCTGCAGCCCCGCCTGTCGTGAACATTCCCATCCAGGAAGCCGCTCGCAGCGGCACAGCGCTGAACGAGAATATCCCGTCGGCAGCCAGGCGAAACAGCTTCAGCCAGCTGTACTTGCTCTCACCACGAAACCGCGCATCCCGCTCCACTTCGATTCCGGTCTGCCGAAAACCGGCCCAGCGACGCAGACCGCGAAGATAACGGTGCCGCTCCGGACAGGCTCGCACAATCCGCAGTACCCGGGCTGACATAAGACCAAAGTCGCCGGCACCCTGCGGCAGATCCACGTCAGAGATTTTTGAAATCAGCCAGTAGAATCCGGCGTAGGCCGTTCTCAGCAGCCAGCCTTCCTTGCGTTTGGTGCGGATGGCGTAAACGACATCAAACCCGCGCTGATGTTCAGCCACAAACCTGGGAATGGTTTCCGGCGTGTCCTGCAGATCTCCGTCCATCAGCACCAGAGCATCTCCGGCGGCATGATCCAGTGCCGCAGACAATGCTGCCTGATGTCCGAAATTCCTCGCAAAGTGCACCACTTTCACCTGCGGATCGCACAAAACCATCGCAGACAGAATACCTGCCGTTCCGTCCTGGCTGCCGTCGTTCACAAAAAGCAGCTGATGCCGGCCGGGGATTCGGCTGAGCACCGCTTTCAGTCGCCGATACAGCTCCGGCAGATTGGACTCTTCATTGTATACGGGCACGGCCACTGTGAGATTCACCGGCCGCAGGCTGAACGACTCCGCACCCTGCGACCTTCCGCGCAGGCCGGCAATCAGTGAATCAAACTGGTCGGCCGGCATCATCGTGCGGCTCCTTTGAAGTACACCAGTGACCACAGTGCAACACCAGCCAGCCGCAGTGAAAATGGTTCAAACACCACGGGCCGGAAATGCTGCTCAAAAATGCTCCTCCATTCGTCCAGAGGCCGGGCGTAGTCCCCGCGATCGGCCAGAGCCAGTCCCCGCGGAATCGACAACCGCTCCGGCAGCACCAGATCCACAATCTGCACATGACCGTCCGGCGTCAGCAGCCTGGAAAGCTGTCCAAGCAGTCGATGAACACTGGCGGTGTCAATGTGATGCAGCAGGCTGTTGACAAGGATGAAATCAAACAGCTGACCGTCTGCCGGCTCCCATGTACACAGATCAGCCACTTCAAACCGCAGCGGATGTCGCTGCCTTGCGGATTCCACGTAGGCGGGATTGAGGTCGAGCCCCAGATAGTCCATCCCGTGAAACAGATGCGCGTTTGTGCCCGGACCACAACCGGCATCCAGCACCCGCCGCACTTCACTCAACCTGTTATGCCTCAGAATCGGCTCAAATTTAGCATCCACAAACGGCGCCTGCCACATGCGGTACACCGCAGGCCGCGAAAGCAGTCCGTGAACCATATGCAGCACCGGCATCAGCGTCCCCCCTTTGGAAAAAACATGAGCCAATCTGGCATATTTCCGGGCTGCAGCACCGTTTTGCTCACTCGCGTCGCGCCAATTCTCCCGCTTTCACATCGCTGCGGTCGCTATAGACATTGAACAGCACAGGACCGGCAGAATCCGGATGGTCGGAAAATCGCAGCGCGAGCGGCTCCCCGAATCGCTCCCGCGCCCACAATTCCAGCTCCCCGGCGTCCTGACTGAACTCGCGCAGAAATGGCTGCTTCACCACCACCAGCCGAATGCCCTCTCGCTCTGCAATCGTGTCAAACTCTGCACGTGCCCGCAGCAGTTCAGGTCTGAAAAAGTTGTAAAACACCCGTGTTGGATTACGCCGCTCGGAAAGAAAATACACCTCCGGACAGTCCGGTCCGGCCAGAATCGCCTCACCTGCACTCGTGCGGCGCTGAATCTCACGCACAAGTTGTTCGTAAACCTGCCCCAGAGAACGCTCCACACACAAACCGCAGCGGGCCACGTTCAGGCGAATGCCGGACACGTTCCGCGGTGCTCCGTTCACGGTTCCCAGAGGGATGACAGACTTCAGTTCCAGCAGAGCGAACAAGCCCAGCCCGATCACCAGCACGCGTCCTGGTGCCAGCCAGTGAGATTCAGTTGCGGGAACGGTGCCCAACGAGCACCACAGCAAACTTGCGCCGAGGAAAACCAGGGGCACCACGTAGAGAAAATAACTGTCCAGCGCAAACGGGAACTGCACCATTGCTCCCATGGCGAGCGTCGCCGCTGCCGCGAAGGTGCGGCTTCCCTCAGTCGCCAGGCGTGCCCGCGCCGCAACCACCAATAACGCTCCCACAACAAACGGAGTCAGATTCCGCACTGCCTGAAAGCAAACCAGTCGCCCCCGATCTGACAGGCAGGCCGCGACGAGCAACACGCATGGCAAGCCACACGCCAGAAATCGAGGCTCCCGCCGTGCTCCGCCCTCCGACAACGACCGGCCCCGGTGCGTCACCGCCAAAAACACCACAGCGCCTGAAGCTCCGGAGATCAACAGACTCATGCCCCCCGGAAAGGGTGCACCTGCATGCTCGAGCCGTCGCTGAGGAAGCACCAGCACTCCCTCGTATAATGCGGCTAATGCGTCTTCACTCCAGTAAAACAGCAACCAGCTTCCCACTGGCAGCAAGACTCCGGAGATGAATACAGTCTGCAGACGCAGCCACCTTCGAGTTCGCTCCACCAGTGCTCCACGACCCTTTCGCCACTCACCATGCAGCAACACCAGGCCCAGGCCCAGAGCCGGCAATGTCAGATGGACGGCCGACATCAGCGGATCAGCTGATGACCACAGCCGACTTGCGGCCAGGCTGTAAATCAAAAGGCAGAAGACGATCCATCCGGAAAAAACGATCGATCTTCGGGCTCCAGGCAGGCAGCACCGCTGCTCGTAGTCGATCAGGAACAGAATCCCCAGTGCAATCAGATACACACCAGTAAGCTTGAATAACAGTGCAGTGCCCGCCAGAACACCAGCAGCCAGCAGCCAGCGGAGTCGCTTCGTATCAAGAAATCGCAGGAGTACATCGAGCTGGATCACCGTTAAGAACAGGATGTACCACGACGGCAGGGACTCCGGATTCAGTCGCACGCTCCATAACCCGCACAACACCACCACACCCGCGGAATCCACAGCCGACAACCACCTCCGCGCGACACAGTAAATACTCCACCAAAATGGGATGCTGGCCACCAGTAAAAACCACCGAGTGGACTCTGTCCGCATTCCAAGCAGCTTAAATGCACCCCCATGCAGTACCGTCAGCAGCCCCGTGTACATGTCGTCGAAGTCACGGTGAGGCAGTTCCCCCCTCAGAAAACGCTCGGCCGCCTGCCCGATCTGGCCCTCGTCATGCGGAAACCAGCCAGTCATCAGGTCCGGCAGCGTGGCCAGCAACACGATCGTCACAGCCGCCACAGCCATGACGACTTCACCAGCTTTTTTGCGGATCAGCGTCACAAGTCACCACCGGTCGAGCAGGCGACGGGCCTCGCGAAACATTTTCAAACGAGCACTGGCCGCGTCACCCCAACTCTACCTTCCAACCGCCCGCCATGACCGGAATTTATTGAGGATTCATGGCCGCACGCATCTGCCCGGTCGCTGAATCAGTCGCACCACCGGCCCGCTCGCCAACCACGCCGCCTGTGGCGCCCGTGAGCAGCAGCGCGGCAGCCGTTCGGCCGTTACGCAGGTATGCCCGGTCGCCGACCACGATCGGATGGTTCCATGTTTTGTCATCCAGCAGAGGGACTCGCCCCAGCTCTTCAAAACGGTCGCCATCGGCCTTCACCAGCACTGCATCACCATTCTCTGCCGCAATCAGCAGGCAGCCCGCCTGGGCAAGGAGCACCGCCTGACCGAAGCCATAACGCCTGCCCCGCCACCGCAGTTCACCAGTGACCACGTCCAGACAACACAACAGGTCCTGGTTGAAGCCATAAACGCTGCCGTTGTAAACCAGAGAATCGTTAAAGGACGGTCGCAAACGGCTCGTTGTCCAGCCTTCTGTTATCTTCCAGCCCGATTCCGTGAAATCAAAGTCAACCCGACACAGGCCCACCCCATCCCCCAGCGCCACCAGCAGCGAATTCGGACCCGGCTGCTGCGGATCCACCATCGGACCCGCGTTCCACTTTGCCGGGCGATAACTGAAGAGCACTTCGCCGGTCCCGGGATTTAAGCCGTGCACACCGCTCCGGTCACAAAACACCAGACATCGCTGACCGCACAATTCAAGGTCGCGAACCGTTGTGTAGTTCATGCCGGGTGAGGCGAATGCCCATTCAACTTCCCCGCTGTCGACATTCACCGCAACCAGACCATGCTCTCCTTCCCCATCCACATGCACCACGGCGCGACCATTCACCACAACCGGCGACCCGGAAAAGCCCCACATCGGCACACGAGCGCCCACAGCCGACGTCATGTCCTGCTGCCAGAGCAGCTTCCCGTCGGCGGCATTCAGGCACGTGAGCAGTCCCCGGCCACCAAGTGCAAATACACGGCCATTGTGGACGGTCGGAGTGCTCCGCGGACCGGCACCAGACACCACCTCCGTGAAACGACTCGAACTCGCATGACTCCAGACCAATTCTCCACTGTCGGCGGAATAACAGGTAATGCACTCCTCCTCCCGACGCTGCTCCTGCGTAAACAGTCGCCCGCCCGACCACGCAAAGGACGACCACGCCGGACCAACCGGAATCTTCCACAGCACCTGCGGCGGTCGCGTTCGCCAGTCCAGCGGACCTGCAGAATCGCTGGCAACGCCGTCTCCGCGCACACCGCGATACCGGGGCCATCCTGCGACATCCCCGGCCGTGGCTTCCTCAGACCCCGCAGACGTCG
>CAZLOQ010000002.1:6193-29102 GCA_964561125.1 uncultured Chitinophaga sp. | reverse complement strand
CTCAGGATAGTATTCGCCGTCAAAACCCTCGTTTCGCACAAGTGTGAAACTCAGCCAGCCGATGGCCAGACAGCCAAGTGCCCACCGCCACGCAGATTCAGTCCGCCGGGAAAACGTGAGCGCTCCCGTCACAGCAAAGACCGCAAGCGGAATTCCATAAATCAGCATCGCCGTCCGCAGGGCAGGATCGGAAACACTCAACTGCACCGACAGCAACGGAAACAATACCCATCCCCCCAGCAGCACAATCCGGTCGCGAAAACGCAGACGGCTCAGCAACAGCAGCCAGAGAGTAAACAGCAGCCCGCCGATCACCGGTCCACCCATCATCAGAAAGAATCGGGGCCGATTGGCGATGGAAGGGGTCACGGTCAGCACCAGTGCCGCTGTGAGTGCTGCGGAAATCAACCACGCCGGCCAGAGTCGTGGTGGAAGAACGGCAGTGGCCCCGGAAACCGTTCGGTCGGCTGAATGAGACGGAGCCGGGCTGGGAGCGGTGCTGTCTGTCATGAATGGCGATCTCGATCCAGTGTGCGGCGACGGGTGGGGGGAAAGAAAACCGGGATGCGGTCCGTGTATCCGATTCTTGCCTCGAATGTCCGAAATTCAACAGGGAGTGGAGCTGCGGGCATGCCGAATGTGGCTGTCTCACTTTTAAACATTTTTGTCATATCAAATTGCCAAAAATCAACCGATGCTTATGATCACCTTGTCTGAAGAAGCTCTTCGCTCGCCTGATTGGTTTGTTTTCGCATGCACGCTTCTCCGCTCGATCCCAGAGACCGCGAACTTCTGCAGCACCTGCACAGCTCAGGTGGTGCGGACGTGCAGTCCATCTGCGATTTGCTGGGTGTGACGCGAACGGCAGTTCGGCAGCGCATTTCCCGCCTGGAGGGAGCTGGGCTGATTATTTCGGCGCTGCAAAGCCAGGTACGGGGGCGTCCAAGGCATGTGTATCGGGTCACGGCAGAGGGTTTGCATTCTCTGGGTGAAAACTACAGACAACTGGCCGTAGTGCTGTGGCAGGCCATTTCCGAACTGGACAACGTGCCTGTCCGGCAACAGCTGCTGCAGCGAATTCAGAACAGTCTGGCGGGTGAATTTTCCCGCCAGTTCTCAGAGTCTGACACGGTGGACCGGCGAGCAGATCTACTGGCTGAACGAATGCGGGCCAGCGGTTTTCCGCTGCAGGTGGAGCACGGGGATGGTCTTCCGATTCTTCGGGAAACCTGTTGTCCGTTTCCTCAGCTTGCGGAGAGGGACGAAGCGATTTGTCAGCTGGAGCGTCAGGTGCTTTCGCAGGCGCTGGGTGCTCCGCTTGAACTGCGATCGCGATGCCGTGATGGCCATGGCTGTTGTGAATTTCAGGTTCTTCAGCAGCCGGAATCTTTGGTTGAAGATTGCAACACTTTTGCGGACTGTTAGATTGCTGACTGCGTTTCCGGCAACCGTGGCAGGTGTCGGGTTCAGTCAGCGCAAGACTTTGTTACCGAACAGGATGTGAACCATGACGTGGATCGAGGGGCGATTCGAAGAGAACGTAATCACCACCACCATCGAACAGGCTCTCAACTGGGGTCAGCAGTCCAGCATCTGGCCGATGACATTCGGGCTGGCCTGCTGTGCGATTGAGATGATGGCTGCGGGTGCCAGCAAGTACGACCTCGACCGCTTTGGTGCTGGTGCATTCCGTGCCACGCCTCGCCAGGCGGATCTGATGATCGTGGCGGGCACGGTGACCTTCAAGATGGCCAGTCGCGTGCGTCGTTTGTACGAGCAGATGCCGGACCCCAAGTATGTGATCGCCATGGGTGCCTGCACCGTCGGCGGTGGTCCGTACTTCAAGCACGGTTATCACGTGGTGAAGGGTGTCGATCTGGTGGTGCCGGTGGACGTCTATGTGCCCGGCTGCCCGCCTCGTCCCGAAGCCCTGCTGGAGGGCCTGATGCGGATTCAGGACAAAATCAAGGCCCGCAAGGTCACCCGCGGCGACACGGTCCTGCCGGTTCCCCATCATTCCGGTTTTTCGGCACTGAACGTTTAGCATTCCTCCACAATTGTCGCCGCGGTCGCTCCGCTGCAACGCCGGTGTGCCACCACCGCGTTTTCCATCCATACGCTGACTGAATTCACCCTTTTTTTCTGGAACTGTCACCGAACCGGTCGCGTGCTTTTGCCGCGGCCGCTTCGGAATCTTCGGGAACGCCTGATCATGACCAGTCTTCTTCGCATTACCGACCTGCACGTCTCTGTCGGCGACACGCCGATCCTGCGTGGCGTGAACATGGAAATCCGCCAGGGTGAAGTGCACGCCCTCATGGGGCCGAACGGGTCCGGCAAAAGCACACTCGCTTACGCTCTGGCCGGTCACCCTAATTACACTGTGACCGAAGGGTCGATTGAAATCGACGGGGTCAACGTGACTGAGATGGAAGCCGACGCTCGAGCAAGACTGGGGATGTTTCTCGCGTTTCAGTATCCCGTCGTGATTCCAGGTGTCAAAGTTGCGGATTTTCTTCGCCACGCTGTCTCAAATGTCCGTAATCCGGATCGCAAAGAGGGCGAAGGTCTGATCGGTATGCGTGAATTTCGCAAAGAAATTCGCGACCGCATGAACGAACTCGGGATGGATCAGGAATTCGCCCGACGCTACCTCAACGATGGTTTTTCGGGTGGTGAAAAGAAACGCATGGAAATCCTGCAGCTGGCCATGCTGCAGCCGCGATTTGCCATCCTTGACGAGACTGATAGCGGTCTGGACAGTGATGCGGTGCGAGTGGTCAGCGAGGGCGTTGCGAAGCTCTCCGGTCCACAGATGGGAGTGCTCATCATCACGCACCACGAACGTCTTCTTGAATTCAACCCGCCTCAGTTCGTGCATGTCATGCTCGGCGGACGCATCGTCGAAACAGGCTCCTCTGCACTCGCCCACGAATTGCATGCCAATGGCTATGCCGAGGTGCGGACGCGGCATCCTGAGGCCGCTGCGCGAAACGCCACTGCCGAGGCAGCCTCGGTGTGATTTCCGGCACAACAGCCCTGCTCGTGTCCGCGCTGACTGATATTTTTCCCTCGTCCTTCGCCCCCGGATTGCTCCCATGTCTACAGATGCTCCGGTTAAATCCGACGTTGAAATTGGTGCCTATAAGTACGGCTTTCATGACTCCACCGACTACTATGCATTTAAAAGCCGGAAGGGGTTAGATGCGGAAATCGTATCACAGATTTCCGCGATGAAGAATGAGCCGGAGTGGATGCGGGAGTTTCGTCTGAAGTCGCTTGAAATCTTCGAGTCTCGCCCCATGCCAAACTGGGGTGGCGACATGACTGATCTGGTCTTCGATAACATTTACTACTACATGAAGGCCGCCAGCGAACAGGGGAAAAGCTGGGACGACGTCCCGGAGGATATCCGGAGGACTTATGACCGCCTTGGAATTCCTGAGGCGGAGAAGAAATACCTCGCAGGTGTCAAAGCTCAGTACGAATCCGAGGTTGTGTACGGCAGTCTCCGCGAGGACCTTTCCCGGCAGGGCGTGATCTTTACTGACACTGACTCCGCTCTGCACCAGCACCCCGAGCTCTTTCGCGAATACTTCGGCACTGTCATTCCGCCGGGTGACAACAAGTTCGCGGCTCTGAATTCTGCAGTCTGGTCCGGTGGCTCGTTTATTTACGTGCCGAAAGGCGTGAAGATCGACTTCCCGCTGCAGGCCTATTTCCGGATTAACAGTCAGAACATGGGGCAGTTTGAACGTACGCTGATCATTGTCGACGAAGGTGCTTCGGTGCACTATGTCGAAGGCTGTACAGCCCCCACGTACAGCAGTGACAGTCTGCATTCCGCTGTCGTGGAAATTATCGTTAAACGTGGTGCCCGCTGCCGCTACACAACCATCCAGAACTGGTCAAACAACGTCTATAACCTTGTGACCAAACGGGCTATGGCATACGGTGACTCGCTGATGGAATGGATCGACGGCAATCTCGGTTCCCGCCTGACGATGAAGTACCCTGCCATCTGGCTCATGGAACCAGGAGCTCGCGGCGAGACGCTCTCCATCGCATTCGCAGGCGCAGGACAGCATCAGGATGCCGGCGCGAAGATGGTCCACTGTGCTCCGAATACGTCCAGCCGCATCATCAGCAAAAGCATCTCCCGAGGCGGTGGTCGGTCCAGCTACCGTGGTCTGGTTAAAGTTCAGAAGGACGCAGTCAACTGCCGTTCGAACGTCGTCTGCGATGCACTCATTCTTGACCCGGCCAGCCGCAGCGACACGTACCCGTATATCGAAGTGGAAGAACAGAACGTGGCGATTGAGCACGAGGCCAGCGTCTCGAAAATCGCCGAAGAGCAGCTGTTCTACCTGATGAGTCGCGGTCTTTCGGAAGCAGAAGCCTCTGCCATGATTGTCACCGGCTTCGTCGAACCGCTCGTCCGCGAACTCCCGATGGAATACGCAGTCGAACTCAACCGCCTCATCGAACTGCAGATGGAAGGTTCCGTCGGCTGACCGTTCACCCGTAACAGGATTCCCACTGCCATGACCGCAGCCACCGCGGACATCAGCCGCATTGGTTTTTCAACCGAAGTCTTCGAACAGTTTCTCGCGTCCCGACAGGAACCTGACTGGGTGACAGCCAGACGTCGGACAGCCTTCGATGCCTACTTGGAACTGCTCGCCGCAGACCTTGACCCGGAAGAGTTCAAGCGCGTTGATCTTCGCGTCTTCAACGCCGCTCGCTTTCGTCCTGCCCCGGCTCCTTCCGATCCGTCAGCGATCGCAGCACTGCTGCGCGACCGCACTGAGTTCGGTGGGGCGATCGTGCACAGAGATGGGCATGCGGACGCAGCAGTGCTCTCAGAAGCACTGCGGGCCCGGGGCGTACTCTTCGGCAGTCTTTCTGAATTCCTGCAGTCGCACCGCGAGTTGCTGGAGTCCCGCTTTCTGCAGCAGGCCGTCAGGCCGGACTCCGATCGATTCGCAGCCTGGCATGCGGCGTTCTGGACCAGTGGCACTGTGCTCTATGTGCCTCGCAACGTTGAAGTGGCGCTCCCGTTGCACAGTCTGATCGCCCATATCAAAGAAGGCGTCGCGGATTTCACGCACACTCTGGTCATTCTCGAAGACGGAGCCCGTGCAACACTGCTCGAAGAGACAGCCTCTGCATCTCCCGACACGGCCGGTCTGCATGTCGGCTGCGTGGAACTCATCGTCGGACGTGACGCCTGCCTGCGATACGTGCAACTGCAGAACTGGAACGAAAAGTCCTGGCACTTCGCCCATCAGGCGGGCTGCGTGTCCGCAGGCGGATCACTCCAGTGGACAGCGGCCGGTCTCGGCAGCCGACTCGCCCACATCCACCAGGACGTCAATCTTGACGGCCGGAGTGCCACAGCGGAGGTGAACGGTGTGACATTCGCCAGTAACCGCCAGAAGATCAGCTGGTACACTCAACAGCATCACCGCCAGCAGGGGACTCGCAGCGATCTGCTCTACAAGCAGGTACTCCGGGACGATGCCAGGGTCGTCTGGCGGGGGATGATTAAGGTTGACCCGGCTGCCCAGCAGACCGACGGCTACCAGCGCAGCGATGCTCTGATGCTCAGCGACGAGTCGCGCTGCGATTCCATCCCCGGGCTCGAAATCGAGGCCGACGACGTACGTTGCACGCACGGGGCCACAACCGGCCGTGTCGATCTGGAGCAGATCTTCTACTGTATGAGCCGGGGGATTTCGCGGAAGGAAGCCATGCATATGATCGTGGAAGGTTTCTTCCGTCAGGTCTACGACCGCATCCCCATCGAAATCGTCCGTGAAACGCTCAGTCGCACCGTTCAAAGCAAACTGGGAATCGAAACCGTCGTGATGTGACGGTCGGCATCCTGCCACCACCAGCGCGGCCCCTCCCGTCTTCTCACCTTCAGCATATCGTCAGGTTTATGGAACGTATTATCGGCATCGATGAACTTCAGCCGGGCCAGCGTCGCAGCGTGTTTGTCGATGACATCCCGGCTCTCGTTATCAGACTGGCGGACGATTCGTGGCATGTGATCGAGGATGTCTGCACCCACGATGGCCAGCCACTGACCAACGGCGAGATCTCCGATTGTTCCATCGCCTGTCCCCGACACGCTGCAAGATTTGATCTGCGGTCCGGCAAGGCACTCTGTATGCCGGCGACGGAGCCCATTCGCGTATTTCGCGTGGAAATCCGCGACGGAGCCGTCTGGGCCTCACCCTGAATCACCCATAGTCCTCTCCCGGGAATCAGCATCTCATGGCCACCGATGCCGAACTTATCGAAGCTCTCAGACAGGTCATCGACCCCGAATTGATGGTCAATATTGTCGATCTTGGACTGGTGTATTCGATCAACCAGACTGATCGCAAAGTGTCTGTCGAGATGACACTCACCAGTCCCTCCTGCCCGGCCGGGCCGCAGATCGTGCAGCAGGCCAAAATGGCTCTTGAACGACTGGACGACGTGGACGAAGCCAGTATCACCATCACGCTGTCACCTCCGTGGACGCCTGCACGGATGACCGACGAAGCCCGCGATACGCTGGGAATTTTCTAGGGACAGCCTTTTCTGTTCCCACGGTCGCAGAATTGACTAAGGCACCGGCTTCGGCGATATTTTCACCTCCCGCGGGCTCCGGTGCACCCCGGTGGCTCTACACGGCTTCCCATCGCAAGGAGACATCTTCAGGTGTTGCAGTACAATTTTCAGGGGAAAAACGCCCTCATTACCGGTTCATCCAAAGGCATCGGTCGTGCCGTCGCTCTCTCGCTCGCGCGGGGCGGTGCGAATGTCATGCTCAACTGCAGTGGCAGTCGCGATCTTGCCGAACAGACCGCAAGTGAAATTCGCAGCCTGGGTGTCCGCGGAGAGGTAGCCGTCTGCGACGTGTCAGATCAGTCAGCGGTTGAAGCGATGGTGCACCGCACCGCCTCAGAATTCGGCAGTCTCGATCTGTTTGTGTCCAATGCCGTCTACAGCGATCGCGAACTGCTGGTGAAGGCCGACATGCAGGGCTTTCGCCGCACCATCGAAGTCAGCATGTGGGGCGCACTCTACGGCGTCCGCGCGGCCGCACAGCAGATGCTGAAACAAACCTCTCGCGGCCGCATCACAGTCATCAGCTCGCCGCACGCCATCATTCCGTTCCCCACGGCTATGGCCTACAACATGGCCAAGGCTGCCATCGATCACATGGCTCGTACCGCTGCCATTGAGCTGGTCCGCGAAGGCATTCGCGTCAATGTCTTTCACCCGGGCTGGATCGATACGCCCGGCGAACGCAAGTTCTTCACCGAAGATCAGCTTGCCGAAGGTGCTGCCAGTCTCCCCATGGGAAGACTTGGCAGTGCCGAAGAAATGGCCCACGGCGTCTGCTTCACGCTCAGTGACGAAGCCGAGTATATGACGGGTACCACGCTCACCATGGATGGCGGAGTCGGGCTTCCCTGGTGGTCCCGACGTACCGAGGGAAAACAGTAGGTCGTTTCTTCACAAACCCGGATTTTCCCCTGCCAGGTTTTCTCAAAGACGTCCATGCCAACCAGAGCGTTTCTCTCCATGGATCTCTCAGACCCGACGTGGTGGGCTTACGTCGGGCTGCTGATTCTTGCCGTCTACTTCCGCTTCTCCCGCTTCTTTTCCATCCGTAATCTCGACCTTGTGCTGCTCATCGGCCTGTCCACCAGTCTCACGGCCACGATCGATTTCCCGCAAGTTCCCCGTGAGCAGGCTGCGTCCCAAAGGACCAGCCGGCTGACATATCACCCTATGCCGACCGCCCGGCCTTTGCTTGTGTCGCTCATCCATACCACCTCCGACGAGCGTCCGGCGGCTGAAATCGAAGAGGCGACGACAGTACCGGCCAGCCGTGAGTCAGCACACAGCTCCGACATGCATCGCCGGGGCGCGTTCGCTCTGGTCGTTTTCACCCTGCTCCTGCTGGTGCGACTGATCATCGACGAAGGTCTGACACGCCGCCCAAAGCTCGACCAGAATCTCAACACCGCCGGACTGGTTTTCCTGTGCATCCCCGCCTTCGCGATTCTCATGGCTCACGTGGCATTCCGCCCACCCCCTGCCGGCACTCAGAAAATGCTCATCACCGGCAAAGCTCTTCTTGAACGTCGCAACGTGCCAGTCGCCGCAGAGTCTCCGGAAGGCAACAGCCCCGCAGAAAACCTCCCGATCTCGCCCACCGGAGCCCTTGTGGGGGCCGGTGGCCATGTTGTCTCGGAACTGGCGACACGTCGTCCCGAAGTCAGTGCCCGCATCCTCGTGATCCTCGCACATTCACTCGTACTTGCCGGACTGCTCGCCGTCAGTCGCTGGCACTTCGCAAGTCATCAGATCGGCGTGGCCATGTGCTGCCTGTACCTGCTCCTGCCCTGCACGGCAGCCTCAGTGCATCAGCTGGGGCACGTGCTGCCCGCTGCCTGCCTGATCTGGGCGTTTGCCTCCTGGCGTCGCCCGGTTGTCTCGGGAATTCTTCTCGGTCTGGCCTGCGGGACGCTGTTCTTCACCGCATTTCTGCTGCCGCTCTGGGCCGTGTCCTACGGCCGCCGTGCGAGTGTCCGTTTTGTGATTTCCGTGCTGGCTGTCGCCGCCGTGCTGATCACTACGCTGCTGCTGATCTCCAGCGATGCCTCATCGTTCACTGGAAAGCTCATGCTGAATGTCAACTGGACTGTCTATCGCCTGCTTGACTCCTCAGCGGTTGTCGGCGAGGTCTCAACCGGGCAGACAGTGATCCGCATTATCATGGCAGCCGTGTTCTTCATTATGCTCACGGTCATGACGGCAGTCCCCCGCCAGCGGAACCTTGAAGGGCTTCTCGCCAACTCCACGTCGCTCATCGTTGCTGCCCAGATGTGGTATCCGGACGATATCGGCCGCTATGTGCTCTGGTATCTCCCGCTGCAGCTGCTGGTTATCTTCCGCCCCCGACTGGACCGGCTCCTGCTGCCCCCGGCGGCTCCCGCCGTTCTGGTCTGATAATCTCGTCAGGCCATCCACTTCACCCTGTCTCCGGCTACTCCCATGAAGATCGGCCTTCCCAAAGAAATCAAGGCGGATGAATATCGTGTCGCCATGCTGCCCAGCGGCGTTGAAGAGCTCACGCGGGACCAGCATCAGGTTTTTGTGGAGCGAGGAGCGGGTCTGGGCAGCGGCATTCCGGATGACGCCTACACGTCCTGCGGTGCCGTCCTGCTGGACACTCCTGCCGAAGTCTTCGCTGCTTCAGACCTGATCGTCAAGGTCAAGGAACCGCTCCCGGCTGAATGGCCACTGCTCCGCCCGGGCCAGATCATCTTCACCTACTTCCACCTCGCCGCCAATGAACATCTCACGCACAGCCTGCTTGCCAGCGGCATCACGGCGGTCGCCTACGAGACGCTCCGGGGGCAGGGCCACGACCTGCCGTTGCTGACGCCGATGAGTGAGGTGGCGGGGCGGATGAGTATTCAGCAGGGTGCGAAATTCCTTGAGCGTCCTCAGGAAGGACGCGGAATCCTTCTGGGTGGCGTACCCGGCGTTGAACCCGCGCACATCGCTATTCTCGGCGGAGGCGTTGTGGGCAAGAATGCAGCCCGTATCGCTGCCGGGTTTCAGGCCGATGTCGTCATTCTTGATGTCAACCTCGATCGGCTCCGCTACCTCGACGATATCATGCCGGCCAACGTCAATACGCTGTTCAGCGACCGTCACAACATCCGCGAACAACTCCGCCGCGCCGACCTTGTCATCGGCGGAGTGCTCATTCCAGGTGCCAGGGCTCCGCGACTCGTGTCCGCCGAAGACCTCAAACTCATGAAACCCGGCGCCGTAGTGCTGGATGTCTGCATTGATCAGGGGGGCTGCTTTGAAACGTCCCGCCCCACCACGCACTCCAGCCCCACATACATCGTCGATGGGATCGTGCACTACTGTGTAGCCAATATGCCCGGTGCTGTTGGACGAACCAGTACCTATGCACTTTGTAATGTGACCTTCCCCTGGGTTCGCCTGATGGCTCGCGAAGGACTCCTGAACGCCTGTCACCGTGAACCGGGCCTCGCCGCAGCCGTCAACCTCATCGGAGGCCGTGTTGCCAATCCTGCCGTCGCAGCCACCTTCGGCCTGCCCTGCACTCCGCTGTAACCCGCCATCGAGCCGTTCAGACCCGCTTAACGGACGGAATCTGCTCATCCAGCCATTCAGCCGTCACAAAGCGTCCCATCAGCCACCGAAAAGACTCCAGTGGCTTCCGCAACTCATCGTCGCTCGCAGGCTGCCCGTCGTGCCTCAGAAAGCCCCCGTCTGTGAGCGTCACCGTCCACTGCTCACCGTGTTCAAACTGCAGCATCCTCTCCTGCACTCGCCGTGGCCAGATACTGCCGTAAAGCGTACGGAACATCAGCCAGACTTCGCGCGCACGCTGTTCAGCTGAATTCGCCTGCCGGAGTTGCTGCAGATGCCCCCTGACCAGATTCTCGAGGATCCACGATTCAAGCAGCAGTACCAGAGGTACCAGACGCGCTGCAGTCTCGGCCCAGCCTGAGCTGCTCCGCAGTGGCAGCAATGCCAGGACCGTGGCCAGAAGTCGCAGCAGCACGGCCCCCGTTGCTGCGGTCCCCAGTCCCGGCCCCAGCCCCATCAGCGCTGCAAGGCCAAACCCGCACAACTGCGGATTGCTTAACTGTACAGGACTGCGACCGGAGGCGTCGGCTGCCTGAGCAAACACGGGCCAGACCAGAACCAGGATCATCGGCAGCACCACAAACCACTGCCAGGGCCCTGCGCCGGGACGCCTCGCTCCCAGTGTACACACGGCGGGCGCCAGCAGCAGAATGGCAGCGAGGTACTGCAGCAATCCACGCCACCCCGGACCAATCTTAAGGACATCGGAGGATCCGAGATCTGCAGCCATGACGAACAATACCGAAATGGCCGACCAGCGGACGCTGTAGTCGATGGTCCAGTGCACGGTGAACCGACGCAGCTGCAGAGTCTTCAGCAGCAGCAGTAGTCCCGCTGCCGGCATGCCCCACTGCCAGAGACTTTCAAACATGTCTGCCGTTCAATCCAAATGTGGTTCTTCCTCTCCCTGAAACACACTGCCCAGAGAACGCTGGCAGTCTCCCCTGCCACAGCGGCGATTGCAAAGGCATCGCATGTAATCCACCGCAACCTGACGACTTTACCGCTCCTGATATCATTTTCCCCGGAAATCCCGCTCTCGTGACGGGGATCCGCAATGCACCCGCTGCAAATTCCCGTCAAAATCAGTGTTTGCACAGTTCCATATCACGCCCCATCCCGAGGCTGTCACTCCACCGGAAGCTTCCATGCATCGCACCGCCTCCATCAACCGCAGCACCGCGGAAACTCAAATCTCCCTGCAGCTCTCGCTGGATGGAACAGGCCAGTCGCAGATTGACACGGGCGTCGGCTTCCTCGATCACATGCTCACCCTGCTCGCCCGACACAGCCTGTTCGACCTGTCCGTCAAGGCCAGCGGCGACCTGCATGTCGATCAGCATCACACGGTCGAGGATGTGGGCATCTGCCTTGGACGCTGTCTGCAGCAGGCTTTGGGTGACAAACGCGGCATCCACCGCTACGGCCACTTCACGCTCCCCATGGAAGAGACACTTGTAACCACCGCGGTCGACCTCAGCGGTCGTGTGGCGTTCGTGTGGAAAGTCGCCTTCCCAACTGAAAAGATTGGCAGCTTTGACAGTGAACTGGTCCAGGAATTCTGGACGGCAGTTGCGTCCAATGCACTCATGAATCTGCACTGCATCCTGCATCACGGCACCAACAGCCACCACATCTCTGAAGCGCTCTTCAAATCGCTCGCCCGAGCCCTCAGAATGGCGATCACTATCGATCCCCGACAGCCCGGAATTCCCAGCTCCAAAGGAACGCTCAGCGAGTGATGTTTGCTGCCGGTGTGCGGCCGAAACAGCCCTGCCAGCGGTCGTTCAGCGACAATCGGAAGCTGAGACGGACCGGGAAGTCCGTCTCAGTGCGACAGTGATGGTACTTGAAAGGTCCATTGCAAGTCCCTGCGGGGGTGGGGACCGAACTCCATCGGTTCTCCTGACCCCCGTCGTTCCTGCGGGGCAGAGGGATTTAAGTTGTGGCGTTTCAGGCTTCGTCGAGCAGTTCGACAGCGGCGAATTTTTCGCCTTCAAGCATTGCAAGGCTGGCGCCGCCGCCGGTGCTGACATGGGTGACTTTATCGGCGAAGCCCAGCTGCTGGATAGCAGCAGCGCTGTCACCACCACCGATGATGCTGGTGGCCTGGCTGGAGGCGATGGATTCGGCGACAGCGCGGGTT
The DNA here is from genome assembly GCA_964561125.1 of uncultured Chitinophaga sp. Taxonomy (GTDB): domain Bacteria; phylum Planctomycetota; class Planctomycetia; order Planctomycetales; family Planctomycetaceae; genus SXXK01. The sequence continues at coordinate 16,753 of CAZLOQ010000002.1, read as the reverse complement.
CCGGCGTCGAAGGGAGGCATTTCGAAGACGCCCATCGGACCGTTCCACACGACAGTTCCGGCGTGTGCGACCTCTGCCGCGTATTGACTTGCGGTTTCCGGGCCGATGTCGAAACCCTCGAAGGTGTCCGGAATCTGACCGGCAGGGACCACCACTTTGTTGCAGTCACCGCGGAAGGCATCTCCGCAGTGGGTATCGACGGGGAGAACGAGTTTTGAGCCGCCGCGCTGCAGGAGTTCTTTGGCGAGTTCGACGCGGTCCGGTTCGACGCGACTTTTGCCAACCTTGCCGCCGGTGGCCAGTGCGAAGGTGTAGGCCATGGCACCGCCGATGAGCACTTTATCGCAGATGCTGAGCAGATTGCTGATGACCTTGATTTTATCGGAGACTTTGGCACCGCCCAGAATCGCGATGAAAGGACGTTTGGGCGCCGCAATCGCATCAGAAAGGTACTGAATTTCCTTCTGCACGAGGAAGCCGACAACACGGGGACGACCGGCCATGGCCTGAGGTACGGCGACCATGGAGGCGTCGGTGCGGTGACAGGTGCCGAAAGCATCGTTGCAGTAAACGTCTGCGAAGCCAGCCAGTTTGCCGGCAAATTCCGGGTCGCCCTTTTTCTCGCCTTTGTTGAAGCGGAGATTTTCGAGCAGGACCACGCCACCATTCTTCAATGCTGCGACTTTTGCCTGAGCGTCGCTGCCAACAGTGTCGGCCGCGAAGGCAACTTCCTGTCCAAGCAGCTGTGCGAGCACGGCAGCAGCCGGGCGGAGGCTGTATTTTGCAGTATCCTCACCGTCCTTTGGCTGCCCAAGATGACTGCAGAGCACCAGTTGCCCGCCGCGGTCGATGACCGATCGAATGGAAGGCAGGGCCTCACGAATTCGCCGATCATCTGTGACGCGGCAGTCGGCATCGAGCGGCACATTGAAGTCGACTCGCATGAGCACTTTCAGGCCGGAAACCGGAATATCGCTGATCGATTTTTTAGCCATAACAACTGTTGACCCTGAATAAGCTTACTGAAGATCCTGACCGGGACATCCTGAACCAGCACCAGCACCCGCGGCGGTTGCAGCGAACTAGACGCCTGCGCGTTCCGCGGACTGAAAACCACAGCTTTTGTGGGCGCCGTCACAAAAGGGCCTGTTGGCTGATGCCCCGCAGCGGCACAGTGCAAATGTCTCTTTTCCCTTCAGATCGAACACGTTGCCGGCTGCATCCGTCACAACCGCCGGACCTGTCACCAGAAACGGCCCGTTATCCTTCACAACAATTCTGCATTCAGACATCGCTGATTTCCTGTTGGTTTGAACACCTGCAGCACGGAACAACTTCCAGCCGCACCTGATTCGCCGCATGTTATCGGGAAACGTGCCGCAGAACAAACCACCTTTGAACTGAGAAGCCCAGGAAGAGTGTCGCACCGAGATCCGGACGCACACTACCTCCTGCGGGTGAGCTCCGTATCGAGGATGCCCTTCCAGTGAGCAGGTTCCGGTATGAACCAGGCCATGGCGTCCGTCAGCCCGCGGATGCGGAAGTTTACTTTGAGCAGATGGCGGGACACAGACTTGCCGCAGTGACTGTGCACAAGCTCAGTACTCGTGATGTCGCTCAAAGGGATACGGAACGTGCGGCCTGGCAACAGCATGCGGAACACAAGAGCCTGATCTGTGAGCGCCAGCAAGCCATTTCCACGCAACTGCCAGCCTCCCAGCGACTCAAGTCCAAAAAAATTTGCCCGGGAATCCTCAGCAAGAAGCGTTTCTCCCGGATTCAGCTGCTCAGTCAGCTTCTGCCTGAGCCCCCGTTGAAGCGTCCTGAGTATCAGCAGGAATGCGACGGTGATCAGCGCCACCGCCGACAGCAGGCCGACAGTGAGCGATGGCGGAGAAAGCAGACTTTGCATCCGGGCAGGTCCTTCTCAAGTCACCAAATTCTCAAACTTGCATGCCCCTCACTTCGCTGACAGCTCATGCACCGTGTTATGAACCCGCCCTTCAATGGGTGTGCCATCTGCCGCTTTGAGTTGCCAGCGGATTTCCATACCCCATGTGGGCCGCAGCTCCGGGAGTTCAAGCACCACCGTGCGACCGCTGTCTTCCAGCCTCGCAGCGGTGACCTGCAGCGGTCGTTCGTTGTAGTGTTTCGAACCATACGCAGCAGAACGTTTCAGGTCCCAGACTTTCACCTGAAACGCCCGCTCAGAAAATCCCTCAGCCGAAAGCGGATCCGTAAATCCCAGACGCATGCCGCCGGATATCGCTTCCAGACGTACAGGCAGAGTCGTGGGTTCTGAGGTGGCCCGCAGCCGATACAGACCACCGGGCTGCGTTGCGCTGCCGGCCCAGGCGAACATCCCGCACAGATAAAGCTGTCCGTCAGCCGCATGAAAACGACCGCGCATCACGCCCGTGGGAAAGGCCGGGATCGGCAGCCGGATCATCCCCCCCTGCACTCGACCGCCACGCTGTTCATACGGTACCAGAAACACCTGACCGGTGCCGTAGGAAAGATTGAGCAGAGCGCCGTTGAGCGGTCCCCAGCGATCGCTGTCGATTCGCAGCAGTTCACCCGGTGAACGATCGAACTCGTTGGTGATCCAGCAGAGCGGCGGCTCCATCGCGGCATCGGAAGAATCCTGGACATCGTGCCAGCCAAACATATTGCCGTAGAACTTTGGCCGACCGTCGGCGAACGGCGTCACCCAGTTGATGCGGTTCTTGGGATTCCAGAAACCCTCCTGATCAGTCACCAGAAACGAACCGTCCGGATTGAGACACACACCATTCGCCGCGCGAAAGCCGTTCGCCAGAATTCGTGTCCGGCTGCCGTCAGCGGAAACCTGCAAGAGCGTTCCATGCTGAGGTACAACGGCTTCCAGAGCATGTCGGCCCGATTTGGCGTAATAAAAGTTGCCGTCAGCATCCGTCTGCAGGCCCATCGCGAATTCATGAAAGTGCTCCGTCACCTGATGATCCGAATTCAGACATTCAATGAAATCCGTTTCACCGTCCTCATTTAAATCGTGCAGCACCGCCAGCTGATCACGGCAGGTCACGACCACGCGGTCATTCACAACTTTCAGTCCCAGCGGCTGAAACAGACCCGTGGCTGTGCGTCGCCAAGTCAGATCCGGTCCATCCGGCAACCCTGAAACGGTCCAGACATCACCATCCCACGTGCAGACAACCAGTCGACCATCCGCGTGAAAATCCAGGCCGGTCAATCGCAGCTGAGCCAGCCATGGGTTCGATTCCGGGACCGCCAGCAGATCAGCAGCGAGGCCACGACCGGTACTTAACGGAGCGATGCGGGTCACAAGCTGCTGCGGCCAGCGCGACGGGCCACCATGGATGAGCTGTGAAAGGTCCGCCGCAGGATCGGCAATCACCGGAGGCTCGGGCGATGATCCCGCCAGGCTGTCCCCCGAACTGTTCTCAGCCTGGACTTCGGAACGCATCCACACTGTCAGCCGCAGAGGTTCATCACCCGCAGGAATCCGCAGACACAGACGATCGTCAATGACACTCCATCCGGCCGATGTTCCAGCCGGAAGCACACCCGCCTGCAGCGGCATCGCCGTGCCTGCGGCCGCAGACGTCGCACCCTGACGAACCTCGCCGGCCCGTTTGCCCGACGCCACATCAGCAGTTGCAGAATTCTGAGAAATTTCGAGGGGCCAGTGAGCCAGCAGACGATCAGTTGTCGCGGCAAGCCGTGCATCCGACTCGAGCTCGTCAGCGAGGCGTTTCTGGAAAAACCGCACATCCCGAAGTTCGCCCGTGAAAAAGCTGAGCGGCCGAGGGAAATTCGGTGCGGTAAAGCCGAGCCGCAGCACAGCATCCGCCAGCCGGCCTTTGGCTGCCAGACGACCGGACGCGTCCCGGCGACCGTCAATCCAGAGTTCCAGCTCCTGCGTTTCCCGCGACCAGGTCGCGGCAACGGTATGCCACCTGCCATCATTCACTCGGCGACGCGACGTGACAGCTCCAACCCAGCCGATATCAAATCCCAGTCGACCGTCCCGAATGAAGAATGTCTGCCCGTCAGGCGTCCATTCGGGACCCGGCTGCGCCCAGGCGAAAAGTGTTCCACCGGAATCTGTGCGCAGACGCGCAGTGATGGTGAAGTCCTGCTGCAGATCGATTCCTGCCGTGTTGCTCACCTCCACATACGTGTTGCCATCGAATGTGAGCGGCCCGGCAGCGGGACTGCTGGTGGCGGACGACGTAACAGCCGGTCCGAATCGCACACCGGCCGCGGCCGGCAGTTCTGAAAGCACCGCGCGGGGTTGCTGCGCGACCGCGAGCACCAGTTCACGCGGACGCGGACCGATATTCAGCGTCCGCAGAAATGCAGGGGAAGCCGGGGCCGCCTGAGAGGCTGCTGAAGAGACGCTGCCAGGTTCGTTCAGAACGAGTCCCGGTCGCTCCAGCACCGGCGTCCCGGATACCTCATACGAGAGAATCACGTCAGCACCGTGATGGTACTGCCCCCGGAAACGGGACCAGCTCCGCGGAAGGGGACCATAACGCCGACCATCGCGACCTTCCACCCGCTGGTCATCCGTGAATGTGCCGGTCTGCGGATTGGCCCAGCCCGGACCGTCACCGGTGGCGGCCGTCTGTCGTCCACTGATGCTGGGGTGAATCCCATGCTCGCCGTTGAACTGAATGCCCCTCCAGTCAAGAAAATTCCTGTCCGAACTTCCTGTTTCCAGCGAACTCCATGCGGCGGCCATCCGCAGCGTATCCAGTTCATAGAGCATCCAGTGCCGGCCGCGAGCAGCCCCGCCCGCTCCGCTATCCAGCCGGATCGCAAGGCCTTTCTGTGCAATGTTGCGGAAAGTGCCAGGGACCTCCAGCGTGTGCGCCAGCGAAGGTCCGTAGTCCATCGCACTCCATGGCTGAATCTCTGATGGCTCGGGGCCCCGCGTATCACCTGCAGGGAGACCGGCCAGATAGCTGTCCGTGACCGGCACGTACTGTGAAGGATTGCGGTCCCGCAGGTAGCTTTCCCGGATGTAATGAATGACATCATATTTCTGGGACGGCACCATCCACGCCTGTGCAGCCATCAGGCCAAAACCGCGAGTCAGTGTCTGGTACATCGTCCACGGATCGCTGCCGCTGCGGAACCTGCCTTCAGCAAATCGCAGCGATGTCGGCAGCGATCCCGGGTAGTCCGGAGTGCCGTGGCAGTTGCGGCAGACACGCTGGTAGATGGCAGCACCGCGTTCAAACGCCGCCTCATCCAGACCTCTGATCAGTCCCGCATGATCGATGTGACTTTCGTATTCCGGGACCTGGGCTGTGAGCAGTTCAGCGGGGGGCAGGAGCTGTCGGGCGCGGTCGGCACCACCTGTCTGCAGTTCGAGCAGGTAGCGGACAAGATCCAGAAACTGCTGACGACTGGCGAGCTGATTGACCTGTCCGGCCGGCATGAGCGATGTCGGGAGCTGAACGATCTGCTCGATGTCCGCCTGAGCGATGCGGAGCGTTTCACCCGGGCGTGAGACGTCGCGGAGGAGCAGTTCAGAGGGAGTGCGGGAAACAAGGAGCCCGCTGAGCACCCTGCCGTCCTGCAGCACCACGCTGGTCGCTTCATAGCCCCGGCGAATCGATTCCGATGGCCGCAGAATGGAGTTCACAAGATGTTCCGCAGTGACGTCCGCCGGAAGTTGTGTCAGATCCGGCCCCAGCTGAGGACGCGCGGCCTGACCGGCAGAATGACAAACCGCACACTGCAGACTTTGCTGATGAAACACCACAGCACCGCGGGCTGCATCTCCCCGTTCCCGCGCGTCCGTGGCGAGCACGGATACAGGTTCCTGAAGGAGTCGCTCTTCAGGTGACTGGAGGACGAGTGCGGTAAGGAGCAGAGTCCACATAAGCAGCATTTCCGGAGGAGACGCAGGAGGCAGAAGCAGCAGAAGATAAAGACAAACCCGGCCACCCGTTCTCGGGAGCAGGGGAACGCCACGGACCGCAGACAAACACAGAATTCTCCCGCTGAGGCCATGCCATTGCAAGCCTCCATCCGGGAACCATGGATTTGGATCATGCTGATGGTCGAGCCCTCAGCCACTCACGCAGCCACTCAACTGTATCCCTGTGGTTTTCAAGCCCCTCGGGAGGGCGACGCTCCTGCTAAGCCGAACAACTCGCCTGCATCTGTACCGAATCGCCACTGCCCCCCCTTGCCTCCCAGCGCCTGCTCGCCACAACCTGTCAAAACCCCGATCCAGCCGTGCGTCGCTCACCGGACTCCTGATCAAAAACGGCAACACGAGCATCCAACCGGAATTCAACGCCACAGATCCCGCGGTTCCCGAAATTTCGCGTCACAAGGGCTTGATTTAGTGTGACATTTTAGTATCCCCCTGCATGCGGAGTTCATTACAGTCCTTTATTCAAACCATCCACAGCCCGGATTCAAACTGTGAGCGCCCTATGGCCATCGGGATTAATCCTCTCATCGACTACGCTTTCAAAATGCTCTTTGGAAGCGACGATCGAAAGACTGTCACGATTCACTTCCTTAACGCCGTGCTCGTCGGACAGCCACCCGTGACCGACGTCACCTTCCCCAACACAGTCCACAGTAAACTGTCGGAAGACGGCAAATTCTTCATCCTTGATGTCCTCGCAGAAGACGTCCTCGGACGCAGGTTCAACATCGAAGTCCAGATCGCGTTGCCCGCGGGAATGGCCGAAAGAATGGTGTTTTACGCCGCAGAAACCTATGTCAGAAGGCTGCAGCAGGGGCAGAACTACACCGATCTCCGGCCTTCAATCAGCATTTGCGTATTGTCCGGGGCTCTGATCAGGCAGCCCGCAAAGCTGCACCTTGACTTCCGACTCCGCGAAGAAACACTCCCATTGACATTGACTGACGATCTGCAAATCCACTTTTTGCAGCTGGATCATCTTCAGGTCACTGCGGAAACCCTGTATAATGCCACACCAATCGAACGCTGGTGCTGGTTTCTCTGCCATGCACAGGAACTCACCACAGAACAGGTCAGCCAGTTACTGCCTGAACAGGAATTCACCGAAGCCGCCAGGGTCCTCGACATGATCGCCCAAACACCTGAACAGCTCCACGAATACAACGCTCGCCTTAAAGCCCAGCGCGACGAGGAAGCGCGCATCATCTTCGCCCAGCAGCAGGGCATCGAAATCGGTGAAGCACGCGGGATTCGTCGGGGCCTGCTGCAGGGGCAAATCCTGCTGTTACAGCAAATGCTCAAACTTCCAACCTCCACCGACGAACAGTTTGCCGCCTGCGACATTGACCAGTTAACTCAGATGCTCACACAACTGCAGCAGCAATTCAGGAAAAATTCAGATGCCTGAAACACACCCTCAACTGGCTCAAGGAGCAACCCAGAGAATCGTGGGCAATCCGGAATTTGGGTTTACGGATTCCGCCTCTGGCTTGTTTGCCGATGTTCAGCTGGACACCGCCAGGTTCGTCGTTCCGTGAGTCCGCTCCCGTGGATGAGCAGAACGGCGGGGCTTCAGGGTTCGGCCGTTCCACGCCAGGCAGTGCTGGCCAGAGCCTGAATGTCATCCAGCAGCGCGTTCAGTCGCCCATAAAGCTCTTTTGCCTGCTCTTTCTCAAGCATTTCAGTGATGCTGAGCCCGTGGATGGCAGCGAAGGCGTCCGCATTTCCCCGCATAGCACGTTTCAGCTGTGAGATTGCCAGGGCACGTTGAGACTGCCTGTCTGCATCAGCACTCTCAGCGGTGTCCTCAACAGTGGCCTGTGCCAGGCCTCCGAGAATATCGAATGTTGCTTTTTCAAGCATCAGATACCAGGCTGACAGCGGTTGTGAATGCCCCCGCAGCGATCTGGTTTCTGCGATGAAGTCCATTGCCTTTGCCACAGCCGGGTGCCGGGTTTCGCGTCGCTCGTCGGGCTCTTCCCCTGCAGATTCACCGGAATCATCGAAGGAGTGGAATGTCAGGCTCTCCTGCCACGAATCTTCCGGCCGGCCCTGCGGAATCTGCAATCCCTGTTCCCGCAACGCCTGCTCGAAGGCTTCATGGAAGGACAGCCCGGCTGCGATGGAATCTTCGATTCGCCGATTCATGCGTTCGATCCGCTGTTCATTTTCGGATCGCAGCCGATCGAATGCGTCGACCTCGTCGTCCAGCGTTGGTGCGGCGGCATCCGGAGCCTCAGCTTCTTCTTCGTTCTGCAGCAGTTCTGTCTGCCGGAGTTCGCCCTCGACGATGGAGCGGTTTGCCAGTTGTGCCACGCGTTCAATTCGTGTGGCCAGAATATCCGGATCCTCGAGGGCCTCCGGACTGATGGGGTATCGCGTCAGGTCACCGGCAAGACGATCAATGCACGACTTCAGGAAATTCATTTTCCTGATGAGCTGCTGCAGATCCCGGGTTTCGTAGTAGTCACCTTCATCAAGCACCGTGAGATTGCTCACAAAACGTTCGCGCAGCGCGTGCAGCAGGTGCACGATGGCAACGTGGCCCCGCGGCGAACCAAACTGGGTTTTGACGGAGCAGTAGGGTGGTTCGCTGAAGGGCTGGAGTTCCGCCTCTTCAATCTGGAAGATCGGCGTGAGGTGACCTTCCGGGGAAATGAGCAGACTCAGGGATTCCTGTCCCTCGGCCAGTTCGATAACCAGGCCTTTGACGACGCGAGCGGGATTTGCATCGGAATAAAAACGGTGCAGAGTGGCCCTACCTCCCATGGCAAATGCAAAGTCCAGCAACCGGTCCTCCAGCAGCGGAATTTCGCCGATGTCATTGACAGTTCCGCGGTAGTGAATCGTGATGCCCATGTTCTGAGTATCCTTGCAGAGACGGAGAGGCCGTGGGTATAAACAGGCATGTCACGAAGCATCCTTGATTCCGGTCATTTGGCAAAGGTGCACACCACGCTTTTTTCTATGATTTCCATCATCATTTTCAAACATCACTGCTGTTCTCAAAGCGATCCTGCGGGTGCCTTTGGGTTTGCTCAACAACCGATAACCGGCAAGAATGCGGCGCACGCCTCCGCGGGCTGATGGCTGATGAAATGCCCGAAAGACGAGTGTGCAGTGGTATCGGAATCCAGGAAGTGGCGATTGGTGATGGCAGAGATTCGGTTTGGGCTGATTGGATACGGGTCGTGGGGAGTGCATCACGCGCGTGCCATCCGGGAGACTCCGGGCGCGATTCTTTCGGCAATGGCTGCGCGATCTGAGTCATCTCAACTGGCCGCCCGACAGGCGTTTCCGGCTGTCCCGGTCACGGGGGACTACCGCAGTCTTCTGGAGCGGGATGACGTGGACGTGATCGACATCGTGGTGCCCACGCACCAGCACGCAGAGATCGCCTGTGCGGCGCTGTCATCGGGGCGTCATGTGCTGCTGGAAAAGCCGATGGCCGCAACACTCGACGACTGTCGTCGGATCCTTGCTGCGGCAAAGTCAGCCCGCCGAATGCTGGCGACAGGATTCGCGCTGCGGTTATCGCGACTGTGGGGGCGAGTGGAGGAGCTTCTGCGGGAGGACGCGATTGGTACGCCGTTGTACTGTGTAATTGAGTTATTCCGGAGCGCTTATCGACAGGGTTCGAACGGCTGGCGGTACGATCCGGATCGGGTGGGCAGCTGGATTCTGGAGGAGCCGATTCACTGTTTCGACCTGGCGCGGTGGTATCTGAGTGGACATGGGGAACCTGTGGCGGTAACAGCGCGGGCCAATTCGATTGATGAAAGTCGTCCGCTGTTGTGCGATAATTTCAGTGCCTTTCTGGATTTCCCGAACGGCGCCTATGCGGTGATCAGTCAGACCCTGGCGGGTTTTGAACATCATCAGACGATCAGGCTGACGGGGACTCGCGGTGCGCTGCGGGCATCGTGGAGCGGCGTCACGGACCGCACGTTGTCACCCGAATTTTCTTTGCAGCATTACGACGGGCAAACGGTGCATTCTGTGGATTGCGGGGGACCTGTGGGAGAGATTTTCGAGCTGCAGCAGCAGATTGTCCGTGTATGTGAGGCAGTGCGGGGGACGCAGCCGCTGCACGCGGATGGCCATGACGGCATGCGGGCGGTGGAATTGTGCCTTGCCGCAGAAGAATCGGCACAGCTGAAGCAGTCTGTGTCGCTGTGACGAGGAGCGTCAGTCGATCATCGGTTGTTTGCGTCGCACGAGCTGCAGCGGGATTCCCCAGGGATCGCGGAGCATGGCAAAGACATCGCCGCTGGGCATGGTGTGCACATCGGCGACGATAGTGGCGCCGGCGGACTTAAGACGTTTTACGTCGGCTTCAAGGTCTCTGGAGGTGAAGGCCAGATGCAGTGCGGGCGGCTGGATGGCGTTGAAGTCGAGTGCTGCTGCGTCGGGATTGCCGTAGATTTCCAGCATGACGGTGCCGCTGTCGTCAGCGATGAAGTGCACATACGGGGGCTCGATGCCGCGACGTTTGACCGTGAAGCCCAGATGTTCAACGTACCAGCGCGCGAGGTTGAGCGGGTCGGGGACGTTGAGTGCGAGGTGTTCAATTTTCATGAGTGTGCGGACCTGGACGGGATTTG
>CAZLOQ010000002.1:0-6183 GCA_964561125.1 uncultured Chitinophaga sp. | reverse complement strand
GGGCGGCGGCGACGCGCTGAGACTGTTGCCAGCGATCAACGCCATCCCTGAGGAACTGAAGGAACTGAGTACCACCGGTGGTGTCGAGTCCCTGAAAGGTTGTGTAGACCTGTTTCCCGTCGGGTGAAACGACAGCGTAGCTGGGCATGGTCAGATCGCCAAGCAGTTCGGAGGCCACAAGGATATTCGCGTCGATGATGGATTCCTGAAGTGCAGGGTCAGTGATTCCGGGGACCTTGTCGATATAAAGTTGTGTGCGGACAAGATCATTGAGATTTTCGAGGACGCTTGAGTCAGACAGTACTGTGCGTTCCATCTTGCGGCAGTTCACGCAGTTGACGCCGGTGATCTCCACAAGCAGCGGGCGGGACGATTTTTCGGCAGCGGCGACTGCTTTCTGAAACTCAAGGGACCACGGCTGATCATGATGAATGATGACGTAGCCCAGTTCCTGCAGCTGCCGCACGTCACCACTGCGAATTTGCGGAGGAGCAAATGCAGCGACAAGGTTCCACACAGGGTCAGCAGGAAGCGGGAGTTCAAGGAGTCCGGCCGTGATGCGGCCTGCGAATAACAGAAAGCCTGCGAAAAATCCGCAGCGAATGACAGAGAATTTCGGCCAGCTACCGTGCTGGCGTCGCATGATGTAGACAGCAGCGAACGCGGTCAAACCGATCCAGCTCCAGAGAAACGCTTCGTAGGTGACGAAAACAGGAATGCCGCTGACAGAGAAGCCGATGTCGGCCACACTGAGAAATTTGGCGACGGCCGCCACTTCTACAAGTCCGATCACGAATTTGACGTCGTTCATCCAGCCGCCGCTGCGAGGCATCTGCTTGAGCAGGCCGGGGAACAGGGCGAGGAAGAAAAACGGGGACGCGAAAGCTGTGGAGAAGCCCAGCATGCCGAGGACAGGCCAGAGATAGTCGCCCTGAGCGGCAATCACCAGCAGCGAACCGACGAAAGCAAACGTGCAGGTGAATGACACCAGCGTGAATGTGAGCGCCATAAAGATCACGCCCACGGTGCCACCGGTGGATTCACGTCGGGCGGTCCAGTTGAGCAGCCATGAGGGAACGCGAAACTCAAATAATCCCAGCAGCATCAGGGCGAAAACGAGAAACAGAACGCTGAAAAAAACGTTCAGCCACGGGTTGTTGGCGAGGCTGGTAAGGCTGGTACCGCCGAAGATGCGGGCCATCGCCAGACCGAGAAATGTAAAGGCAAAAATAATGCTCAGACAGTAGACGACAGCCAGCCGCAGTGAGCTGCCGGCCTGCTTTTCTTCCTGCTTAAGAAAGAAAGCAACGGTGATCGGAATCATCGGGAATACGCACGGCGTGGCGAGCGCGACAAAGCCGGCGGTGATCGCGGCCACGAGGAAAGCGAAGAGATTCTGACCGGCTGGACCAGCCACAGCAGCATTCGCAGACCGGGCTGAAGATGAAACAGTGCTGTCCGGGGCGGACGCTGTCGCCTCGTCTGTGCCCTGCGACGGGGTGGATGCAGTATCAACCGGTGCGGGCGTTACGGCGGCATCCGGACGGGAATCGACGGGCGCGGTTGTCAGTGCGACGGCGAATCTGGCTGTGGTCGGCGGTTTGCAGCTTTTCTCGCAGATCTGGAATCGCATGGAGCCGGAAACTGAAGCGGTGGGATCAAGCACTCTGTAACGACGACTCCAGGTAATCTGGTCGTAGTGCACACGCTGCGAAATATTGGGAAGAGGATTTTCGATCTCCGGGGCCGTCGAGGGCGTGAAGGCGGGATCAAGAGGTTCAAGTCCGACCGGGGTGACGTTAATTTCCGTCGGCAGACCAGCCATGTCAGGGTCCTGGTCAAGGGCAAAGATGTGCCAGCCCTCGACGATGGTGGTTTTGAGCTGCAGCAGAACTTCGTCACCGGGCTTTGCCGGTGCGGGTGTGAGACTGACGTCGATTGAAACCATGTCGGTGGTGGCCGACTTGCCAAAGCCGATCTGCGGTTTGACGGTCTGCAGATTGGGAGCAGCGACAGCCTGCTGATCGCTGATTGCTGCGGTGAACTTTGCTTTCACAATCGGGCGACACTCGCGATCGGTACAATAAAGACCGCTGAGGTTGCCGCTGACGGTCAGCCCCGGTGTGAGCGAGCCCTGAAGCAGGCGACTCCAGGTGACCTTGTCGTGAAACTTTTCCAGCTGCTGCTGGAGCGTTTCATCGAAGCCGGTTTTGGGTTCACGGTCGGCCTTCCATTCACCGGCGGCTTTGAGTCCGCCGTCCGCCGTGAGCTTGATTGCGGTGGCAGAGGTGAAGGCGGGATTCATGGAGTAGATGTATGCACCTTGCGGCAACGCGACGGTGACTTCAAGGAGGCAGCTGGAGGCGTCTACTGGTTTGAGCACGGCTGTGATGACGGGGGCCGCGGATTCTTCCGGTGAATCTTCGAGCCCGAACGGCAGGGCAAGTCCGTCGGCGTTGAAGTCCTGAGCGGAAGCCGCGGGGAGGTAGCCGGAGAACAGCAACAGGCAGGCGGTGACAATCGCAGTGGGGATTTTGCAGAACATGGTGGTCACCTGTGTTCGCGGGGAATCTGGAAGATTGCAACACTGCGGAGTGTAACGTGAGAGGCGTTCTCTGGCTATGCGTTTTCAGGGTCCGGGAGCAGCCGGATTCCGGATTGAGCAATTGCGAGGCTGGCAGTGGACTTTTTTCACACCGGGTGTGTTGACAGTCCGGCATCAGCTCAGTTTGCCGATGGGCTCAATTCGACTAACATCAGGGCTTCGAATGCTGCAGTCAGTCTCCGCGTGGATTCATGGGCATGCTGATTCCGCTGAACACAGACGCACCGCTGTATCACTACCCGTTCGGCACGATTGGCTTGATCGTGGCGAATCTGGGATGCTTCGCTTTGACAGGATTCGGGACGGACAGTGCGGCGCTGGAGCCGTGGGCTCTGCAGTACGGCGAAGGGCTCAGCCCCGTGCAATGGTTCTCCTCCGCATTCGCTCACGCGGGGGTGATGCACATTCTGGGGAACATGTTTTTTCTCTGGGGATTCGGCCTTGTGGTGGAGGGCAAGCTGGGGTGGCTGCTGTCCACGGGGATGCAGACACCGGGACTGCACCCGCAGTTGCTTGCGAGTGCCCGCAGGGTGCTGCATGCGGGTAAAGAGCAGCTGCAGCAGGGCGTGGAGGATGTGGAGCCCGGCTGGAGCTAGGTCGGTTTGGGGACAGGGACAGTGTGCACCACAGCCTGTATGTCGGACTGGATCTGGCGCTGGAGTTCCTGTACGGAGCTGAACGATCGAAGCGGGCGGATTTCAGCCACGAGGTCGACGGCGAGAGCCCGTCCGTAGAGGTCTCCGCTGAACCCGACGAGGTGACACTCCACCTTCTGCAACTGCTCGCTGAAGGTCGGATTCGGGCCGATGCAGGCGGCCACGGGAAACTGGCGACCGTCGATGTCGCAGGATCCGGCGTAGACCCCGTTTGCCGGGAGCATTCCATCAATTTCGGCGAGGTTTGCCGTAGGAAATCCGAGTGTCCGTCCGCGCTGGGCGCCGGTGACGACTCTTCCTTCGAGTCGCAACGGATGTCCGAGTTGGCTGATGGCGGCGCGCAGCTGACCTGCCGCGAGCAACTCGCGGATGCGGCTGGAGGAAATCATTCCGTCGGTGTCATCGATCGGCTGCACTTCGACAAACGTCAGGCCATGCGTCAGGCAGAGAGACCGGAGCAGAGCGGTATTGCCTTCCCGGCCCCGACCGAAATGAAAATTCGGACCTTCCACAACCCCGCGAGCGGAAAATTGATCAAGGAGTATGCAGGAGAAGAAGTCGGTGGCCGACATCTGCAGCAATTCCTGAGTCACCGGGAGCACAATGACGTGGTCCACCCCGGCCGCCAGCAGCAGTCGCGTGCGTTCGGGAACGCTGGTGATTAACGGCGGAGCAGACTCGGGGCGGAGCAGGGTGGTGGGATGCGGGGAAAATGTTGCGGCCACCGCGGGGGCATGGAGCTGTTCAGCCAGCTTCCGCAGGGCTTTCAGAATTTGCAGGTGCCCGCGATGCACACCGTCGAAATTCCCGATGGTCAGGCAGCAGTTTCGCAGCGGAGCGGGAATGGAAATTGACGGCATGGATGGTGTGGGTGCGGGGCCACGGGCAGGGCGTTGGCGGTGAAAAACGATGCACGGCGATTCAGTCTATACTGAGGCCGCGGTTGGTCTCAAGGCACCGTGAGCCTTATGCCGGGACCGGACAGGAAATCCTCAGCCCCGGCGATTTCTTCACCGCTGGCTACTCATCTCCGCCACAAATGTGGCCCAAAAGTCATAAAAACGGCGGTGGCACATTTTTTGCGAAACCGGGAGCACGACAAAAGGTCCGGCAGACTGAAGTCCATGACCGCCTGTTGACTCAGATCCCCCCGGATCCCTCCGTTCTCACTTGAAGCCAAAGCACCACACCGGATGACCATGCCTTTCCGCCGCGCTTTTACGCTGATTGAACTGCTTGTCGTGATCGCGATTATCGCGATCCTCGTGGCTCTGCTGCTGCCCGCCGTGCAGCAGGCACGTGAGGCCGCAAGGCGTACCCAGTGCCGGAACCACCTCAAACAAATCGCACTTGCGATGCACAACTATGATTCCACCTTCGGAACGCTCCCCCCGAGCATGGCGGTGACTCCCAGTCTCACCACTAACGCCTCCTGGTCGATTCATGGACGGTTGTTGCCATATCTTGAGCAGGCGAATCTTTACTCGCAGATCGATCTCAGCCGGGCGTGGGGGAACTTTCCGGTGATCAGCAATTTCAGAGTGCCCGTATTCGTGTGTCCGTCGGATCCCAAATCAGACCGGGCAAGGAATACCGGCACCAACGGCATTTTTCTGCTGCCCACCTGCTATGGATTCAATTTCGGAACGTGGCTGGTGTTTAATCCTGTGACCGGGGAGGGAGGCGACGGGATCTGTTTTCCGAATTCACGGATCCGCATGGCAGACATCACCGACGGAACCAGCAACACTCTGCTGGCATCAGAAGTGCATGCATGGACCGCCTACACCCGCAATGGCGGTCCGCCCTCGACTGCCGTCCCCAATGATGCGGCCACTGTGGCGGCCTACGCCGCGACCGGCGTAAGGGACCGCATTCTTCCGGCAACAAGGGACGGGACAGGACATACGGAGTGGGCCAACGGCCATTCGCACCACAGTGGCTTCACAACGACGCTCGCCCCAAACACCGATGTCGTCTTTGTGGACAATGGCGTGACCTATCGCAATACGGATTACGCGTCGCGTCAGGAAGGCAGCCATACGACTTCGGTCAGCTATTCAGTCCTGACCTCAAGAGGTTATCACACGGGCATCGTGCAGTCCGCGCTCTGTGACGGTTCCGTGCGTGCTTTCAGTTCCAGCATTTCACAGACGCTCTGGCGCGCAGCAGGCACTCGTTCCGGCGCCGAGGTGATTGGTGAATTCTGAGAGCCGGGGATGAGCGACGACGGGGCCGCGATGGCAGAGTGCTTTGCGGCCGGTGGGCGGCGGACGCGCGCGAAGCCGCCCTCAACGCTCTGGCAACCACCCGCCGGGACGCTGTTGCACTATGGTCGATGACTTGATACTCGACAGTCTCGGCGGAGTTGTGAGACGGTCAGCAAAGTCTCTGGGCGACCAGCCTCCGTCGGAAATCGGCGACGAAAGTTCTTGACCAGATCCAGCCAGGATTCGAGGCTGCAGTCGAGCCGTGTGAGGATTGTGGCGAGGTGTTCGGGGATGCGGCCGGGTTTGTCCAGCCGCAGCTGGCGGCCGGTCCAGTCGACCAGTTGGAGGTATTGGTCGAGAGTCATGAACAGACAGCCGCGATTGGTGAGCCGGCGCGAAGTGGGGCAGTCGCGGGAAGCCTGACAGGCTGGTTCCAGAGCGATCGGAGCCAGCCAGCCGGCGTGAGGGCCGTGTTCGGTCTGCGGGGACTGAACGGCCACGGGTGGAGTTGTCGCAGCAGCGTCGGTAGTGGTAGTGGCAGTAGTAGTGGCAGCGGCGGTGGTGGTGGTGGTGGTGGTGGCGGCGGCCTGACGATCGGCAATGCGGTCGTGGATGCCTGTGAACTGGCTGGTTTCGGGCGTTTGAGCGACCGCGGCGCGGATGGGATTGAGATCCACATAGGCGAGACAGGCGGCGATGGCTGTTTCGTCGA
>CAZLOQ010000001.1:47949-128386 GCA_964561125.1 uncultured Chitinophaga sp. | reverse complement strand
GGGTATCTGGATCAGTTCACATTTTCCGCCTGGATTTTTCCTCGGGACACATCGACGGGCACCATTCTTTCCCGGATGACGGATCAGGCTGACGGTGACGGCTACAGCTTTGCGCTGCGGGACGGCCGACTGCAGGTGAATCTGGTGAAGCGCTGGCTGGACGATGCAATTCGCGTCGAATCCACAGAGCTGCTCCTTCAGGATCGCTGGTCTCATGTGGCATTCAGCTATGACGCATCGCGGTTCGCCTCCGGCGTGCGGATCTATATCAACGGACAGCTCTGCGGCCAGCGTGTGCTGGTGGACGAGCTGAATCAGCCCTTTAATTCAAAGGATCCCTTCCGCATCGGCTACAGCGCGCCCGGAGGCAGCTTTGACGGATTCATTGACGAGCTGCGGCTGTATCAGGATTGCCTTTCGGAGAGTGATGTTCGTCGGTTGTCGGTGTCACAGTCGATCAGTGAGATCGCGCTGATGGCTCAGGACACCCGCACGTCAGCTCAGCAGGACAAACTTGAAGCGTGGTTTCTTGAGCAGGAGGCACCGGCAGCCATTCGCCAGGCATGGCAGAGACTGTCCGGCCTGCGTGAGTCACGGCGGAACGCTATCGAAGGATTTTCCACCGTGATGGTCATGCAGGAGCTCCCGAAACCTCGCCCGGCCTATGTGCTCAAACGCGGCGAATACGACAAGCCTGGCGAGCAGGTTTCGCGTCAGATTCCGGCATCTCTTGCGGGTGGCAGGACACAATTTCTGAAGGACCGGCTTGAATTCGCGCGATGGCTTGTGTCGGCTGATCACCCGCTCACGGCGCGAGTGGCTGTGAACCGGATGTGGCAGCTGCATTTTGGCACGGGCCTTGTGAAGACGGTCGACGATCTGGGTTCTCAGGGTGAACCTCCGATCAACTCGGATCTGCTCGACTGGCTGGCCACAGAGTTCATCCGCAGCGGCTGGAATGTGAAGGCCATGCATCGGCTGATTGTACTCTCGGCCACCTATCGTCAATCGTCAGCGATGTCCGGGGAACTGCAGAATGCGGACCCTGAAAACCGTCTGCTTGGTCGCAGCCCGCGACTGCGATTGCCGGCAGAGATGATTCGTGATCAGGCACTGGCGGCCAGCGGACTGCTGGTGGAGCGAACGGGCGGGCCTTCAGTGCTGCCGTATCAGCCGGCCGGCCTGTGGAAGGAACTGTCGGGGACGGATTTCGTGCAGGGGCATGGCGAAGATCTGTACCGCAGAAGTTTGTATACGTACTGGAAGCGGACGGCCGCCCCGCCATCCATGATGACCTTTGATGCTTCCGGGCGAGAACTCTGTTTTGTCCGTGAAACCCGCACCAACACTCCGCTCCAGGCCCTGACACTGCTCAACGAAGTCACCTTCGTGGAAGCGGCGCGGGTTCTGGCGCAGACCACGCTGCGGGAATCCGGTCCGGCTGCGGAAGAGCGCATTACCTTTGCCTTCATGCGGGTGCTGGGGCGGGCTCCGCGTCCGCAGGAGTTGCCGGTGCTGCTGCGAGCACTGAGGCGTGCGGAAGATCATTTCGCCGCACATCCGGATGCCGCTGGAAAGCTCATCAGCATCGGCGAATTCCCTGCGGAAGCCGATGTTTCCCCTGCGGTGCTTGCCAGCTGGACAACGCTCTGCAGTCTGATTCTGAATCTGGACGAAACGGTCACGCGTGAATAGGGGATGCGGGATGATTTCAATGCAGCGTCGTGGACTTCTGCAGACAGCAGCACTGGCTTCACTCACAGGGCTGGCCGCCGGCAGCGACACAGGGCTTATCCCTGCTTCACTGCCGCTGCCACATTTCCACCCTCGTGCAAAGCGAGTGATCTGTCTGTTCCAGTCGGGGGCTCCATCACAGCTGGATCTGTTCGACCACAAGCCGGGTTTGCGGGAACTTCGTGGAACGGAGCTCCCGGATTCAGTCCGCGGAACTCAAAGACTCACCGGCATGACATCCCGGCAGGCCAGTTTCCCGATCGCTCCTGCGAAGTATCGCTTCCGTCAGCACGGACACAGCGGCGCGTGGCTCAGCGAACTGCTCCCGCACACGGCGCGAATTGCCGATGAACTGTGCATTGTGAAGTCGGTACACACGGAAGCGATTAATCACGATCCGGCGGTGACATTTTTTCAGACGGGGGCACAGCTGGCGGGGCGTCCCAGCATCGGTGCGTGGCTGGCATGGGGGCTGGGAGCAGAGAATGCTGATCTGCCCGCCTTTGTGGCGATGATTTCTCAGGGGAGCGGCAACCCGAACGATCAGCCGCTGTACGACCGCCTGTGGGGGAGCGGCTTTCTGCCATCGCAGTATCAGGGCGTCAAGTTTCGGTCGTCCGGTGATCCGGTGTTGTATTTGTCGAATCCAGCGGGTGTTGATGCCGGACTCCGTCGCGGCGTGCTGGATGATCTGGCTGAGCTGAATCGGCAGAAACTGGCAGAAGTCTCTGACCCGGAAATTGCAACACGAACTGATCAGTACGAACTGGCCTTCCGCATGCAGACATCGGTTCCGGAACTGACTGACACATCTGCAGAAGCTGACCACATCTTTGAAATGTACGGTCCTGATTCACGGACGCCCGGGACGTTTGCAGCCAATTGTCTGCTGGCGCGGCGTCTGGCGGAGCGTGGAGTGCGGTTTATTCAGTTGTTTCATCGCGGATGGGACCAGCATCTCAATCTGCCGCGTCAGATTGAGGGGCAATGCCGGGATACGGATCAGCCCTCAGCGGCGCTGGTTGAAGATCTGCGGCAGCGTGGTCTGCTGGATGAAACACTGGTAATCTGGGGCGGTGAATTCGGCCGCACGGTTTATTGTCAGGGACAGCTGTCCGAGGAGACCTATGGACGCGATCATCATCCGCGGTGCTTTACGGTGTGGATGGCCGGAGGCGGCGTCAGAGCCGGACTGACATGGGGTGCCACAGATGATTTCTCGTACAACATCGTGCAGGACCCGGTGCATGTGCACGACCTGCATGCGACAATCCTGCGAACGCTTGGAATTGATCACACACGGCTGGTTTATCGCTTTCAGGGACGCTACTTTCGGCTGACGGATGTGCACGGAAAGGTTGTGGAAGAACTGCTGGTGTGAGGCCGGGGCAAAAGCGTGCCCTGCGTAGATTTGGTAATTCTCGCGACAGTGGTCAAAATCACCTCCCATTCGGAGGTTGGATTCCGTCTTCAATCCGGTAGGGAGACTTGCACGTGGCAACCAAAAGTACAAAACCTTTTGAACTCAATGAGTTATTTACCGCCTTCGAAAAAGCTCGATGATCCTCGGTCCTCGATCAACAGGCGGCCTCCACTCGTGAGTGTTCGTTCGATTGTTGTTCGTGCAGTCTTGTGGAGCGCTGATGCGCCAACCAGCATCAGATATTGGGCTGAGGCAAGACGCGAGTTCCTCGGCAGGTTTCTCAACTTGCCGAATGGCCTCCCCTCGCGGGACGCTTTCCGTCGAGTTCTTTGTGCACCGCAGGCAGCTGCTTTTCAACAGTATTTTGATCTCTGGACTCAGGCGATGACTTCAGCAATAGCGGCGCACAGCGAAAGACGGGATCAGGAGCCTGAGGGGCGTCACCGTGCAATCGATGGAAAGACGCTCAAAGGTAGCCGCGATGAAAGCAATAGGCCTCGACCACAGCATTGGTCAGTGTACCGACGTCAGTAAAGAGAATTACTCCGGCACAGGACCCACAGCTGCGAAATCCAATGACATCACTGCAATTCCACAGGTTCTGCGGCTGGTTGACGTACCTGATGCGATCATCACAATCGATGCTCTATAGCGGCTCAGACTGCAATCGTCAAAGACGATTGTCGATCGCAAGGGAGATGTGATTATTTTTCTGCAAGGCGATCAGGGTGAGTCATATATCTCATTCGATGATTTTGCTGATAGACACACTGCCAGTGGGTTCTCTGAGCTTCATCATGAAGAGTACCATCTGCCTGCAAAAAAGAAACGCCATGACAGACTGACTCGAGGACATATATTCATTTCGCAATGCAGAAGAATTTTCCACTCGACGAAAGGTCGGCTGGGATCAGGAGCATCGGTATCGTCCGCAGAGTGCGTGGCTGTGGCACCTGACTTCGGTGACGCGCCTTGCCAGCCAAATCAGGGGTTTCTTCAAAATCTCCGCCTCCCTTCCGCCTGCCAAAATCCTCGGTGAGTGCAAAACCGACCGCCCGACTACGATCGAACAACTCACGCTCACAGTCTCGGATGCAGACACATCACGGACTGCTACGCCCACCGATTCCGAGAGTTCTTTCATCGTCCGGGCGGACCACAGTTGCAGACAGCGCCATTTCCTGAGATGCTCATCATGCGCTGTCCGTGGTTCGAGGAAGTGGATCTGACATATCCGGCTCATCGCACGGGACGTGGGTCCCGACTCCCAGGCTCATCTCAGGCCCGCGAGTGAGTCACACACTTGCTGGCTTCCCACTGAAATTGTAGTATGATCGCAGATTTACGTCAACGCCGTGCAGTGTGTGTGACCAAAGAACGGGAACAGTTTTACAGGTGCACTCAAAATAGAATCAACCAGACAATGTTCACCAATCCAAAGAGATCGAGGCTTTCAGCCACTCGCAAAGAGTCGTGGTTCGACTACTATGCCGGTTATTCGTATGCCTTTGTGAAAGATGTCCTCAAAAGTCTTCAGGATATTCGAGGCCCGCTACTCGATCCGTGGAACGGTAGTGGCACAACAACCACGGCAGCACATGAACATGGAATTGATTCCACTGGAATTGACATTAACCCCGCAATGATTGTGGTTGCAAAAGCGAAGTTGCTGACACCGGGCGTGTCAAAGGGTCTAGTTCCGTTGGCGAAGGATATCGCAAAGACGGCACGCCACTTGGATTTGCCTCAACTGGACTCCGAACCTCTCAAAGAATGGTTCAGTCCCGCAAGCGCCAGGAGTCTGCGTGCATTTGCTGAATCAATCTGCACTTTGACAACACCCGTCACAGCATCCCGCACGCTTTATCAATCCGATTCCATTGCTCATGTATCAGGTCTCACTGCATTTCTTCTCGTCGCTCTTTTCCGAACAACTCGGTCATTTATGGCACGCTTCCAGGCAAGTAATCCAACGTGGATGAAGTCGCCAAGACTTCCGTCCAACCGCTTACGAACGTCGATTGAAACAATCGCTCAGGGTTTTATTCATCACGTTGCCTCGATGATAGAAGGAATCGTGCCAGTGACGGCACGTGCGAATACAAGAATATTGCTGGCAGCTTCAAGCGAACTCCCACTTGGCAACGAAACAGCAGGCGCAGTGATTGCTTCACCTCCTTATTGCACTCGAATCGACTACGCTGTAGCCACGAAGCCCGAACTGGCTATCCTTGGCTGCCCACTCGACAATACATTCTCTGAACTTCGGCGAAAAATGATTGGTGGTCCAGTTGTCTCGGCAAATGACTCTACGCCGCAACACGAATGGGGACGAAACTGTTTGGCGATACTCGAGTCCATCAAATCACATCACACTAAGGGATCGGCCACCTATTATCACAAAATTTTCACACAGTACTACCATTCGCTGTACTCATCGCTTTGTGAAATTAACCGAGTCGCAATGCCCAAAGCGGATTGCGTTTTAGTGATACAAGACTCGTACTACAAGGACATTCATGTGGATGTGACTTTGCACATATCGGATATGGCGACCAACCTTGGCTGGGGCCTTATTCAGCGAATCGACCATGAAACATCGTCCTTGATGGCTCGAATGAATCCCAAGGCTCAAAAGTATCGCCCCAGCACGGGAGCTACTGAGAGTGTACTCTGGTTTAAAAAGGCTGCGTAGGGAAAATTGCGATGTCTACTGCCAATCCAGTTGAACTGATTGCCGCCGCTGACGAGCAAGTTGCGAAGGTGCGTACGCAAGGAAAGGACTACTCCTTCAATGAACTGCTCAGTATGCATGACGAAGGCGAACTCGTCATCAACCCTGAGTATCAACGGCTCTTTCGATGGCCCGAAGAGAAAGAATCTCGATTCATCGAATCTTTAATACTGGAATTACCGCTACCTCCGATCTTCGTAATTGAAGTGGAGGGTGGAAAGTACGAACTAATTGATGGCCTGCAACGCATCTCTTCTTATTTTCATTACCGTGGAAAGCTCGACGCTCCTCATCGACAGATCAAGGTTGGGGACTATTTGCGTTTGGCCGAATGCGACATTGTTGACGCACTGAACGGCCATACATACGACGAACTCCCCGAAGCACTCCGAATCAAGCTCAAGCGACATTCTGTACGGGTTGAAATTATTCGCAAAGAGAGCGATAAGCGTCTGCGCTACCACATGTTCAAGCGACTCAATACGGGTGGCGCATTACTTAGCGAACAGGAAATCCGAAACTGCACAATTCGGCTGCTTGACAACAGATTCAATCAATTCATTATTGACTGTAGCGAGGACGAAAACTTCCTGGAATGTATATCGAGCGTCGGCTCAGAGCAGATCGACAAGAAATTCGACCAGGAACTTGTGCTTCGATTCTTTGCATTCAAGAACTGGTCTGACCATTATTCCCATGAGATTGGGTCGTTCCTTACGGAATACATGGAAGGCGTAACGGACGCAGTGAAAGGCATTCCGTTCGATTACGAGGTAGAACGAGACGCATTCCAAAAAACATTTCGCGTGCTTCGTGGCTGTCTTGGGAATGAATCGTTTTACATGGTCGTAAAGCGGAGTTCTGGGTCGCAATCAAAGTATCCTTTCAGCGTTCTCCACTACGAAGCGTTCACGCTTGGAATGCAGTCACACATTGATGACATCGATACCGACGATCCTGTTCAGATGCAGAGACTGAGTTCGGAGGCAACGTCCATCAAGAATGATGAGGAGTTCATTCGCCTGACAACTGGCGGCGGGAAAAACACAAGAGGCTCACTCAACAAACGAGTGCAGTTTGTTTCGGAACGCATTGGAAGAGCACTATGAACTTGGCTGATATTCGAGCGGAACTGGAGGATGAGTTGCTGTGGCGAACAGAAGAACTTCGCTTTTTCAGGAATCAGTTGGCTGAGTTTCGTAACGACGAACAGAGAAAGCGATTTCGTCGTGCTTTGGTGGTTATGCTGTACTCGCATTTTGAAGGATTTTGGAAGGCTGCATTTTCGATCTATGTAAAATCGCTGAACGCCGAGTCCATACTATGTAAAGATGCAGTTCATAATCTCGTTGCGGCTGCACATTTCGATTTGCTTGCAAGCCTTGCGAGCCAGAAAAAGGCGACATTCCTGAACTGGACGCCACCCGATGACCCAAGCCTTCACATGCTTCACCGTCAAGTCGAGTTCCTCGCACGTCTTCCCGAAATTGGCGCGACGAGATTGAGCATACCAGAGAAAGTGGTTGACCCTGAATCAAATCTCAAGCCCGATGTAATTCGGAAGAACCTATTTCGACTTGGTATTCCTCACGATCTATTTAAGTCGCACGAAGGAACGGTTCACAAGTTGTTGAATAAGAGAAATAGCGTCGCGCATGGTGCCACGCGGTTAGGGGTCGAAGAGGACGAATTCAATGAGCTTGAGCGGGCAGTAATGGACATTATGGAAGATATTGTAAAGCTTTTATTCGACTGGTTACGAACACGGAAGTACCTCAAATCTGCATGAAGAGTTTGTAAGAGCACTAACCAGATGAGCAGTGAGCATGCCCCCAACAGGGATCTCGCCAGCAGATCGAGTGGCAGCTTGAGCAGGCTGGCTGGATTGTGCAGGACTTCCGCCAGATGAATATTTGGCGGGCCTGGAGGTTGCTGTTCGTGGATTTTCCCGCACGACTTGCGATGCCACTCATGCCCTACTGAGAGGCTAAGACTAACAGTGGTTGCGAGTAACCGTTGACGGCCCGAAATCTGCTCTTTGAGAATTTCGCGGAATTTTTGACACCACGGCGAGGCCGCAGTCACACGAAATACCGTCTGGGCTTCTGGCTGAAATGACGCCCGCGGTGCGGGCGTTCGTCGCGCAGTTTCGGTTGTGTTCCCTTGAAGTCCGACTGGAAGGCAGCAAAGGGCGTTTGGCAGAGCTGAAGAAGGAGAACAGGGAGCTGCGTCTCGGTTGGGCATGAACTCCAGTAACTCGTCAATGCCAGCGTTACCCTGCTGACCGGGCTTGGAATGAAAGTCAGAGAATTATGGCTGCCCTTCTGACGGGTTTGTCTTGCCTGACGATCTCAGATGGCCAAATCAGCCTTCTGCAGACAAAGTGTAACGATCCGAAGACCGCAGAAATCTGCCGCAGATTGGGAAACGCATGTGCCAGCCTCTTCGTGTTCGCAGCACATGACGACGTTTTTCCGACCAATCATATCGCGGAGCAGACAAACCGTAAGGCCGTAAGTTTTCGCAAACTGAGTTGCAGCACCAAAGAGCAAACCGGACGTGGGAACCTGTCGGTCATCCTCTCAACAGTTGGGACCTGCAGGCGACAGGGCCTGTCTGCACTTGACTGGATCCGCCAAGTGGTGGCAATCTCCTCGCAGGCAAAACAAGCCCGAGGTTGCTCCCCGGTGCGTAAGACGGTATTGAATGGTTTCTCGTCCGGGGCAAACGCATGAGGTGATGCAAGGCCGCGGATCATCTTTGACAACGGCCCCCAGTTCATCGCGAACGACACCACGAGAAGCCTGGCGAAAACAGGCCAAACTCGGAATCCCATCTGACGAGTACATGGCGGCGGCCGCGTGCCGGGGTAGGGGAGTTACAGCGAAGACCGAGCTGGGTATAATTCAGGCGGGCTGGAAACGGGATCGAATGAGATTTGCGGGAGCCTGGCATGTCCACGAAGATGGCATTGGAATATGAGGACTACGCAGCGATCCCGGCAGATGGTTTAAGGCATGAGATTATTGATGGAGATCACTTCGTGATTCCCGCGCCAAATCCCGGCCACCAGCACGTTTCACGTCATTTGCAATTCCAGCTGATGACCGGGATCGAACTCAAAGGTCCGGGGTTTGTGATGAATGCTCCGGTGGATTTGCGGCTGATCTTCGAGAAATTCAATGGCATCGGGCGAACTTCTGTTGGCCGGCATCCGGCGACCATGGAGAATGTCAGGGTGAGTGCGTCAGTCAGAAAGTGGCCATTATGTCTGCCACGGGAGCACCGGTCATGGATGTTGCCAGGAATTCGTCTCTTCCGGTCGCGGCTGAACCGCCGGCGTCTGACGTCGAAGGTGTGATGCCATCCGATGCAGCAAGGCCATCCCGGCAATGGCTGCGATTCCGCAGGCTGGCTCTGCCCGCGTCGCTCCTGGCCACACTGTTGACCATCGGCATCATCTGCACACCTGCACTTCTTGTGCATACCTCTGCCCGCAACAGTCTGCTGGCGACGGCCATTCACAGCGACACGCTGACAGCAGTCGCCGGGTCCGCCGATGGTGGCTGGTTCCAGCCTCTGGTCTTCCACAATCTGGTCCTGCTGGATGCCGGGGGGCAGGTCTCCTGCCGGATCAGCCGTGTGGAAACATCCAGGGGGCTCCTCTCGCATCTCTTCAACAGCACTCCGCTCCATCTGGCGGTCCACGACGCTGCGTTGCGGGTGGATCTGAACGCCGACGGCAGCTGGCCGAAATGTGGCCGTCAGGGCCATTCAGATTCTGTGTTTACGTGGTCTATTCATAACGCAGCCTTTCAGCTGAACGCCCCCTGGCGACCGCTCCCGATTGTGGATCTGGATGAACTGCAGCTGGATGGTCGCATCGAACCCGATGCGGACGGCCACAGACAACTCACAATTGAACCATTCGCGGTCCTTAACCGAACCGCCATTGCCGATAATCACGCCAGCCAGAACCTTGCACTGATCGCCCCGATTCTCTCCCGCACCACTCGTATCGACGGCAGCGCTTCAGTGGATTTTGATGCCATCACAGTACCACTCGACGGTCCCTCAGCCAACACTCCATTCCCGCTGCGTGGGCGCGCCGCATTTCATTCCCTGGAAGCATCCGTACGCAGGGACTTTCTCGGACAGCTGACAAAGTTCATACCGGCCACCGGACTACAGATACCCAGTCGCATTGCGGTACTGGATGAAACCTCCGTGCGTTTTGAAGTCACGGAAGCTGGTATCCGTCATGACGGCATGGTGGTGCTGCTGCCTGAACTTGCCAGCAACCTGCAGATCACCACCAGTGGTACGATCGGACTGAATGAACAGCTGGATCTGGAACTGGCGGTGAATCTGCCGCAGTTGCCAGCAACCGCCACAACAAATACCGCCACAACGGACACCGTCGAAACGCCGATGCTCGCATTACTCGCCGGGCTGACCAAAGAACCGCTCCGTCTGCGAGTAACCGGCACCGTATCGACACCGCAGTTTTTGCTGCCCGAAGGCCTGGACCCAGCCAGCGAACTGCTGCGCAGGCTTGCGCCCGAGGTGGTCAATTCTGCACCACCCTCAGTCCCTTCAGCTGTTACGGGGCTGATTCGCAGCATCAGCAGCGAGGACAATTCTGAAGCCACACGACAGCTTCCGGGGAAAATCATCAACCTGATCCGTGCTGTTGACAAGTCGGCAAAGGAGCGGCGAAAACGGAAGACGCAGCCTCAATCGTCCACCGAAGCGGGCAGTGAACAGCCGAAGTGAGCTGCCGGTCGGCCTGAAGATCAGGTTCGTCATCCGCGGAGACCGCATTTTCCTGTTACGAACCGCCGCTTTCGCGTTCTGCGAGCAGCGCGATATACGAACGCCTTTCAGATCGCTGCAGATCGAGCTGTTCAGCCAGCTGCAGCAGGACCTGTGTGGCCCGTTCACGCTCAGGCGGTTCACAGATCGTCTCCAGTTCGACGTACAGTCCCACGTTCCGTACGTCATCGATGCTCACATGCATCAATTGGCTGTGAAACGGGAATTCTGCGGTCTGCCTGAATTTGTGGACCAGCCCGGCGCTGGTGAATCCCAGCTCCAGAAGGATTTCGCGCAGTCGCAGCCGGCGGACCTCACTGGTGGCCGGCAGTTCGTTGACCGTCAGCTCCAGTTCTTTCCGGGACTTGGTCAGCAGATCCAGTTTCGGACCTTTCCAGGTCAGTTCGACGGTTGCACCGGATGAGCGGATGCGGAGAGCTTCATCGGTGACTTTGAAGTCGCGGCACGGATGCTGAAAGTACTCATCAGTTTCCTCGCGTTCATGAAAACTGATGCCGGGCTGCAGGCGCTGGAGCGCTGCCTTGAGGGCCGCCCGGTCTGACAGCGGAAACTTGAGTTCTACCTCAATCATCGGAGCTGGTCCGTTGGTTCCTGCGTGCCGCTTCCAGGCGGTCCCCGATGTCCCGCAGATGCACCCAGGTGAACAGCCCGGAGTCGTGATTGTCAGACCAGCGAATGCGGAGTGCGTAATTGCCGGCGAGGGAGATATCGAGCAGGCCGAGATCTGCAGGGATGGTGTCGGGATCGAGCAGTGGTCGCCCCGTCATTTCGTCAACGCACACAGCACAGCGGCAATTCTGGCGGACGAACTGAAATGGCAGACGCGACACCTGCTGGTCACTCCATGTGAGTTCAAGAAGACCTTCGTCCCGGTGCACGCGAATGTTCTGCGGAGAAATCATGGGACAGAGTTGCCTGCTGCTGAAGATTAACTGAGCGCGGAATGAAGCAGCCGATTTTATGCGGCGACGGCTCAGTTGGCCAGGCCAGCGGAATCACTGGGGTGCTCATCGTCATTTTCGCCGTCATGCTCCCCTGCCCCCTCATCCTCGTCCGCGTGCTCTTCGCCGTATTCATCCGCATCGTCGTCGAAATCGTCGTCAGCATCGTCGTCGAAATCGAGGTAGGCCGCCGCCAGCATTTCGAGGAAGTCTGCGAAAGTGGTGGTGAGTCGTTTGAAACGGACCGGAAGGTGCAGGAACTGGTACACACCGCATTCCGGGTCACCCGCATCGATGCAATAGTAGTCACCATCACCGGATTCGCCGATGACAACATATCCGGCGGGCCAGTGGAATTCCTGATTGGCGGCATCAGGGATGGACGTTGCCCGAACTTCGCGGTTGATGGCGAGCACATCAGCGGGGTCAGCGAGGAGTTCGACGTCGCCGACGGAGCCTTCGTCTTCGGCCCCGTCATCGCTGCGGGGAGCCAGTCGCAGCTCTTCCGGGTATTCGGCGATGAAGTGCAGCCATTGCCCGGGCAATGGTGTGCCGCAGATTTCTTCAAGTTCCCGACGGATGGCTGGCAGCATGAAAACGCTCAACAGGCTGGAGAGGATGACAGCGACAGTCTATAAATCGGCGAAGGATTCCGGAACTGACTGGAGAACTCCATTATGTCTCAATGGTCCCCCGACGTGCGAACCCGTCCTTCGGCGGCGGCAGCCAATGGCTGGCTGGTGGTCATTCTGGTATTGCTGGCCGCGGCTCTGCTGTATCGCACGCTTGCCGACGGTGTTCGCAATCGCCCCGACTACCAGCCTCGCATCGTCACTCCGCGCGGAGAGCTCGGCGGCGACGAGAAGAACACCGTTTCGGTGTTTGATGCCGCGTCACCTTCGGTTGTGTTTGTCCGCACGAAAGGCTCACGCTGGACTCGATTTGGTCAGGTGGAAGAGCGGGAGGTTTCTGCAGGGACGGGGATCGTCTGGGATGAATCCGGCCACATCGTCACCAATCTGCACGTGGTTGAACAGACAATGAAGGAAAGCGATGGGGCTCTTGAGGTGCAGCTGCGGGACAACGCCGTCTACGATGCTCAGATCGTCGGGGCGATGGCAAAATTCGACATTGCGGTTCTGCGGATCGACGCGGAGCCTGCAGTGCTGGATCCCATCACGATCGGGACATCTGATGATCTGAAGGTGGGTCAGAAAGTGCTCGCCATCGGCAATCCCTTCGGCTTCGACCGGACGCTTTCAACAGGAGTCATCGGAGGTCTCGATCGGTCCGTTCCCGACAATGCCGGAAAGGTGCTGGCGGGGATGATCCAGACGGACGCGGCGATCAATCCCGGCAATTCCGGCGGCCCGCTGCTGGACAGTGCCGGCCGGCTGATTGGAGTGAATACGGCGATTGTCAGTACGAGCGGGGCGTCTGCGGGACTTGGATTTGCTGTTCCCGTCAATGATGTGCTCACAGCTGTCAGCGAAATCCTGCAGGCTTCCGCAACCGATCAGTCTCCGACCATGGGAGTCTCGATTCTTGATCGGGAAACTGCCATCGCCAATGGAATCCCGGAGGACTGGTTTGAAGGGGGCTTGATGATTCTGCAGGTTTACAAGAATACGCCCGCCTCGCGCGCCGGCCTGCGCGGCTGTATGCGTGAGGGATTTCGCGTCATACCCGGAGATTTGATTGTCAGCATAGATGGCACACCGGTCAGCAGTCTTGAATCGCTCCGCAGGGTGCTCGCCAGCCGCCGTGCCGGCGATCGCGTGGTGCTGCAGATTCTGCGGGGCAATCAGCGGGGCGAGGTGGAACTGGTTCTGGAAAGTCGCAGGGTGCTGCTCTAGCCCGTCTTTTCATTGACCGCTACCTCCCGCAACTCAACCGTTTTCTCTCATTTCCCGGTGGCGAAGTCCGCCCCCCTGCTGCAGAATATGGT
The DNA here is from genome assembly GCA_964561125.1 of uncultured Chitinophaga sp. Lineage (GTDB taxonomy): Bacteria > Planctomycetota > Planctomycetia > Planctomycetales > Planctomycetaceae > SXXK01. The sequence continues at coordinate 114,770 of CAZLOQ010000001.1, read as the reverse complement.
TCGAGGTCTCCAGACAACCATCACACCTGACCGGGGAACTGCCACGTGCCTGCCTCTTCACCCCCCACCGCAGCTCTGCATGCCGGTCGCCGCGCCTTTCTGCACCATTCCGGCCTGTCGCTGGGCACTGCTGCCCTCACCAGCCTGCTCAATTCCGATCTGTCTGCTGCGGACCGCGCCATGGCTCCGCGGGCGGCCCAGTTTCCTGCCAAAGCCAAAAACGTGATCTACATGTTTATGGCGGGCGGCCCCAGCCAGCTCGAGTTATTCAGTCCCAAACCTGTTCTGCGACAGTACCACGGCCAGACTCCGCCCGATCACATGATGCAGGGACGGCGATTTGCCTTTCTTCCTGCCGACGCCAAACTGCTCGGATCCAGCCGCCGTTTCGATCGCTGGGGTGACTGCGGGATGGATCTCAGCAGCGTGCTCCCGTTCCACCGCGGCATTGTCGACGACGTCTGCTGGCTCCGTGCCGTGACCACCGACGTTTTCAATCACGGTCCCGCAAAGCTGTTTATGAATTGCGGCTTTCAGGCCCCCGGTCGCCCCAGTCTCGGAGCCTGGGTCTCCTACGGACTTGGCAGCGAATCCTCCAGCCTGCCTGGTTTTGTGGTGCTGCAGTCCGGCCCGCGCGGACCGCGGGCCGGCAATACACTCTGGTCCAGCGGTTTCCTCCCGACAACCTGTCAGGGTGTCCCGTTCCGCAGCCGCGGTAACCCGATTTTGAATCTTTCCAATCCACCAGGCATTTCCCGGGACGCTCAACAGGACTTCACAGCGACCGTCGGTCAACTCAATTCACTCCGCCTGTCCGAGGTCCGTGACCCCGAAATTCAAACGCGAATCGAAGCCTACGAAACCGCGTTTGCCATGCAGATGGCCGCTCCGGAACTCACGCAGATCGAACACGAAACACAGCAGACTCTGAACATGTACGGGGCAAAACCCGGGCAGGCGTCCTTTGCCAGCAACTGTCTGCTTGCCCGCCGCATGATCGAGCGCGGCGTACGTTTCGTGCAGCTCTATCACACGGACTGGGATCACCACGGAGGCAAAGGGGCGGATCTGGACGGAACGCTCGATCAGGTCTGCCGCGAAGTTGATCAGCCCGCAGCAGCGCTGGTCCGCGACCTCAAGGAACGCGGACTTCTGGACGAGACGCTTGTGATCTGGGGCGGTGAATTCGGCCGCACCCCCATGGGCGAACCCCGCGAAAGCACCGGACGCGATCATCACATCGACGCCTTCACCATGTGGGCGGCCGGTGGCGGTGTCAAATCCGGACACATCCACGGCAGCACTGACGAACTTGGCTTCGGTCCGGTTACAGGTCGCCTGCACGTGCACGACCTGCACGCCACCATCCTGCATCTGCTCGGACTCGACCACCTGCGACTCACCTTTCGCTTCCAGGGTCGTGACTATCGGCTGACGGACGTGCACGGCGAAGTCGCCCATGAAATTCTCAGCTGAACATATGGCGTCTTTTCCGCATACCAATCCCGATCCCCGTCGCGAGTTTGCGCTCGATGTCGTGCAGCAGCTCCGTGCCGCCGGCTTCCAGTCACTCTGGGCGGGCGGCTGCGTCCGCGATCAACTCCTCGGCAAAGACCCCAAAGACTACGACGTCGCCACCAATGCACTCCCGGCCGACGTCATCCGGTTGTTTGGTGAGCAGCGGACGGTCCCGGTTGGAGCGGCCTTCGGCGTGGTGATGATTCCAGGACCAACCCGACGGCACGGTCAGGTGGAGGTTGCCACATTCCGCAGTGACGGAGAATATCTGGACGGCCGCCGTCCGGAATCTGTGCAGTTCTGTTCAGCCGAAGAGGACGCCAAACGCCGCGACTTCACCATCAACGGCATGTTCTTCGACCCGCTGCAGCAGCAGGTGCTCGACTATGTGGGCGGGCAGGACGATCTGCAGCGACGTCTGATTCGAGCGATCGGCGATCCCCGCGCCCGCTTCAGCGAAGACCACCTGCGAATGCTCAGGGCAATCCGGTTCGCCGCCACCTTCCACTTCACTCTCGACACACAGACGCTCCGGGCTGTTCAGGATCTGCGATGTCGGATTACAGGTGTAAGTGTGGAGCGGATCATGCAGGAAATGCGGCGGATGCTGGCTCATCCCTCCCGCGCTGCCGCACTGCAACTGCTGCAGCAGTCCCTGCTGCTCCCCGAAGTCCTCCCGGAACTCACCGCTCTGTTCGCAGACCCCGAACGATTCGCCGAACTCCTGCGAGCCTTTGAATCGCTCGAAGCCGTGCAGTTCGAACCCGCCCTCGCCCTGCTCCTCCGCCCCCTGCATGACTCGTCACATCCCGAACCCCGCCAGCGTCTGCGGGAAATTCACGCAGTCTGCAGACGGCTCAAAATGGCCAATGAAGAAACAGACTGCGTGTCCTGGATCCTCGAATCGCTCCCGGTGCTGCAGCAGATCGCTGCACGCCCCCTGCACGTGCTCAAACCCCTGCTCGCCGATCCCCGCGCACCTCTGCTCCTGTCCGCCTCCGCTGCTGCGGACACGGCTGCCGGCCGGGCTGCTGACGACGCCGCTTTCGCCTGGCACTACCTCAGCCGCACTCCGCCCGAACAGCTCAATCCCCCCCCATGGATCAACGGTGACGATGTGCAGGCCCTTGGAATCCCTGCGGGACCGGAGATTCGTCACATCCTCACGGCCGTGCGCCATGCACAGCTGGATGAACACATCTCCAGCCGCACCGCGGCGGTTGCCCTTGCAGGCCAGCTCGCTGCTGTCGCCCGTCGCGTCCCGGCTGATTTCCCCCGCTGACACCTCCACGCTATCATCTCGGCGGACGTTGTCTTCCGAACAAATGCGATGGAAAAAAGGAGCAGTCGATGTTGCTGCCACGTATCCTCCTGCAGCTGCTCTTGTGTGCTGCCATGGTCACGACCACGGCTGCAGCAGACTGGCCGCAGCTTCTGGGAAGCGGTCTGAGGTCCGGAAGCGCCCCTGGCTTCAGCATCTCCCGGTCTCCGGGTCTGTTGCACGCTATCGCCGGTACAGACGGTTTTTATGCTGCGCCTGTCATCGCTGACGGCGTGGTCTATGCTGTGGATGGTTCCGGTGTTGTCATCGCGGTCGACCTGTCCAGCGGCAGTGTGCTGTGGACATTCACAACGAAGGGCGGGGCCGGAAACTGCAATAACACGGCGGCCCCGGCAGTGATCGGTCCATGGCTGCACGTGGGCACGGCCGCCGGCTTCCACTATGTCCTTGAACGCTCCACCGGCCGACTGAAACGCGAACTGGACCTCGCAGAGCCGATTTTTTCTTCACCCGCGGCCGGTCACGACCGCGTCTATGTAGCGACGCTGGGCGCCAAAGTGCACGCGCTCGAAGCGGATGGCACACCAGTCTGGGACTGGGACTTTGTGCGGAGTGTAGTAGGCTTTCAGGGGGATCGCTGGAGCGGTGCAGACTGGCTGAAGGAGCGTTCCGGGCGTGTCACGTGGAAGGATCACTTTGTCTGTTCCCGGGATCTGTGTCTGATCGATCGAACTCTTGTGATCCCGGCCGGCGGGCGAACTGTCTTTCTGGAAGACCAGGGCAGTCAGCCACTTTTGAAGGCTGCAGCCGCGATTCCCGATTATGCAGGAAATGAATACCCGGCGACATTCGGGCAGTCGGCTGATGAAACCGGCCGCGTGTATGTGCAGTGGCATCGGCGGGACAATGCCGGTCGACTCGAAATCCTCCGGCTCAGCGGCGACACCATAGAAGCGTCTTTTGTGCCTTCCACGCAGACGGCCATTGATCTTCCCGGACTGCTCAGCTTCGCTTCGGCATCCATTCGTGACGGTCAGATTTATCGAGTGCGTCCTGAGTCGGGGCTGGGGCTGTGTCGTCACCGCGCCGATTCCGCCGACACAGAAGTGCTCTGCCCTGCCCCCTCCATCACTCCACCCCTCATCGCTGACTCGCATGTGCTCTACGGAGGTCTGGACGGCATCTTCCGCATGGTGCCGCTGAATGGCGGCGAAGCTTACGAATTTGCCACGGGCTTCGGCAGTCCGATATCCGCTCCTGCAGCCGTCTCAGGCGAGCGCATCGTGTTTGGCTGTGAGGATGGCTATTTGTATGTGCTGGGCCCCGGCGGCACCGCCCCGCTCCCCACCCGCGACATCGGGATCTGGAAGATCCGCAGTCCGCTTGTCGGACCATTCGCCGGTCCGGAATTCGACTGGTACACCAACTACGGTGACTTCGGCTGCACCAATGCCAACCAGCAGGGACTCAGACCACCACTCCACATGCGCTGGGCACGACGGCTGGAAGGCACCGTCAAGCATCTGCCGGTGTGCGGTGGCGGACGGCTCTACGTTCACACGGCCGAAGGTCAGGTGCTCGCGTTTGAACAGGACACCGGCCGACTGCTCTGGCGTCGTTACTGGCCGGACGTCTATCTGTCCTTCACCTCACCGCTCTACATCCGCGGCAGGCTGCTCATCCCCCAGGCCGGCCTGAAACAGTCGCTCGTGCGCTGCCTCGATGCTGAAACCGGCAGGCTGCAGTGGGAAGCACCGTTCACGGGATCACCCAGCTGGAGCCGCCAGTTTCCGCCGGTGGTGCATGGCAATCTGGCAATCTACGCATCCGGCTCCGGAGACTACTCACATCAGGGCTCCGAAAAGTACTTCACTTTCCGCGGCAACCCGGAACCGGTGAAGGAAGGTGAAGAAGTCATGAGCTTCATCTATTCCAACGACAACCCTTATTACCCGAAAAATCATCATCCCACTCTCTGGGCATGGGATCTGACCACAGGCAAACTCGTCTGGACAAAGGACTTTTCTGAATACGGCCGCGGCGGCAACGACTGTGGTCTGTGTCTGCTGGATGGTCGCCTGTTCTACTCCGTGTTCTTCGGTTATTCCGCAGAACGTCGTGCCCGCCGGGGTTTGCCACCGGAGAACAACGGCCTGACTGCCTGTCTGAATCCCGAAAACGGCGACGTGCAGTGGCTCACCACCGACTACTACGTGACAGCCAAGTGCACACTGACAGGCCGGGCGGGCCGCATCTATATCGGCGGTTACAACCAGGCTTCTGAAAAGACCACCGATCGCTTCGTCTGGTGCCTGAACGCAGCGGACGGCAGCCTTGTCTGGAAGTCGGACCCGATTACGTCGGCGCTCAACGTGGTCACCGTCGGGGAAAAGTTTATTTTCTCAAATGCACTCCGCGGGCGGGGGAATGTGTTTGACAGTGAATCAGGAAAAGTCATTGGCGGTGTCGGCCACAACTACGCCTGCTGCCGTTTCACCATGTCCGAACCCTATATTCTGGGTGCCAATATGGACATGATCGATCTGTCCGACAACAGTCGCCTTGTCTCGACCGGCCCCGCCATCGACAGCCGCGAATGCCTGGGTGCCGTGGTCTCCAACGGACGCATCTTTTATATCTCCCAGGCGAGCGGTTTTATCGTTTCACAAACCTGGGGTGAAGAAGCCGAAAAACTCCCTGCCGTCTGGGAACGCTGAACGGTGAACGCTGAACGCTGGCGAGATTCGCCAGCGCTGAGCTGAGCCCGGCTGATGAAGGCGAACGGCTGATGAAGGCGAACGTCTCTGACAGTCAGTAACCACGGTGCGCTCAATCAGTGCGGGGCTATAGTTGACCGAGTACGGCCATGATGGCGTCTTCGGTGTTATCCACGACAACCGGAGGATTGGCGAAGGGAGCGGAGGTGACTCCGGCGGAGCGGAGTTTTTTGTCGAACAGGGCGGGTTCACCGGAGTGGTAGGCCATGGTGAGATCGGGGTCTTTAAGCTGATGTCCGGTGAGGATACAGACGACGCGGTCCGAGTGGGCGATGACGCCTTCTTCGCGGAGTTTGAGCAGTCCGGCGACGGTGGCGCCGCTGGCGGGTTCGCAGCCGAAGCCGGTCGCGGCAATGCGGGCTCGTGAGTCGATGATTTCCTGATCGCTGACGGTGCGGACAACGCCGTTGCAGACATCCAGAGCACGGAGAGCTTTGACGAGATTCACGGGGCGATTGATTTCGATGGCGCTGGCGAGTGTGGCGGCGCGTTCGTTTTGAGCATCCATGAGGGCGAAGCGTTCTGACATCAGCTGCTGATCAGGGCGACCATTGTTCCAGCGGAGGCCTCGGGAGTTCCAGAATTCATCCAGCGTGGCTGCTCCTGCGGCATTGATGACGGCAAGGCGGGGCACGCGATCGATGAGCCCCAGCTGCCGGAGTTCGAGGAACGCTTTGCCGAAGGCGCTACTGTTGCCAAGATTGCCGCCCGGAACGATGATCCAGTCAGGGACTTCCCAGCCAAGACCTTCGAGCACGCGGTACATGATCGTTTTCTGGCCTTCCAGCCGGAACGGGTTGACGCTGTTGCAGAGGTAGATGGGGTGTTTGGAACAGAGATCACGAACGCGAGCGAGGGCATCGTCGAAGTCACCGCGAATCTGAATGGTACGGGCACCGTAATCGAGCGCCTGGGACAGTTTGCCGAAGGCGATCTTTCCGCTGCCGATGAAAACGATGCAGCGAAACAGCCCGGTGACACCGGCGTAGATGGCGAGCGAGGCACTGGTGTTCCCGGTTGAGGCGCAGGCGGTCATGCGAGCGCCGACCATGCGAGCATGGGTCGACGCGGCAGCCATGCCGTTGTCCTTGAAGCTGCCCGAAGGGTTCTGGCCCTCGTACTGCAGGTACAGCGATCCGGTTGTCAGCCGGCACTCTCGCGCCAGCAGATCATTCTTCTGCAGCACGGTCTGACCTTCGCCGATGGTCACCAGCTGTTCAGGGGGGGCGAAGGGCAGGAGTTCGCGAAACCGCCAGACGCCGCTGTAATCGAGCGGATTGAGTCGAGTGGACCAGCGGGCGGAGAAATCCGCAAGTCGGCGGGGGAGCGGGATGCGGTTCCAGTCGTAGGCGAGGTCCAGCAGGGCGCTGCAGCGGGGGCAGGACGTGAGTACCTGTCCGACGTCAAACGTGGCACCGCAATCCGGATTGAGGCACTGCTGAAAAGCCGCTGAAACTGTCATACTGGAACCGTAAACTCTGATGAATAAGGCAGTCAGGAGGCGATCTTTGCTGCGGAAATCCACTCCGACCAGCTATTCGCACGCAGGTTTGTCTTCTGCATGTCCGTAGCGTAGGCCAGGAAGCAGGCTCACGCCAGATTTTTGCTGCTCAATTGCCTGGGCAGCCCAGCCAATGAGACGCGCCATGCCAATCACGAGAGACTGGCGGTCCGGGGGCAGATCGAGCAGCACCATCAGGCGAATGGCGGCCCAGTCGAGCGTCGGGGCCAGATTTTCTGCGACCAGCCGCTTTTCAAATCGTGACGCCACCGCTGCCACGCGGATGCGTTTCGGGCAGCCGAGCAGAGATTCGGCGGCCGCAGCGAGGATTCTGGCGCGATTATCAGCCACCGTGGAAGCAAAGCCAAACGGCATCCCGGGACGCTCCCGCTGACTCAACCACGCATCCACCTCCCGCGGCCCCGACAGCCGTGTGAGCAGTCGAGCGGTCCATTCGTAGGGGTCATTCTGCAGCTGAGCGGTGAACAGTGAGGCAGCGTTCTGGAGGGCGGCGGTGAGTCCGCAGCGGGTGCTGGCAGCCATGCGAGCAGCAAAGCAGGCGGGACGCATTTCCGTGAGGCAGGTGCAGACAAGCAGAGCATTCATCGCGGCTTCTTCGGCGGGGGAAGGAATCGCGGAATGCTTTCGCAGTCGCAGCAGCAGCCGACCGGCCCAGGTGAGGCTGTTTTCCGCTTCGGCCTGTGCTGCGGGCGAGTGCTGCAGGGGCTGCGACGCAGAATGGAGTGCTGCGTGAAACAGCAGCGGGAGCCGGCCCATCAGCCGGCAGACAAGGGCGCGTCCTGCGTCTTCGTTTTGCTCAGGAGATTCCGCGTTGAACAATGAGAGCAGCTGCAGACAGAGGGGGAACAGTTCCAGTGGCCGCAGCCCGGCCGGCAGATGCGAAAACAGATCGCCCGGGGCTTCTTCAAGCACTCCAGCGTCGCGGACGAGGGCAATCCAGTCAGCCAGCAGCTCCTCGGTGGGAGGGGATTGGCGGAGCAGCAGGAGTGCTGTGTGTTCAAACGAACCGGCAGCCAGCGCGGTCACCGGCTGGTCGCAGTATTCCACAGTGCCGGCGGAAAAGCTGATCAGGTGTGTGCGTCCGCAGACGACCTCAGCGAGTCCTCCGACTTCGGGATTGGTGCGGGTTTGCAGGTCATGCACGAGGCGGCGCAGGCCCTGAAGAACGCCTGGTAGCGGAGCAGACGCGAGCTGCGGCGGTGGCCCTTGCGGGGTATTTCGATCCATGAATCGGGACTCCATTCTGATTCTCTGAACCGGTTGTCGACAGGAGAGTGGGACAGCGGGATGTGCAGGATAGCGGGAAGGGGCGCGACTGACCAGCAAGTGGTCTTGCACTGCAAAGCGGGAATCCAGCAGAATTGCCCGCCCGCACCGAGGCAAAAACTGGAAATAACCCGTGTTTTGAGGGGATTCGCATCGTGTCACCACATTTCTCAGCTGTGCTTCCTGCCCTGCTGGCAATTTGCCTGCTTGCCTCGGCTTCTCCGGTTTCGGCAGCCATGGGATTCGTCGGTGTGCAGCAGCCTGCAACTCCGCCTGCTGCGGGACAGGATCCGCGGGTTGGTCGGCGGGTGATGGTGTCGAAACACGGAGCCCAGCTGAAGACTCCTCAGGCTTCCGTCTGGACAGCGTGGCTGGGCGAAGTCTACACAGTATCGCTCACCAACGGAGAATGGCTCTGGATTGCGGAAAAGGGCGGCTGGCTGTGGGAGAAGGAGACCATCGTTTTTGACACGGCGATTCAGGAGCTCACGGATCGTCTGGCAAAAAGCCGCACGGCAGAGAATCTGAATCTGCGTGGTGTGGCGTACCTCGCTCATGATCAGTATCAGCCGGCTGAGGCAGACTTCACGGCCAGCCTGCAGATGCTTCCGAAGAATGCAGGGGCGCTGAACAATCGCGGCAAAGCGCGGCACCTGATGGGTTCGCACAAGCTGGCGATTGCAGACTTCAGCGAGGCATTGCGGCTGGAACCCGGGAATGTGCTGTTTCTCAACAACCGGGCTCTCGCCGCCATAGAGCTGGCTGACTACCCACGGGCGCTCACCGATCTGCAGGATGCACTTTTGAAGAACCCGAACTTTGTCGAGGCACTCAACAATCGTGGCATCGTCCGCCAGAAGATGCAGCGATATGACGAGGCGATCGCGGATTTCACAGCGGCGCTGAAAGTGAATCCGCAGTACGTGGATGCTCTGGGCAACCGCGCTTTTGCGTGGCGGCAGAAAGCGGAATATGCGAAGGCCATAGCGGACCTTGAGGAGGCTGTTCGGGTGAGCCCGAAGAACTTTGAGGCAACCAATGATCTTGCATGGATTCTGGCGACGTGTCCGCAGGAATCTTTTCGGGATCCGATGAGATCGATTGAGCTGGCGAAGTCGGCCTGCGCGATGACTGAATACCGGCAATGGAACACACTGGATACTCTGGCAGCAGCCCTGGCAGCGGCCGGCCAGTATGAAGAGGCGGGCAAGTGGTCAGCGACGGCAGTAGAGAACTGTCCGCCGGGTGAAAAGGAACGTCTGAGAAAACATCTGGCCCTGATTGTGGCACGCAAGCCGGTGACCGAGTGAGGAAACCGGTGTTTCTGATCTGCAATGGCGGCCGTGGCCGCACAGTACGGCCACGGCAGTGCATTGCGGATCTGTTGTTTGTTTTTCAGCCGATCATCATCAGAGTGCTCCCCGGAGCAATCCTGACAGGGAACACCAGGGAAGCTTAAAACTCAGCCAGTGACGAGTGGCAGAGCTGTCCGGAGGGACTAATGCAGCCGTCGAATCAGGACGTGTGCAAGGGCAGCGTCGAGATTTTCGGAGGTGCGAATGAGCTGGTAGTCGATGTGACTTCCGGCGCAGCGGCGGCGAATGGTATCGAGGAAATGATTGACAGCGCGGAGGTAGCCGGCGCGGAGGGCGGCGGGGTCGCAGGTGAGTTTTCCGGCATTTTCGAGTCCCTCGAAGCGGAGCGTACCGGAATAGCGGAATTCGAGTTCTTCGTCGTCGAGGATCTGCAGGACGAGGACGTCATGGCGGCGTTGTCGGAGCGTCTGCAGGCCGCGAAAGAGATCGTCGCGGCTGCAGAACAGGTCTGACAGCAGAATGACAATGCTGCGTCGGCTGAGTGTTTCGTTGGTGCGTTTGAGAATGGCGGCGATGTCTGTTTTGCCGACGGCCACCTGAGTATCGAGTCCGGCGAGGATTGCCTGGAGCTGAGTGTTGCGGCTGCTGGCGGGCACCTGAGCGCGGATGGCGGAATCGAAGACGGTGACACCGACGGAGTCATGTTGTTTAAGAACGAGCATGCTGATGGCAGCAGCGACGGTTCTGGCATAATCGAACTTGGTGAGCGGTCCGGTGCCGAACTGCATGGATTCGCTGCCGTCCACGAGCAGGGTGATGCGGACGTTGGTGTCGTCTTCGAATTGTTTGAGGTAGTAGCGGTCGGAGCGGGACCAGAGTTTCCAGTCGATGCGGCGAATGTCGTCGCCGGGGACGTATTCGCGATGCTGGAGGAATTCGAGGGACTGTCCGAAGCCGGGGCTGCGGTGGAGTCCGGAGACGAAGCCTTCGACGACCTGGCGGGCTCGCAGTTCAAGCCGGGAAATCCGCGCCAGTTCTTCAGGCCGCAAAGATCTTTCCAAGGGCTGGGTCACTGGTAAGCTCGCTTTCGCGTGTTGGAGTTTCCTGGATGAGCCGCTGAATGATGGAGTCTGATGTGAGCCCTTCGCTGATGGCTGTGAAATTGGGCACGATGCGATGTCGGAGCACGGGTGCGGCGAGCCTCTGGATGTCTTCGAGAGTGACCGTGGTGCGACCGTTGAGGAGTGCGCGGGTTTTGGCCCCCAGCAGCAGATTCTGTACGGCCCGCGGACCGGCTCCCCAGCCCAGCGATTCACTGATCCATTTGGGCACACCCGGCTCACCCACCCGCGTCTGTCGCACGATCGCGAGTGTATAATTGATGACATAGTCCGTCACGGGAACTTCGCGGACGGTGCGCTGGATCCGGAGCACCTGTTCACCGGAGAGTACAGGCGTGACCTCTTCGCGCTGGTTGGAAGTGGTTTGCCGGGCGATCTGACGCTCTTCTTCGAATGTGGGATAGCGGACAAACACTTTGAACATAAAGCGGTCCTGCTGGGCTTCCGGGAGCGAATAGGTGCCTTCCTGTTCGATGGGGTTCTGTGTGGCGAGGACGAAGAAGGGGGCACTGAGTCTGTGGATGGTCTGACCGACCGTCACCTGTCGCTCCTGCATGGCTTCAAGGAGCGCCGCCTGCGTCTTGGGGGGCGTGCGGTTGATTTCGTCGGCGAGCACGACATTGTGGAACAGGGGTCCGGGGATGAAGCGAAATTCCCGCTGACCGGTGGAACGGTTTTCCTGGAGGATGTCGGTGCCGGTAATGTCGGCAGGCATCAGGTCCGGTGTGAACTGGATGCGCGAGAAGGTCATGGAAAGGCTGCGGGCCACGGTGCTGACCATGAGCGTTTTGGCGAGCCCGGGGACGCCTTCAAGGAGCACGTGTCCCTGGCTGAAGAGCGCGATCAGCAGCTGTTCGATGACGTCGTCCTGGCCGACGATCACGCGACGGATTTGTTCACGCAGACGGGTCCACGAGTCGTGCAGGAGATCAATGGCTTCGGTGGACAGGGCAGATTCAGAGGCGTCCGACATGAAAATTCTCGCGGGGGACAAGACGGTGGACAGGACGGCGAGGCAGCGGAATGGCCGGTACAGAGGGTGGGAGGCAGCATAGCAGGAAGTCAGGCGAGTGGAAAACGATTTCCTTTTCGGGCGGTTGCGGGGTATGGTGCGGGCGGCAGCCTGTCTTCAGACCGGCCAGCCCTTTTCGCCCTGAAGTCTGCTTTATCCGGAGCCCGCAGATGCAGTTCGTTCCCGCACAGCCTCTGATCTATGAATTCAGTCGGCATCTGCCACCGCGCTGCCATGTGAAATCGGGTGAAGTGATTCGCGTGGAGAGCGAAGACGCACTGTCGGGACAGATTCGGGGACCAGGCGACCGCCGTGACAAGTCCACCGTGCCGTACAGCAACCCGATTGCCGGCCCGATCGTCGTGGAAAATGCTCAGCCCGGCGATGAACTGGCCGTGACCATTCTGGACATCGTACCCCGCGACGGCCAGTGTGCCACGTGGACAGGGCATCCCGGTCCGCTCTCAGAATGGCTGGGCACCGATGTGCCTCACGGAGCCCACGTCTGCCCCATTCAGGAGGGTATGATTCACTGGAAGAATCGCGTGAAGATTCCACTGCAGCCCATGCTTGGCTGCATTGGCACAGCCAGCGACTGGGGAGTACCGTCAACCGCCCCTGCCGGTCCCCACGGAGGCAATCTGGATCTTGTGGAGGTCTGCCCCGGGAGCACGGTGTATCTGCCGGTGCGAGTGCCCGGAGCATACCTGTTTGTCGGTGATGCTCACGCCGCTATGGGACACGGCGAACTCTCGGCCACCGGACTTGAAATGGCCGCCTTCTCCACGCTGAAAATCGACCTTCGCCCGAAACCGGCCTTCACCGGCCTGCGGATTTCACACCCGGACTTTCTGCTCGCCGCAGCCGTCCGCGGCAACCACGAACGCTCCATGGCCGAAGCCTTCTCCCGCCTGATTCTCTGGCTGGAGGCGGAACACGGCTGGAATCGCTGGGATGCATATGACCTGCTGACACACACAGCCCGAATCTCCATCGGTTATTATCAGTACGGCACTGTCGGGGTGCGTGTGGACAGGCGGTTTGTGGAGGGCCGGCAGTGAAGCTGAGGTCGTTCGTCTGCGGCGAGCGGCCGATGTCAGTCAGCACTGCGCTTGCCAGTTGTTCCGCCCGGCGTTAAGGTCTGAGTTGTCTTCCGTTCCGCAAAGTTTCAGGAGCATGGCCATGGTTGATGGGAGTCGTCGGGATTTTCTGCAGGCCGCGGCTGCTGTTTCGGCAGGTGTGTGTGCATCAGGTGAAACGGCCGCTGTCTTCCCGGACGACCGCAGACTCAGGCTGGCCCTGATCGGCTGCGGTGGCATGGGGAGCGGCCATTTGCGGGAGCTTTCCAGACGCACGGACGCTGAAGTCGCATGGGTGTGCGATGTCGACAACCAGCGACTCGCCGCTGCTGCAAAAATCGTTGAAGACGGGTCCGGCAAGGCTCCACAGACCACGGCGGATCTGCGGCGGGTGCTGGATGACGGCGCTCTGGATGCCGTGTTCATCGCCACCCCGGATCACTGGCATACGCCTGCAGCAATTCTGGCGCTCGATGCCGGCAAACACGTTTACGTCGAAAAGCCCTGCTGCCACAATGTGCGTGAAGGCAGACTGCTTGCAGAGGCCGTCAAACGCTCCGGCAAAAAGCTCCAGGTGGGCACTCAAAGCCGCAGTACGGAAACGGTGCGAGCGGGGATTCAGCGGCTGAAGAATGGCGATATCGGTGAAGTGCTGGTGGCCAAAGCATGGAACAGCCAGCGCCGCGGCACAATTGGAAAACGTGAACCCGCCGAACCACCCGCACATCTCGATTTTGACGCGTGGCTCGGCCCCGCACCCGTCGTCCCCTATCGCCCCAACCTGCTCCACGGCATCTGGCGCTGGTGGTATGACTTCGGCTGCGGCGATATCGGTAATGATGGTGTTCACGATATCGATGTGGCCCTCTGGGGGCTCGGCGTGGAAACGCATCCAACCCGGGTCGCATGTCTGGGAGGAAAGTATTTCTTCGACGATGATCAGCAGTTCCCTGACACGCAGTACGCTGTCTGCGACTATCCCGTTGATGGTGTGCCGCAGGGACGCTGCAAACAGCTGATCTTCGAACAGCGGATCTGGTCGCCGTACGTGCAGGAAGGCTACGAAAACGGCGCAGCGTTCTACGGCACTGAAGGACTCCTCGTGATGGGGCATACACGCGGCTGGACGCTCTACGGCCCGCGAAACAAAGTTCTCGCCGAACAAACCGGCGGTATGGATCTCCCCGGACATCACTCGAATTTTCTCGCCGCCATCCGCGATCCCCAGGTGCAGACCAATGCCGATGTGGATGCCGGCCGACTCAGCGCCAGCATTGTCCATCTGGCCAATATCGCCGCCCGCACCGGTGAAGTGCTCACCTTCGACCCGCAGCGGGAAAAAATCACCAGCAGCGATCGCGCTGATGCTCTCGTGCAGCGGCAGTACCGCGATCACTGGGCACGCCCCAAAGGCACCTGATCCAGACCTCTTCAACTTCAACTCAGGGAAATCAGAGGACTCTTCTTCAATGCGACAATTCGGAATCACCTTCATGCTCGCAGCCATTGCAATCTCCGCGTCTGCAGCTCACGCGGAACTCAAAGACGGCGAGACCGTGATCTTCCTCGGAGACTCCATCACCCAGGCTGGTGCCGGAGAAACGGGCTACGTCACGCTGTTCCGCAAAGCCATCGAAGCCACTCGACCGAATTCCGGCATCAGGGTCATTGGCGCAGGTATCAGCGGTAATCGTGTCCCCAACCTTGAAGCGCGACTGGATCGCGACGTGCTGGCCCATAAACCATCCATCGTCGTGATTTACATCGGTATCAATGACGTCTGGCACACCAAAAGCAGTCGCGGTACTCCCGCAGCGGAGTACGAAACAGGCCTCAGAAGCCTCGTCAAACGCTGCCAGGATGCCGGAGCCAAAGTCGTGCTGGCGACCCCCAGCGTGATTGGCGAAAAAACTGATGGCAGCAATGAACTGGACGGGCTGCTGGATGAATTCTGCGGCATCAGTCGCCGTGTGGCGAGCGAATCCGGAGCTGGGCTGCTGGATCTTCGCGCGGCCTTTCTGAGCTATCTCCGGGAATATAACACAGCCGGTCAGTCCCAGGGAGTGCTGACCACTGATGGCGTGCATCTCAACGACGCCGGCAATCGTTTTGTCTCCGTGCGAATGCTGGAAGCGGTCGGCGAACGGCCTGTGAAAAAACGTCTGCTGCGACATGTGGTGCTGTTCCGCTACAAGCCCGAAACCACCCCCGCACAGCTCGATGAAATCAACCGCGCCTTCCAGGATCTGCAGCTGCAGATTCCTGAAATCCGGGGCTTTGAACGTGGCACCAACAACAGCCCGGAAGGACTCGCCAAAGGTTTCACCCACGGCTATCTGATCACGTTTGAATCGGAGGCTGACCGCGATGCCTACCTGCCTCACCCGGCGCACAAAAAGTTCGTCGAACTGCTTGGCGGAAAACTGGAAGAACCCTTCGTGTTTGACTACTGGACAGTCGAATAAAACACTCCAAGGGTATTTTTTCAAATCACTCCAATTTGCCCGGTTTTTTGTTGCCAGTCCCCTGCTGCGCTGAAAGAATGCAGTCGTCGCAGCTTACCCCCGCACACCCCCCACATGGCACCACTCCCATGTCCCGCCATCACTGTGGTCGCTTCAGACCACTCCCTCAAACTCGCCGCGGTCTGCTGCAAACGGCCGCGTGTGGTTTTGGCGCCGTTGCGGCCAATCACCTGCTTGCTCAACAGCAAACCGGCCGGCCCGCCACCCACCACACTCCCACCGCCACCAGTGTGATCTTCCTTTACATGGACGGCGGTGTCTCCCAGGTCGACTCCTTCGACCCCAAGCCGGAACTGGACAGGCAGCACGGAAAACCATTCCCCGCCCGCATCGAACCCACGCAGTTCAACAACATCGGCAACACGCTCGCCAGCCCCTGGAAGTTCAAAAATCACGGTCAGTCCGGGATCCCCGTCAGCGACCTCTTCCCGGAAATCGCCAAACACGTGGACGATCTGGCCGTCATTCGTTCAATGACGTCCGGCTTCCCCGAACACACCCACGCCAACTACTTCCTGCACACCGGTTCCGGCCTGCAGGGGCGTCCCTCCATGGGTGCATGGTTCGGCTACGGCCTCGGCAGCGAATGTCAGGATCTCCCGCATTTTGTCATTCTCAACGGCGGACTCATTCCCCCCGGCGGACTCGATAATTTCGGCAGCGGCTTCCTCCCGGCAAGCTGGCAGGGTTCGGTCTTCGGACTTGGAAATCCCCCCGTCTCCGATATCCTCCCGCGCGAACAGTCACCTCTGCAACAGCGCCGCAAGCTGGACCTGATCCGGGCACTCGATCTGGCCGCCGCCCCGCGATACAGCCACGACGATCAGGTCGAATCTGCTATCCTCAACTACGAGCTGGCCGCAAAAATGCAGCTCGCCGTCCCCCAACTCATGGATCTCACCGACGAATCTCAGGCCACCCAGGACATGTATGGCCTCAACGACGAATTCCCCAACACACGCATCTTCGCCCGCGAATGTCTGCTCGCCCGACGCCTCGTCGAACGCGGTGTCCGCTTCATCGAACTCACCTGCCCACCCGGCAACGGCGATCGCTGGGATCAGCACGCCAATCTCGTCGATGGCCACAACAAGAATGCCCGCTCCGTCGACAAACCCATCTCCGCACTCCTCACCGATCTCAAACAACGCGGACTCCTCAGCCGCACACTTGTCGTCTGGACCGGCGAATTCGGACGCACCCCATTCGCTCAGGGGTCAGATGGACGCGACCACAACCCCTTCGGCTTCTCCATGTGGATGGCCGGCGGCGGCATCAAAGGTGGCACAATCTACGGGGCCACAGATGACTTCGGCTACAAAGCCATCGCCGACAAAGCTGAAATTCACGATCTTCATGCCACCATGCTGCACCTGCTCGGCATCGACCACACACAACTTACCTACCGCTTCGGCGGACGCGATATGCGGCTCACGGATGTCCACGGCATTGTCCTCAGGGATGTGCTCGCCTGAAACCGCAAACCAACGCCCCACACCCATGACCGCTTCCCCGCCCCATGTGCTCGGAGCCCGCGGCGAAAATGCCGCCGTCTCCTTCCTCAAACAGCTCGGCTACCGCATCATCGATACCCAGTTCCGCAATCACTTCGGCGAAATCGACGTCATCGCTCTCGACGGTCATGTACACGTCTTCACCGAAGTCAAAACCCGCACCTCCACCGCTGACGGTCAGCCATTCGAAGCCGTCAACCGCCGCCGGCAGCTGCGACTCACCCGCGCCGCACTCGCATGGCTCAAGTTCCACAACAAACTCAACCAGCCCGCGCGCTTCGATATCATCTCCATCGTCTGGCCCCCGGACTCCAAAACGCCGCAAATCACACACTACCGCAACGCCTTCCAGGCGGCAACAGCAGGTCAGATGTTCTAACCTTCAAGCCTTCTGGTTTGTCAGAATGATCTGCTTCCGACAAAGATGATTCGAAGCAGAGCCCACATCGCCTCTGTCGCATTGAAGAACTCACAGGCGATCTACTCAGCGGAGCAGCGGCCCCAGCCCAACACACACTGCCCGTCTTCGCTCAAATTAAAAGCTGTTTAAACAACAATTGTCTTGACATCACTTTGTCTGTACGTTAGCGTCTGCCCCCGGAACGACTGCTGGTAAGGTACAACTTCGCCTGGCGTTCCCGCACTCTCATCTCCCTCCTCCCAGGTACTCCACACAGCAAAGGGCTGTTTGATGGAAATGTTGCTCATCGTCGTCGGGGCGGCCATTGTTCTTTCGCTTGCCTATCGAATCTACGGACCGATTCTTCAGCGTTTATTTCAGCTGGATGACCGGCGTCCGACACCTGCGGTATCGCTGCGGGACGATGTTGATTATTCGCCTTGTGCAACACCATCACTGCTGAATCAGCACTTTTCTGCCATCGCGGCCGCCGGACCGATTGTTGGTCCAATTCTGGCCGGGCTCTACTGGGGCTGGGGGCCTGCGTTGCTCTGGATCCTGCTCGGATCCATCTTCATCGGCGGCGTGCATGACTTTTCGGCACTGGTTGCATCCATACGTCATCGGGCGACGTCGATCACGATGGTCGTGCGGGCGCACGTCAGTCGCCGTGCGTATCTGGTCTTTCAGACGTTTGTATACATGGCTTTGATGTACATTATCGTGGCATTTACGGACGTCACGGCAACGATGTTTGTGGGTGCGATCGATCTGAAGTCCGACAAGGCCTTTCCAACGCTGACGGCCGCTCTGGCTCAGGAAGGCGCCGACCCATCCATGATCTTTCAGTCGGGCAGCGTGGCAACCGCTTCCCTGCTGTACCTTGTTCTGCCATTTCTGATGGCACCTCTGCTGCGCAGCGGTCGTTTGCAGACATGGTCAGCGCTGTTGTTGTTCGGTCCTCTGGCGGCGTTTGCTATTCTGGCCGGACCCTATCTGCCGTTGAACGTCGACGTTTTGATTCAGCGATGGTGGCCGGATATGTCTGCTGTCGAAGCATCTGCTCTGGCGATTCGCTGCTGGAACATCTTCCTGCTCCTGTACTGTGCCATTGCCTCTGTTCTGCCCACGTGGCTGCTCCTTCAGCCGCGTGGAATTCTGGGCGGTGGCTTTATGTTCGCAGCGCTGGGTTCCTGTGCTCTGGGGATCATCAGCGGATGCATCGCCGGCACCAACACCATCAACCTGCCGATGTTCCGCGGGCTGACGCCGGACGGTGTGGATCCGCTGTTTCCCTTTCTCTTCATCACCATTGCCTGCGGTGCGTGCTCCGGCTTTCACTCCCTCATCGCTTCCGGTACGACGTCGAAGCAGCTGCCGGCCGAATGCAGCGCGCGGCCGATTGGTTACGGAGCGATGCTGCTGGAAGGTATGGTAGCGGTGCTTTCGCTGTGCTGTGTGATGCTGTTATCGCTGGATTCTCCTCTGACAAAGGCATCACCGAACTTCATTTACGCCAACGGGATCAGCAGCTTCCTTGCCGTACTTGGACTCAACCCTGCGGTTGGACTTCTCTTCGCACTCATGGCTTTCAACACCTTTGTGTATGACACACTGGATACATGCACACGTCTTGGTCGCTTTATTATTCAGGAGCTGACGGGGCTCGATGGACCAGGCGGACGCTGGTTGGGAACGATCATCTCCACAGTTATCCCGCTCTATTTCGTGACTCGCCCCACAACGTCCGGCAAGCCGATCTGGCGTGAATTCTGGGGCCTCTTCGGTGCCAGCAATCAGCTGCTCGCAGCACTCAGTCTGCTTGCCGTGACGGTCTGGCTGTGGCGGACGCGTCGAGTTGTCTGGGCATTTTATCTCACCGGTATCGGCGGTCTGGTGATGTACATCATGAGCTTCTGGGCGCTCATCCAGCTGCTCCAGAAACGCATCCAGGACCCATCTGATCCGGTCGTCTGGATTGCAGTGCTGCTGCTGGTCCTTGCCGCAGCCATGCTGGTCGAGGCGGTGGCTGCACTTCTGGGGCGTCAGGAGCCTGCAGAACCCGAAGCCGCTCCAGTACCCGTTGAGGCCTGATCCGGGATCGCGGGCAAAATTGGGGGAAAGCTATGACAAACCAACAACTGGCAGAGCAGTTTTTTCTGCAGATTGCGGTGATTCTTCTGGTCTGCCGGCTCGTAGGTATCGTCGCCAGGCGATTTGGTCAGCCACAAGTGGTGGCCGAAATGATTGCCGGAGTCTGTCTCGGCCCTTCTCTGCTGGGACTCTTCTTCCCCGAACTGCAGTCGCTCCTGTTCCCCTCGCAAAAGGGCCTTCCTGGTACCCAAAGCTACCTCTACCCGGCTTCTCAGCTGGGTTTAGCTCTGTACATGTTCATCGTCGGCATGGAGTTTCGCCTGGACATCGTGCAGACCCAGTGGAAAAGTGCGGTCTCCGTATCTCTGGCCGGCATGCTCAGTCCTTTCATCCTTGGTGCAGGCCTCGGCTGGTACTTCCATGACTCACCTAAGTTGTTCCCGGCTGGATCTTCCCGGTGGGTCTCCGCCACGTTCCTTGGCGCCTCAATGTGCATCACAGCATTCCCGATGCTGGCTCGGATCATCCACTTCAAAGGACTCACTGGCACTCGCATGGGCACAGTCGCCATTGGTGCCGGTGCGATTGATGACGCGTGCGCATGGTGTCTGCTGGCCGTTGTGCTTTCCAGCCTCGATGGGACTCCGACTTCGGCCATTCGCAGTATCGGCGGTGGGATAATCTTCCTTCTGTTCGTGACGATGGTCATTCGCCCGCTGCTGAAGAGACTTGAACCCCGACTTGTCAGCGATGGTCGGCTGACAGAACCAGGCCTGGTGATTTGTCTGGCTCTGATGGCCCTTGGGGCCTTCACAACGGACCGCCTTGGGTTGCACGCCGTCTTCGGCGGTTTTCTGATCGGTTCAGCAATTCCTCGTGGAGTGATGGTCCGGGACGCGTCAGCCCGCACCGAACCTCTGACCGTGGCACTACTGCTTCCGCTGTTCTTCACCTTCAGTGGCCTCAATACCCGCATCGGACTGCTCAACACCCCCGGTGGCTGGCTGATGAGTCTGCTGGTGCTGGGAGTCGCACTGCTGGGCAAAGGCGTCTCCTGCTGGCTGGCAGCCCGTGCCACAGGGGTTCCACATCGGGAGGCGATGGGGATCGGCGTCCTGATGAATGCTCGGGGGCTGATGGAGCTGATCATCATCAACATCGGCCGGGAACGCGGCGTTATTTCCGACCAGCTGTTTGCCATGCTCGTCATTATGGCAATTGTGACGACTCTGATGGCATCACCAATTTTCGATCGCCTCGTCGGCGATCAATCCCCTCTGGCCTCTGACAGTCAGGGGGAAAGGGGCTGAGGATGTCAGGCGGTTTCAGAGGAGTCGGCGAATCAATGCGACGAACTGAAAGTGCGTCGCAGGATGTTCAGTCTTGTGTGAGCCACGGTTCGACGGCCTCTGCAAGGAGTTCTTCATCGAGGATTTCGTGGGCGAGAAGATGATCAGCGATGGCACCGATAGCGGACCAGTGATAATCGTCAGAGAACGCCTCGTGGAGTTCGATGGTGATGAGTTCCGCACGGGCGAGCCGTTTTTGGGGGTCCCGGATGGGCTGCAGGGCCGTCAGGGCATCCTTCCAATCCTGCTGCCATTCCGCAACGACTCCGGGGTGAAATCGCCGACCAGTATGGATCATTTCCGCAACAGGGCCAGCGAGTGCAACCCAGCAGAGTTTTTGGGCGAGTACCGCAGGGGGAAATCGGCGACGGGACCAGAGAATGGTTGTGTCGCCGAACCGTCGCGGCCCGTCGTCAGTGTCGGGAGAGATGGATACGGACTGAACGCGGGCTCCCACGAAGAGCGCTGCCCACGCATGGCCGGCTTCATGCCATGCCGTGACTTCGTCAGTTTCATCCATCGCCCGCGGTTACTCGGCTGGCTTCGTCGGCACGGCATCGTCCTTCTTCACATCGCTTTTCTCACCGCCTGAAGAAGCTGTTCGGGACTCAGCTTCCTCTCCTTTGGCACCGCGGCTGGTGCGTGAACTTTTCCTGCGAACAACCGGAGGAAGTTCCGCATTTTCAGGGATGAATCTCATGGAAACGGAATTGACGCAGTGGCGGGTATTTTTTTCCGTGAAGCCTTCACCGAAGAACACATGTCCGAGATGACCGCCGCAGTTTTTGCAGGTGATTTCGACGCGGTAGCCATCCGCATCTCTGGACTGCCTGACGGCGCCCTCAATTTCGTCGTCAAAGCTGGGCCAGCCGCAGTGACTGGGGAACTTATCCTTGGCTTTGTACAAAGGGGCATTGCAGCGGCGGCAGATGTAAGTGCCCGGATCCTTGAGATCAGTGTATTCGCCTGTGAAGGCGCGTTCTGTACCTTTCTGAAGAATGACCCAGGATTCAAATTCGCTGAGCTTATTGTACTGGGACGGACCGTCTTCGGACTTGTCTTTCACAGACTTTCCTTTTGCCTGTTTCGTGGCGGACTTTTCCTTCGACTTTGCGGCGGTACTGGCGGGTCCGGGAGTTGGCTCGTCGGCTGCCGCTGCTGCGGCAGCGGGGAGCAGGGGCGCGGCAGCATGTTCACAACCACTGATCAGGACAGCGAGACCGGTCAGCGCGAGCGGCAGGCGGAGCATAGGAGTACCTCCTGAGAAGTCGCAGGGGAACGGATGCAGATTGATGAGACACTCAGTGCTTGAGGGGAGTGAAGAGCACGGAGGCCATCTTACCGCTTTCCATTTTAGGCGGTTGTTCGACGGCGGCTACGTCTTCGAGCATCTTGACGATTTCGTGGAGCATTTCGAGACCGCGTTCATGGTGGGCATTTTCACGCCCCTTGAACATGACATTGATCTTGACCTTGTCGCGTCGTGTGAGGAAATCGCGGGCTTGTTTGACCTTAACTTCAATGTCGTGCTGTCCGGTTTTGGCTCGCAGACGGAGTTGTTTCAGCTGAGTTTTGTGCTGGCGGGGGCCCCCGGATTTTTTGTGGCGCTCGTAAAGCACTTTGCCGTAGTTCATGATGCGGCAGACCGGCGGTCGAGCATCCGGACTGACCTCCACGAGATCAAGGCCTTCATCCTGCGCCATGCGCAGGGCCACCGCAGTTTCCATTTCCCCAAGCATTTCCCCTGTGGCACTCACAACACGAACAGGTGAGATGCGGATGCGTTCGTTCATTCGCGGCATGTTTGTCTGGGGAGCCGGTGTCGGACGAGTTCGTTTAATGGTTACCTCCGTCAGCAACAAGAAACAGAGCCAAACTGACGCCGAAGTCGGGAACTCGGCCCGAACTGCCGGCGCAAAAACGGCGGGCCGATGCACGGTCCGCGGACGTCTGGAGTAAATTTGGCAGAAATCGCGCCAAAAAGCCAGTGTTTTTCCTGGAAGGCAGGTGATGATCTCAGGAACGCCTGCATCTACGCTCCCCCAAACCCCTTTTTTCCGCCCTTTTTCCCCCGGAAGTCAATACTTCAGCGTATGCTTTTCGCGGAGTGATTGCCGCTCCCGATGCCAGTTTCACACAGGACTCCTGATCGCATGCCTTGTCGCCTCTCTCTCAGCAGCCAATGCCGCCGTCAGGGCTGTTCCCTGCTGATCCCCCTTGTGCTGGCTTGCAGCCTCGTTCTCTGTCTGCCCACAGCGGTCTCTGCACAAACCCCCGCGTTGCGGGTCAACGCCCTGCGATTCGGGCTCGATTCACACGGCCAGCCCGGTCGCTGGCTCCCGCTGCAACTTGATCTCTCCGGACTCCCCGGTGGTACAACAGTGCTGCTCAAAGTCTCTGCACCGGATCCCAGGGGTGACATTTGCGAAAGCCTGTGCGCAGAGCAGAAAGTTGCGGCCGACGGAACAGCACGTCTCGAGGGAGTCTTCTGCACCGGTCGCCTCGAAGGAATCATTCACCTGAAGCTCAATGACTCCAAGGGCACCCCGCTCTGGCACCACGAAGTTGTTGCGATCGAGCGGGGCTCCGGCTCCACTGCAAACCCGACTGCAGCAGGCCAGGACCTCCCGTATCAACTCGTCATGAGCCGACAATCTCCCGTCACACTGCTTACCGTTGGCGACCATGCCGGGCTGGCTGAGCTGGAGTCGCTTTACTCAGCCGAGCCGGCAACTCGAGATCTGCTCAGAGTGATCTCGCTGGAGTCCGCACAGCAACTGCCATCCATGCCGAGGGGGCTGGACAGCATCGACGGGCTGCTGCTCTCTGAAAACCGGGCCATGACCGAAGCTCAGGGCTCTGCAATCCGTGAATGGGTGCTCGCTGGCGGTCACCTGATTCTCAGCTGCGGTGCCCAGGCGGACGCTCTGCTGCAGTCTCCAATTGGTCGCTGGATTCAACCCAAATTCGGGATTCCGCAAACCAACAACACCCTGCAGACGCTTGATCTGACAGCGATTCAGAACTTTGTCCCGGGTGCCGTCGCTCTGCAGACGAATCGGAATCCTGTGACCGTACTCCGCATGTCAGCACCTCAGCCAAAGGTCCTCGTCAGATCGCTCAGCGATCCACTGATTGCGCGGACGACAGCCGGAGCCGGTTTGATCACTCTGGCCGCCGTTAATCTCAATGCCCGCCCCCTCAATCAATGGCTCTCACTGTCCCGACTGTATGAAATGCTGCTGTTTGGCAGTCCCCAGTCAGGGCGAACGGAACAGACACGTTCGGGGGGCCGCATCGCATCGGTCGGGATTACCGACCTGTCAACGCAGCTGGCCTCCGTTGCAGACGCTCTGCCCGACAGCCAGCGCTGGTCCACCTGGCAGGTCATGGCAATGATGGCAGGCCTGCTGCTGCTTGCAGGACCCCTGGACTATTTCCTGGTTGTCCGCGTTCTCAAGGCTCCTCGCCTCACATGGCTGACACTGCCACTGCTCATCGCCGCGAGCTGCCTCGGTGCCGTCCAGGGACTCAGCAGTCAGCGGAACGCTTTTTCCGTTCGTGATGTCGGCCTGCTGGATGTGTTTGAAGATTCCGGGGAACAGCGATTAAGAGCCCGAACCTGGTCAAGCCTCTCTTCCCGGGAGAGTCGTTATGCACGTACGAGAACAGCGGATGCAGCGTGGCTTCAGGAGGCGACGAAAAACAGCGGTGAACGCTCCCTGATGTGGTCCGGGAGAATCGAGAATATCTTTGGCGGCATGTATCGACCTGGCGGAGCCGGACTGGGCCAGCTCGTCAGCCGTCACTCCGAAAAACTGCCTTTGACCTCCGAGTTCACCGCTCTCCCCCTGATCGCCGACGGATCTGCTTCACTGCTGACTGATCGTCGGGCAACTGCAGCCAGCGGGCGGACGCTGATCCGATCCAGCCTGCGACTGCCGGCGAACGCGCTGCTTGAGGGATCCTTCTCCCACCATTTGCCGGGGCCCATCAGCAACTGGGCCATAATTTGCGGCAATCGTATTTATTCACCCACAGAAAGAGCTGCGGATGAGGGGCGGTGGCTTGAACCCGGAGAAGTCTGGTCCCGGGAGCAGGGCGGTGTTCGAGTTCTGGAGATTCGTGATTTCCTTCGCGGAGTCAGGCTGACCGCAACTTCCTCCGGAACCGGGACCCAAACGCAGAACAATCTTTCCATGCCGCAAAAGTCATGGGACGTCAGCAACCGCAATCCACTCGATATCCTGCTGATGGCCTCACTTTATGAAGCCGCCGGTGGTCGAGCCTGGGTGCAGCTGCGAAATGATGCCCTGAGGCGAGATGAATTGAGCGATACAATTGCCCTCAACACTGCTCTACTGATAGGAGTTATTGCTGAGCCCCTGTCTGAAGTTCAGGTCGACGAAAAGGCTGTTCGCTCAGAGAAAACAGCGACCGTTGTCCGCCTGTTTCTGCCGGTTGAGAGGATCACTGAGGACCGCCCACAGGCTGAAACCACCAATTCAGGTCCTGAGCAGAAATGACGGTCCGGCCGCACCCCGCGCAGAAGCCGGTCAATCCCTGACCGACAAACACACAGAATGTGAATCTTCCAGATGCCTCGCTGCAACTTCCGGATCCATATTGAAGAGCGCTCGACCACCCGATGCCCACGATCTGCCCGTCCACACAAACACGGCGCAAGCGTCCCGAAGCGACGACACCGCCGCCACATCCTCCATCCCGCCCCCTGCAATCGCCTCAAAGGACAGGTTGACACTTCTCAGCATCCACCAGTGGCCAGACTCGCGTTCACGAAGAAGCAGCCTGCCGGACAGCCAGCGACACTGTGCCCAGCGCAGACCACGCGGACGCCCCGACGCTGCAGCACGCTCAAACCAGGCAGCCTCCAACTGCGGCTGATAACTCACAAACCGCCAGTCCAGCCAGCGATACCAGAGGTGATTCACCAGACTCTTAAGCATTCCCGGTACCTCCACACCAACACCCAGGGTCGACACCAGAGGACTTTCTCAGATAATCCGCATATACTCTTCGGGCCAGCGTGTTTCAAATCACGGGAGTCAAACCCTGAACGAATCCTCCACTTCCCTGTTCCACCAGATCTGTACCACTCTCGCCCGGTTTTCCGCCGGTGCGTGGGTAGGCGCGGCCGTCCTGTTTGTGATTACCAGCGTCGCTGAGCAGGTCCACCCCCGCTTTGATTCGACCACTCGAGATCAGCTGGCAGCCATCCGGTTTCCTCTTTACTATCTCTTTTGCTGGTGCTGCCTCGGATTGCACGTTGTCACATCTGTAATCAACGCCTGGCTTTGCCGACAGCAACGGCGAATTCGCCCGATTGCTGCCGCTGGAATTGCTGCCCTGGCCCTGCTGATTTCCATTGCCGATCACCAATTGGTCTACCAGCCGCTCCTCAAGCTGATCACACCGCCAGGAAAAGCACGCACACAGGATTTTAACCGGCTGCATCGGGCGTCTCGGGTTGTCAATCAGGTCCATGTCGGACTCGCAGCCGTCTCTGGAATCCTCGTCTGCTTTCCGCTGCCCCCGCCACCAGTCCATCGGCGCGATCACCTTTCCGCCTAAGAACGCTGACCCCATGCATATTTCTGAAGTCTTCGAATCCATACAGGGCGAAGGCCCATGGGCCGGAACACGGTCGCTGTTCATCCGAACCTCCGGCTGTAATCTCCGCTGCTCCTTCTGCGATACACCCTACACATCGTGGAAACCAGAAGGTACCGCCCGCAGTGTGGAGGAGCTTGTCCGCGAAGTTGGCATCAGTGCGGCTCCGGATGTCGTCATCACGGGCGGTGAGCCCCTGTTGGTTCCCACGCTGCCAACACTCATCGACTACTGCCGACAACTCGGCAAAAGAGTCACCGTGGAGACCGCAGGCACGGTCGACCTCGACTTCACCTGCGACCTCATCGCCATCAGCCCCAAGCTGGCAAACTCCACCCCAAGGGGCTCCAGCTGGGAGTCACG
Organism: uncultured Chitinophaga sp.; assembly: GCA_964561125.1. Lineage (GTDB taxonomy): Bacteria > Planctomycetota > Planctomycetia > Planctomycetales > Planctomycetaceae > SXXK01. Next base: position 88,001 of record CAZLOQ010000001.1, on the reverse strand, counting down.
GCACGACTCTGCTCGATTCCGTCCAACCGTGATCTCCAGCCTGCTTCAGAAATCCCCTGGTATTCTCAAATTCGTTATCGATCAACCCGGGGATATCGATGAGGTTCTGACTACGCTGGACGCCATCTCACAGATCAGCAGTTCCCTCGTCTGGCTGATGCCCCAGGCCAGAACCCGCGAACAACTCAGGGAAAAGTCTCAATGGCTCAGGGAACTGGCTCGCTCCCACGGCTTCAACTTCTCATCCCGCCTGCATGTCGAGATGTTCGGGGATCAGCGTGGGACGTAAAAAAAGGTCGCCTGCACGCAGACGACCCCTGTTCCCCCAATCAGCTCGATCACGCAGTTTCCAACGCAGGGCCCTTGCGACGCCCCGACTTCACACGGTCGTTTTCACCGACAAATTCGATGATCGCCTGCTCGCCGGCATCGCCCAACCGTACCCTCGCCAATTTAACGACGCGGGTATAACCACCGGGCCGCGACTCAAAGCGTTCAGCAAGCTTCCCAAAGATCAAATCCACGGCAGCCTTGCTCCGCAACGCAGCAAATACACGCCTGCGGAGGGCGAGCGCAGGCGCAGTGGCCTTTACCCAGTTCTTCCCGGCATCAGACTTCCGCCACTCCTCCCACGCGTCACTCCCGCGCTCCGCCTCAGACGAAAACTGCTCAGCCTGCAACACAAGCTGGCGGCCCTTCCGCCCCATCGTGATCAGCTTCTCGATAAATGGTCGTAGCTCCTTCGCTTTCGCTACCGTTGTGGTGATACGCCCACGAACCTTGGCGCCCCCCTCTTCACCATCTGCCATCGTCATCACCAGGCTGACCGCCATGTTTCGGAACATGGCATGGCGATGAGATGCGTTGCGACCAAGTTTTCTACCAGCACAGCGATGTCTCATAGCCGAGACCCATCCAAAACAAATCGTTAACAGGGATCACAGCCCGGCCAATTCCGAGCTGGGGCGCCGCATTAATCGGCCTATCGAACAGCGTGATTCGGCAAACGCATGCCAAGCCTCAGATCGATGATCGCAAGCCGCTCACGAACTTCGTCCAGCGTTGTCTCGCCGAAATTCCTGACCTGGAGCAGTTCGTCGTCCGTCCGAACCACCAGGTCCCTGACAGTATTGATCCCAACCGACTCGAGGCAGTTTGTGGCACGCACTGAGAGGTTGAGTTCCGCAAGGCTCTTTCCAAGTTTTTCTTCGAGCTCCATATCGACAGGCGAATAACCAGTCGACTCCAGCATTCCACGCAGTCCACCCTCCGGACCAGTCTCAGGTCCTGGCTCGCGGAACGTAATGAAGCAATTCAGATGCTTACGAAGGATCTTTGCCGCCTCCACCAACGCCATCTCTGGCACAATCGTCCCGTTTGTCCAGATCTCGATCGTCAGCTTATCGTAGTTCGTGCGCTGACCGACACGAGTTTCTTCAATGGTGTTCCGCACACGAATCACCGGAGAGTACGGGGCATCAAGAGGGATGATCCCAACTTCCGGTTCGTGCTGATACTGCTCGGATGCTGGCACGTAACCCCGGCCGTTCTCGACGGTCATCTCCACGTGAAACGGGACGTCATCCGTCATAGTCGCTATGACGAGATCGCGGTTGATGATCACCACCTGATCATCGCAAATCACATCAGCGCCGGTCACCACACCCCGGGTGTGCTTCTCGATTCGGAGCGTCTTGCTGGAGGCGCTATGATTCTTCACAACCAGTGACTTCAAGTTCAGGCAAATATCCGTGACGTCTTCCACAACACCGGGTATCGTCGTGAACTCGTGCTGCACACCGTGAATGCGAGCGCGAGTGATAGCGGACCCTTCAAGGCTGGACAGCAGGATACGACGGAGACTATTGCCCACCGAAGCCCCGAAGCCGCGCTCGAATGGTTCAGCAACGAAGCGACCGTAGGTCGAAGTCCGTGTGTCCTTGTCAAGTGCCACACGACTCGGCAATTCCAAACCACGCCAGCGAATCCTCATCTCTCACCCCTGTATTCAATGTCCTGAGCCATCTCAAACACGGCGGCGCTTGGGAGGCCGACAACCATTATGCGGCAACGGCGTCACATCTTCAATCGACTTGATGGAAAGCCCCGAAGCCTGCAACCCGGTAATCGCACTCTCGCGACCTGCACCAGGCCCCTTCACGCGGACATCCACTTCCCGAACCCCAACCTTGGACGCCTTTTCGGCAACTGTCTCAGCGGCACGCTGTGCAGCAAAAGGAGTACTCTTGCGAGAACCCTTGAAACCCACTGTGCCGGCCGTCGCCCAGCAAATGACATCTCCAGCCGCGTCCGTCATGGTGACGATAGTGTTGTTGAACGTAGCCTTGATATAGGCTACGCCCTTGTTGACATTCCGCCGAATCTTTTTCTTTTTGACCTTCGCCACAGTTCATTCCCGCCCAAAAAGGTAAATCACTTCAGGTCCTTCACACCCTTCTTCCCTGCTACAGTCTTCTTCCGGCCCTTGCGCGTCCGAGCGTTCGTCTTGGTGCGCTGACCGCGAACCGGCAAACCTTTGCGGTGCCGGATCCCACGATAGCACTGAATCTCGCGGAGTCGACCAATGTCCTGCTGCACCTTGCGACGCAAGGGGCCCTCGACAGTGTAATTCTTGTCGAGATGATTTGTGATGCGGCTGACCTCGTCCTCTGTCAACTCTCCGGCACGAACGTGAGGATCCACACCGAGTTCGTAGCAGATCTGCACCGCCAGATAAGGACCGATCCCGTAAAGGTAGGTCAAGGCCACATAGGCGGGCTTGTTGTTAGGTATGTCCACACCGAGAACACGAGGCATTGTTATCTCCCAAGCTGATCAAAAAGTGACGACAATCAGCCTTGACGCTGTTTGTGACGTGGGTTTGAAGAACAGATCACGAAGATCTTTCCACGCCGCCTGACCAGCTTACAGAAATCACAAATCCGCCGGACGCTGGAACGAACTTTCATCGGAACACCCGCCTTAACAGGCACACTGGAATCAAAAGTGAACCGGACCTACTTCTCTGAATCGAGCAGCCCGGGGTAATTTCGCATCACAAGATGGGAATCAATCTTCTGCACAAGGTCGAGAGCGACAGAAACGATGATCAACAGCCCAGTGCCTCCGAAAAACGCCGCCGTTTCAAAATCCTCCGTGATCGTGTTGGCGATTAACGTTGGAATCACCGCGATGAGGCCTAAAAAAGCAGCCCCAACATAGGTGATCCGCAGCATCACCTGCTCGAGGTGGTTGGCCGTCGGGGAGCCGGGGCGATATCCGCGGATGAAACTACCGCTGTCCTTCAGATTCTCTGCCATGTCCTTCGGGTTGAAGGTGATTGCAGTCCAGAAATAGCAGAAGAAGTAAATGAGCACCACGTAGGCCAGACTGTAGACAAAACCACCACCAACCCGGAACAGCCCACCGAACCATGTGAGCCAGTCTCCAGCAACAGTGCTGCCGAACGCCATACCGATCTGGGAGAACAGAAAAAACGGGATCATCAGAAGGCTCGACGCGAAGATAATTGGCATCACACCCGACTGATTCACACGCAACGGAAGCCACTGCTGGTTGCCGCCGCTCACCTTGCGGCCACGAACATGTCGAGCACTTTGAATGGGGATACGTCTCTGCCCCTGAGTGATGAAAATGACAACGGCGATCACTGACACAAACACGAGCACCATCACCATCAGCCGCTCAATGCCGAACTCCGTCCCAATACCGACACCCTTCGTGCGGATCCCATCCACCCATCTCTGCACAACAGCCGGCAATCTAGCGAGAATTCCCGCCATAATCAGGAGGCTGATGCCATTGCCGATCCCATACGCATCGATCTGCTCACCGATCCACATCAAGAAGACCGTACCAGCAGTCATTACAAGTGTTCCAAACAGAATCCACTGGAGCCCAGTGTATGCGGGCAGAAAATTCGCACGCATGGACCCCAGCAGAAAGAAGCTCTGGAACACACACACAACCACAGTCGCATACCGAGTGTATTCGTTGATTCGTCGTCTCCCCGACTCCCCTTCCTTCTGCAGCGCCTCCAGTGGAGGATAAACCGTTGCAAGCAACTGAAACACGATCGAAGCTGTGATGTAAGGCATGATGCCAAGACCGAACACCGAGCCGCTATCCAACTGCGTCGCGGCGAAGACAGAAACCACCTGGAGTAACCCAGCAACGCCACCACTGGCACCGCCAGTCTCTGCCTTGCCCAACCTCTCTGCAACAGCCGCATGATCGATGAACGGCAGAGTGATGTGAAAACCAAGCCGATAGACAGCGAGAAGCACGATCGTCAACAAAATCTTGTTGCGTAGCTCAGGGATCTTAACAACAGTCAATAGCTTCGCGAGCACAACCACACTCCTCTGATGCCGCTCAATCAGCGTTCAATTCGGATCACGGCGCCGCCTGCGGCGAGCACCTTCGCCTCGGCGGAAGCGGAGAAGCGGTGTGCAGCGATCTTGAGGGCATGACTAACCTCACCATCGCCCAGCACTTTCAGCTCATCGAAGCGTGAGGCAATCAACCCTTTGTCAACGAGCATCTGCGGGGTGACCTCGGAGTCTGCGGGGAACTGCTTCGCGAGCGTCCCCACGTTGATGACCACGATCTCCAAAGCGAACGCATTGTTGCTGAAGCCCCGCTTGGCGACACGTCGAAAGAGCGGCATCTGACCACCCTGGAAACCTCGGCGAACCGAGCTACCCGAGCGACTGAAAAAGCCTTTGTGGCCGCGACCGGCAGTTTTGCCGTGCCCAGACCCGATCCCACGACCAATTCGCTTACGGCTCTTCCGAGGCTGAATTCCTGTATGCACATCGTTGAGAATCACAGTGTTACTCCCCGCAGACGCTCGATCTGTTCGCGAGTCCGCAATTTCGTGAGGGCATCGAAGGTGGCTTTGACAAGATTCAGTGGGTTCGTCGACCCGTACGCTTTGGTAAGGATATCAGTGATCCCGGCGGCCTCAACGACTGAGCGAACGCAATCTCCAGCGATCACACCGGTACCGGGCTTAGCGGGCAGCAGGAGCACGCGAGACGAACGATACTCGCCAATTACCTGATGCGGGATCGTAGTACCCACAATCGGCACAGCAATCTGCGACCGTCGAGATTGCTTGGTTGCCTTGTCCACGGCCTGAGGAACCTCAATGGCCTTACCGTACCCATACCCTGCTCGGCCGCTGCCGTCTCCCGTGACGACCAGCGCGGCGAAGCTGAACCTTCGCCCACCCTTCACCACGCATGCGCAACGCCGGATCTGGACTACGCGTTCGCCAGTATCACCTTTTGCTTCAGCTGAGGACACCACACACCCCGCTTGAAAAAAAATCAGAAGTCAAGCCCGGCGGCCCGGGCCGCTTCCGCGAGCGCCGCAATCCGGCCATGATAACGAAAAATGCCCCGGTCGAACACCACCTGGGCCACACCGGCACTGAGTGCCCGCTGAGCTACAAGCTCTCCAACCTTCGCCGCAGTCTCAACGTCACCCCCCACGCCGCCCGGACCCGCAACACCAGCATCGAGCGAGCTGGCCTGGGCGAGTGTCCGGCCGGTGCGGTCGTCGATGATCTGGGCGTACATGTGCCGGTTACTGCGGAAAACCGAGAGCCGAGGCCGACCATGTGCGTCCCGTACAATCCTGTTTCGAACGCGGAAGCGACGTCGTGTTTCCTGGGCAGCCAGTCGAGAACGATAACTCATGAGAACAGCCTTAAATACAAACCTGATTCGAGACCGGCATTTCACTTGGAACCGAAGGCCTTACCGGCCTTGCGCCTGACGTGCTCATCCGAGTAGCGGATACCCTTGCCTTTGTATGGTTCTGGCGGTCGGACAGCCCGAACCTCGGCGGCAAACTGACCGCAGGCCTGCTTATCGCAGCTTTTGACGATGACATGCGTCGCGTCGGGCACCTCGCACTTTACGCCCGCTGGGACCACCAGCGAAATCTTGTTGGCAAAGCCGACCTGGAGAGTGATCTTACCGCCCGCCAGGCTTGCATTGTACCCGACGCCAGTGATCTCGAGTTTTTTCTCGAACGGCTTCACGACCCCGTCGACCATGTTCTGGATGAGACTGCGCGTGAGGCCGTGCAGAGCCCGGCTGGAACGCTTGTCATCCGGCCGCCCCACGGTGATAATCCCCGCCTCCACGGCGACTGTCATGAGTGGATGGACGTTCAGCGACAGTTCTCCTGCCGGACCCTTGACGCTCAGGTGGTTGCCACTAACCTCGACCTTGACCGTCGCCGGAACAGCGATAGGTTTTTTTCCAATACGCGACATATCAAACACCTGAACGTTGTGGAGAGTAGTCTGAGCAAACACGACTGCAACAGTTACGTTACCAAACCTCGCAAAGCACTTCCCCGCCGACACCCTGCCGCCGCGCCTCACGATTACTGAGAACGCCACGGGATGTGGACAGTACTGTGATACCGGTACCCTGTCGAATGTCACGCATCTCCTTAGCTGCCTGATAAACCCGACATCCCGGTTTTGAGACACGCGAGATGTGCTGGATGACATGCTCGCCGTTGGGGCCGTATTTCAGACTGATGTGGAGCACCCTCTGGGCGCCTGTCTCGACCACTTCGTGGTCCCACACAAAGCCTTCTCGCTTGAGCGCCTCAACGAGTGCAATTTTGATCTTCGACGCTGGAATGTCGACGAACGGACGTTCGACGTGCACAGCGTTGCGAATACGAGTCAACAGATCAGCAATCGGGTCGGTCATCATTGGGACACCACTTCCATTACCAGCTGGCTTTTTTGACGCCCGGAATCAATCCATCAAGGGAGAGATTACGGAAGCAGATACGGCAGACTTTGAACTTGCGGTAGACAGCGCGGGGCCGTCCGCACATCACGCAACGATGCTCCTGACGGCTGCTGAACTTGGGAGGACGCTTCGCTTTCTCGATTTTCGCTTTACTTGCCATAGGGTCACCCTGAATGAAAAATTTCGCTCAGCCATCTGTCCGGAACGGCATGCCGAAAGCACGCAGGAGCAGACGACCCTCATCGTCGGTGCGTGCTGTCGTCACGATAGTAATATTCATGCCCTGAACTGCGGTCACGGTCTCGGGATCAATCTCCGGGAAAACGACCTGCTCGTTAAGACCGTAGTTATAGTTGCCACGACCGTCAAAGCCCTTCGGACTGACGCCACGAAAGTCGCGGACGCGAGGAAGTGCCAGTGTGATGAGTCGGTCGAGAAAATCATACATGCGCTTGCCGCGAAGGGTCACCCGGCAACCGATCGGCTGCCCTTCCCGCAGTCGGAACCCCGAAACGGACTTCCGAGCACGGCAGATCTGAGCCTTCTGCCCGGACAACTGAGCCAGATGCTCAGCAGCCTGGTCCAGACGCTTCCGATCCTCGACAGCCTTACCAACCCCCATGCTGATCACAATCTTCTCAAGCCGGGGCAGGGACAGCGTGTTCTTTCGCCTGAGGGCGGTCTGGAGCTCTGGAATAATCCGAGACTTATAGTCAACCATCAACCGGGACATGCTTGATTTCCCCAAAGTCTGCCTAAACAACTTCACTGGCGAGTGAGACGATTTTCATAAACTTCTTATCACGGAGTTCGCGGGCAACCGCACCGAAGATCCGCGTCCCCTTCGGATTGCCATCGTTGTCCACGATCACAATTGCGTTCCGATCGAACCGGACGTAGGAACCATCAGCCCGACGAGCGGATCGACGAACCCGTACTACAACGCCTTTGACCACTGAGCCGGCCTTGATCGCACTCCCGGCCAGACTCTTTTGCACGCTGACGACCACAATGTCACCCAGGGTGGCGTAGCGTCGACGCGTACCGCCGAGCACCTTAATGCAACGGGCGGTCTTAGCACCGGAGTTGTCTGCGACATCGAGAAGGGTCTGCATTTGGATCATTGGACACCCGACAAACCGAGTAAATCAAAAAAAGGATCACAACGTTTTATTCTGCGGCCTGAACGGAAGCCGGTCGAGTGACCACTCGGACAAGTGCCCACCGCTTGAGCTTCGATGCCGGGGGGGCCTCTTCAATCTCCACGACGTCACCAGGACGCCCAGTACTCGCAGGGTCGTGGACGTGACAAACAGTTCGACCACGAATAATCTTGCCGTACTTCCCATGCTTCATACGACGGTCGATTTCGACGCGAAGAGTGTTCGGCAGGCTTGACTTCACTGTTCCGATCAGTCGTCTTTTCATCGTTGCACCAACATCAATATGAGTGTTTCAGGAAATACCGAGCTGCCGCTGACGTTGAACTGTCAGAATTTGAGCAATGCGACGACGGAGTCGCTTTGCCTGACTGGGGGCATCATTCCGCTCGCTGGCAGCCTGAAACCTCAGAGTAAACAGACTCTTCCTTGCGCCTTCGAGTTCCAGCGCGAGTTGTTCGGGGGACATTTCGAGTAGTACAGAAGCTTTTGGCATTTTTATGATCCGGAACAGACGCAGAACTAAATATCGGGGCGCCGACCGACCAGACGCACGCGAATCGGGAGCTTATGCGCAACACGTGAGAAGCAGCTTTTCGCCGTTTCGTGCGTGACACCGCCGAGTTCAAACAGGACAGTGCCGGGCTTGACCACGGCCACCCACCTGTCCGGCTCGCCTTTCCCCTTACCCATTCGAGTCTCGAGGGGGCGGGCAGTGACCGGCTTTTGTGGAAAAATGCGAATGAAGACCTTGCCCTCCCCACGCACATACTGATTGGCGGCAATGCGACACGCCTCAATCGTCTGGCCAGTCACATGACCAGGGTCAAGCGACTGGAGAGCCCAGTCGCCAAAGACGACCGTGTTCCCCCGAGTCGCATTACCTTTTATACGTCCTCTTTGGCTTTTTCGATGCTTGACCCGCTTTGGCATAAGAGCCATCGGAAGACTCCTCGTTGGAATAATCGCCCAAATCGATCCACACTTTGACGCCAATGACACCCATAGTCGTTTTCGACTGGGCAAATCCATAATCGATATGCCGGCGCAACGTAGAGAGCGGAATGGAGCCGCGGCTGGCCTTCTCACACCGCGACATCTCAGCTCCACCAAGTCGGCCGGACATTTGAATCTTGACACCCTCAACCCCGGAGCTCATTACTTCGTCCAGAGTCTTCTTGATTGCGCGGCGGAAGCTTCCACGTTTCTCGAGTTGCTGGGCGATCCGCATCGCCACGAGTGTAGCGTTACGGTTCGGATTGGAGATCTCGAGAACCTTCACGTCCATCCGACGCCCCGTGAGGTCCTCGAGTTCGGCCTTGAGCTTATCGACCTCCTTGCCGCGGCTTCCGATAATCACACCTGGCCGGCCTGTGTGCAGATGCACAACGACCTGATCCCGCGTGCGCTCGATCTCAACCTTCGCGATGTCCGCCTGAGCATATCGCGTGGCCACAAAGTGCCGAATCTTGAAATCCTCAAGTAGCAGATCGCCGAACTCCCGCTTTGGGGCGTACCACCGACTTCGCCATGTCTCCATGACGCCGACGCGGAACCCAGTTGGTCTGACTTTTTGGCCCATGTCAATTCCCCGATTGTCGCCGAATGAACGTGATTGAGTTTCAGCCGAGCTCAGGTGCCTCAATGGCCACGTGAATATGAGCTGAGCGACGACGAATAAGGTTCGCCATGCCCCGCGCCCGTGCATGTACGCGCTTGAACATCGGTCCACCGTCGACACGAGCCTCAGAGACGCGGAGTCGCTGAGGGTTCCGTACACCCCTGTCCTCAGCGTTCGCCAACGCGGACTTCAGAACCTTTTCAAGAAACCGAGCTCCGCGACTTGGCGCATAGCGGAGCGCGAGCAGACCCTGCTCAGCAGTCTTACCGCGAATCAAATCCGCGAACGGCCGCACCTTGGTAGCGGAGATTCGCGCGAACTGGTGCGTAGCACGGACAGCGCTCATGATTATTTCTTACCTTTCGACCCATGCCCGCGGAACGTTCGAGTGGCAGAGAACTCGCCGAGCTTATGCCCGACCATATCCTCAGTCACATAAACGCTCAGAAAAGCTCGACCGTTGTGAACGAGAAACGTATGCCCTACGAATTCCGGTGAAATCGTGCAGCGCCTTGCCCAGGTTTTGAGCGGCTCCTTACGTCCGGCATCATTGAGCTTCTCGACTTTCTCGAGAAGTCGCGGATCGACGAAGGGCCCTTTTTTGAGAGACCGACCCATCTAAACTACCTCGTAACCAATCAGAGTTTAACTTCGCCGTACCGGACAGACACACGCCGCCGAATGATTGCCTTACCCGAAGCCTTGCGACGATTGCGGCTTCTTCTGCCTTTAGAGAGCTTTCCACGAGGTGAGCAAGGGTGCCGTCCTCCGGAGTTGCGACCCTCACCACCACCCATCGGATGGGCCACAGGATTCATAGCAGTACCACGAACCCTTGGTCGAATGCCCTTCCACCGATTACGGCCGGCCTTCCCGATGACAATACTAGAATGCTCTCCATTACCAACGGTGCCAATAGTCGCGCGGCACGCACTCGGCACACGGCGAACCTCGCCGCTGGGAAGCGTGATCTGAGCCCAGCGACCCTCTCGGGCGTTCAGCGTAGCCCCCATGCCAGCACTGCGGCAGAGCTGGGCACCACGCCCGGGCTGCATCTCGATATTGTGCACTACTGTTCCAAGGGGAATGGCACTGAGTGGCATACAGTTGCCGACGTTCGGCTCCACTGCCGCACCACTCTCAACCTTAGAACCCGCTGCGAGCCCCTCCGGAGCGATGATGTACCTCTTCTCGCCATCCGCATATTGAACCAAAGCGATCCGAGAGGTTCTATTTGGATCGTATTCGATGTGAGTCACCGTGCCGACCACGCCGTCTTTATCTCGCTTGAAGTCAATCATGCGATACAACCGCTTGTGACCGCCTCCCCGGTGCTTTGCAGTGATCTTCCCCTGGTTGTTACGTCCACCCTTCTTCTTAAAGCGGACGCTGAGTTCCTTTTCCGGGCGCTTGCGGCGATCGGTGATCTCTGAGAAATCACTGACAGACGCACCGCGTCTTCCAGGAGTGACAGGTTTGTAGAAACGGAGACCCATATGAGCACCTTAATTGGATTCGCAGAGTATCTTTTCAGCCGCACACATTAAAAGAAGGCAATCCGATCATCCGCGTGCAGCTTCACGATAGCCTTTTTCCAGTTCCTCGTTCTACCCATCTGCATCTTGTGCCGACGGGGCTTGCCGAGCCGGCTTTGCGTCCGCACATCAATGACCCGAACGCCCCACATCTTCTCGACTGCGTCACGGATGTCCGACTTGGTGGAAAGAGGATGCACTTCGAAAGAGTAGGCGTTTTGCCGCTCAGACAGCCACGTGCCCTTCTCGGTAACGAGTGGACGCCGAATGACTTCGTGGGGCTGGATCGTGACGCCGGAAGACTTATTCATGTTGGCACCAATTTCAGGACTGACGACCGAGGATGCGATTGAGTTCGGCAACTGTGATAACAAGATGTCGTTGGCGAAGGAGGGCAAGTGCGTTCAGATCGGAACCCGGCAACACCATGACTCCGTGAATATTGCGAGCTGACTTGAAGACGACCGGATTGACGCCTTCTGTAGTGAGCAACACAGTTTTTCCGTTCAGCCCGACAATCTGGAGGAAGTTGGCAATCTGTCGGGTCTTAATCTCGCTGCAATCCCACGATTTGAGAAGAACAGCCTGATCGTCCTGAAATTTACTGAGCAGCGCCATCCGCGTGGCCTTTTGCACAGCCTTCCGCGGGAGCCTGTAGTAAAAATCTCGAGGCACCTTCGCGAAGGCACGGCCGCCACCTCTGCGGATCGGGCTACGAATAGGCCCCATACGCGCACGCCCGGTACCCTTTTGCTTGAAGAGTTTCCGTGTGCTGCCTGCGACCATCCCGCGTGACTTGTTTTGCACTTCACCGAGCCGCTTATTGGCTCGGTACATAACGACTGCGTCGTGCAAAAGTTGTTTGCAGATGGTGTCTGTGAGTTCTGCCGGATCGAAGGAATACTCCCCGCAGTTCGCACCGGACATATCTTTGACTGGAACGGAGATCATATCAGGCCACCAAACAATTGAAGGAAACCAATCAGGACTTGGGGTTCTTTGCAGACCTGCGAATCACTACGAATGCTCCGTCCGGGCCAGGGACTGCTCCGCGCACGAGGAGGAGATTGTTCTCATCGTCCGTCCGAACGAGCTTGAGATTGCGACTTGTGACGCGTTCAGCCCCGTAATGGCCGGCCATACGAGTACCCGGGAGAACACGCGACGGATCTGCACTGGCACCAATTGACCCGGGCTTACGGTGAACCCGCTTGGCACCGTGACTGGCTGGTTGGCCGCTGAAGTTGTGTCGCCGCATTGCGCCTGAGAACCCGCGGCCACGCGAAACACCGATAACATCAACGAACTTCACTGACTCGAGGAACGATGGGGCGAGCGACTGCCCGACATGCAACCCATGGGCGCCATCGGCGGTGCGAAATTCGCGTAGCCACCTTGGGGGCTCGCAGCCTGCCTTGGGCACAGCGGTTTCGGGGGAGCGCCCGGCCTGCCGCCGGCCGCCCAGGGCCGCAACGTGACCACGACGCGCCCGATTAGCTTTGCCACGCGGGAGTTGCCCGAAGCCGACCTGGACGGCATCATAGCCATCTCGACTCACAGTTCGGATCTGCGTAACAACACAAGGCCCAGCTTCAATCACCGTGACGGGGACGATGACGCCGTCAGCATCATAGACCTGCGTCATTCCGATTTTTCGACCGAGAAGTCCGACAGACATAACAGTAACCCGCACAAGGAGCGGAGGTGAGCCCGGGCCTCATGCGCTCAAGGAACAACACGAGGCAGCATCCCGGTATGACTAAACCAACAGAACCAACCTGCTGGCACGATTGAGATCCCGACAAAAGCGGAATCACTATGCTTGATCAGCTAGTTGCAGTAGCCTTGATCTTGATATCCACACCAGCAGGCAGCGACAGCTTATTCAGAGCATCCACGGTTTTTCCAGTGGGCTGAATGATATCGATGAGCCGCTTGTGGGTGCGAATTTCGAACTGCTCGCGTGATTTCTTGTCAATATGCGGACTGCGGAGCACAGTATACCGCTCGATACGCGTCGGCAACGGCACCGGGCCGTGAACGATTGCACCAGTGCGCTTTGCAGTGTCGACAATTTCGGCGGCGGACTGATCCAGCACCGTATGGTCGTATGCCTCCATCCTGATTCGGATGCATTCTTCGCCTGAGCCAGCCACCGTAAGTCACCTTGAGCAAAGAGTTTACGTAATTAGCACCGAGGCCCCTTTTGCGGGGAATCGGGGAGTGTAACTGAAACGCGTTTCGTTGTCAACAAAGGAGGGAACGGAAATCCTCTGTTTCGGATCGTGAGAGTGCAGACTTGAGTTAGAATGCCTGTTCGAGCGTGCGTTCCGGAGCAATTTCATAACGGGAGGGCTCCATTGAGTAGGAGGCGCGCCCCTGAGACAGACTGCGTACCTGGTTTGAATAGCCGAACATTTCGATGAGTGGTACTTCGCAGAGGAGAACGGAGAGGTCTCCGCGTCGATCTGAATTGAGGATGAGTGCGCGTCTGGAGTTGAGGTCGGACTGGATATTGCCGAGGAAGTCGTCAGGCGTGGTGACTTCGAGTTTCATGATCGGCTCAAGGACTGCCATGCGACCTTCGGTTCGAACCTGGCGGAAGGCTTCCGCCGCTGCGGTCCGGATGGCGACTTCGGTACTTTCGCCTTCGATGAAGCGGATCGCATTAACAGTGAGTTTCAGTCCCATGATCGGATGGCCGAAATTTCCGCCGGCTTCAGCTTCTTTCTGGAGGGAGTCGAGGAGGATTTGGAGGGCCTGTTTGGGGAGTGCGTCCGGGGGGATTTGGTGCTGGACGATGATCCCGGCAGATGGATCGGGCGTTTCGGCGGCGGTGAGAGTCAGTCCGAAGGAGATGTTTCCGGAGGGCAGTTGGCGATGGAAATCCTGTTGAACGGTCACTTGCCCGATGAGCTTTTCGCGGTAGCTGACGCGGGGTTTGTGGAAACGAACCTTGAGATTGAAATCTCTGAGCATTCGGTTGCGGATGATTTCGAGATGGAGTTCGCCCATGCCGCTGATGATGGTCTGGCCGGTTTCGCTGTTTGAGCGAACACGGAAGGTCGGGTCTTGTTTTTCGAGTCGTTTGAGGGTGTCTTCGAGTTTCCTGCGGTCGTTACTGGAGTCAGGCTCAATTGCCATCGAGATTACGGTATCGGGGAAGGTGATGGATTCAAGGGCAACCGGCGCCTGATAGTCGCATAGGGTATCTCCGGTTGCGGATTCCCGGGGTCCGATAATCCCGCAGATGTCTCCGGCTTCCACCTCTTCTACTTTTTCACGGGAGTCCGACTGGATGCGCCAGAGTTGGGTGACCATTTCCTTCTTGCCGGTGCGGGGGTTGAGCATTCGGGAATTGCCGGTGAGTCGACCGGAGTAGACACGAGCGAAGTAGAGGTCGCCGTGTGGTTCAGCCTGTACTTTGAAGATGAGAGCGCAGGCAGGATCATCCGTGGACGCATGCCGCAGAACCGACTCGCCCTGATTTTTACCGGAGGGAATCAGACCGGACACGGGGGGGCGATCGCTCGGACTGGGGAGATATCGCGTGACAGCATCGATAACGGGTTGGACACCGATGTAATCGAGTGACGCACCACAGAGCACCGGCTGGAATGCTCGGGCAAGCGTTCCGCGGCGGATGGCGGCATGTATGAGCTCTTCGGGGACGATTTCGGACTCCATGCAGGCGACCATGAGTTCTTCATCGTGCATGGAGAGGGTGTCGAGCAGTTCGCTGCGCCAGAGCGACGCGTCGTCCCGAAGCTGGGCCGGCACATCCTCCTCGCGGAAGTTCAAGCCTCGACTGGCAGCATCCCAATAGATGGCTTTCATGGTGATCAGATCGATCACACCGCGAAAGCCGTCAGCATTGGTGGATGGTCCGGAGCCGATGGGGATTTGGATCGGGAGCGGTGTCGCTGCGAGCCGATCGCGGATCTGCTGGAGAACTCGATCATGACCGGCGCCAATTCGGTCAAGCTTGTTGATGAAACAAATCCGGGGCACGGCATACTTATCGGCCTGTCTCCAGACAGTTTCACTTTGCGCTTCGACGCCTTCCACAGCACTGAAAATGACAACGGCCCCATCGAGCACTCGCAGGCTGCGTTCGACCTCGGCGGTGAAGTCGACGTGCCCGGGAGTATCGATAATATTGATTGTGGAGCCTTTCCAGGTGCAGGTAACAGCTGCTGAGTAGATGGTAATGCCGCGCTGGGCTTCCTCGGGGTCGAAGTCGGTCTGCGTGGTCCCCTCGTCAACATTCCCCATGCGATGTGACGCACCGGTATAATAGAGAATGCGTTCAGTGGTGGTCGTTTTCCCGGCGTCAATGTGAGCAATGATACCGATGTTACGAATTGAGTTGATATTTCGTTTCATCAGACGCAGCCGAAAAAAAAACGCCAAACAAACCTGTACGGTTTGTTCGGCGTTGGACATGCTGACGGAAGCTACCAGGCAAAATGCGAGAAGGCCTTGTTGGCATCTGCCATACGATGGACGTTCTCTCGTTTGTTCATCGCAGCACCCTCCCGACGGAACGCGGCGACAAATTCTTCCGCAAGGGAGCGATCGACGGGGCGACCTTTCCGCCCACGAACGGCCTCAAGGATCCAGCGAATCGAGAGCGCCTGCTGCCGGCGAGGGTTAACAGGGGTCGGCACCTGATAAGTGGCGCCACCGACGCGCTTGGAACGCACTTCGATAGACGGCTTCACGTTATCAACAGCCGCCACAAAGACAGCCAACGGGTCTTCGTTGGGGAGTTGCTTTTTGACGATGTCCATGGCCCTGTAGAAAGCGCTCATTGCCACACTTTTCTTACCATCGTACATCAAACAATTGATGAACTTGGAGACCAGCAGGTTGTTGAAACGCGTATCGGGCTTGAGCTGTTCCTGGCTGGCGGTAAATTTCTTGACCATTGCGGAGCACTCTTTCGGGACGCACAATTTGACAGAAGCAAAGACAAAAACCGACGAGCGAAGACTGACGAGCAGCGTGAGCGGCTATTTCTTCTTCTTGCCTGCAGCGGCCGCGGCGGCAGCGCCACCCTTGGGACGCTTGGCACCGTAACAACTACGAGCCTGCTTACGATCGGAAACACCAAGGGTATCGAGCACACCGCGGATGATTTTGTATCGCACGCCGGGGAGGTCGCGAACACGACCACCACGAACAAGTACGATGGAGTGCTCCTGAAGGTTGTGACCTTCACCGGGAATGTAGGCAGTGATTTCCTTCCCGTTAGAGAGCCGAACGCGAGCAACCTTGCGGAGGGCGGAGTTAGGCTTCTTGGGCGTCACCGTTTTGACCTGCAGACAAACACCTCGTTTTTGAGGGCAGCCCTCAAGAACGGGGGATTTGGATTTGGTGGACTGTTGCCTGCGAGGATTGCGAATGAGCTGATTGATGGTGGGCATAGTTCGCCAAACAGCCGAAAATGGGACCTGGAACACGCCAGCCGACGGTGGCGCGGGGGAAACGATTGAGTCTAATAAACTCAGCGGTGATCGTCAACTGTAGAAGGAGACGTTCAGGCGAATGTTGGAGAATCCGTAGATGTGAGAGATTTCAAGGGAGTTGTTTGCTGAGGGATCAGCGAGGGTAATCAGGGGCGATCGAGTTCATCGGCGCTGAGGTCTGCGAGGAAGGGGGCAGCAGGTCGCTCCGGGTCTGCTCTTCGGGCCTGAACTTCTGCGGCACCCATCATATCTTTGCGTGCGGCGGCCATTCTTGCTTTCTGTTCATCCTGCTCGCGCTGGGCGGATTCATGAATGCGTACCTGTGCATCCTGGTGGAGGTGGAACCCGGTACCTGCGGGGATGAGATGTCCGAGGATTACATTTTCTTTCAGCCCCACGAGGCTGTCGACACGTCCTCCGAGCGCAGCTTCGGTGAGCACTTTTGTGGTCTCCTGAAAACTCGCAGCGGAGATGAAGCTTTCACTGGAGACGGCGGCTTTGGTGATGCCCAGCAGTTGCGGGCTGGATCTGGCCTTGCGAAGAGCGGCGTACCTGGCCGGGCGCGTGAGCTCTTTGTTGACTTCTTCGATGTCAGCGATTGGATATTTTTCATCCTTCTCAAAGTCAGATCCGCCCGGATCGGTGATTCGTCCCATGTTTTCGAGAGAGTCGTTGATGCGCTTCAGTTCGAAGCGGTCCACGAGCACTCCGGGGAGCAGATCGGTATCACCAACGTGGTCAATCCGGACTTTACGGAGCATCTGTGAGACGACGATTTCGATATGTTTATCGTCGATTTCGACACGTTGTGCACGGTAGACGTTTTGAATCTCGTGCAGGAGATATTGTTGAACTTCCTCGGGACCGCTGACTTTGAGGATGTCCTGAGGAACGAGCGGACCACGAACGAGAGCGTCACCGGCGCGAACCTGGTCACCGGAGTGAACCTGAAGATCCTTGCCATGCGGAATAACATGTTCGACCTCGGAGCCATCGGCGCCCCTGACGACCACGATGCGTTTGCCACGTTTCTTTTCTGCCGGGAGTTCGACCTCACCATCGATTTCTGCAACGACAGCGGGGTCTCGCGGTTTCCGCGCCTCGAACAGTTCTGTGACGCGTGGCAGACCTCCGGTGATATCCTGCGTACCGGTGGATTCACGGGGCGTCTTGGCGACCACAGCCCCGGCATTGACGACGCCGCCATCTTCAACTTCGATGGACGCGCCTTCGGGGAGGTAGTAGAAGTCCAAAATTCGGCCGGTGCCATCTTCGACGACGACCTGAGGGTGGAGCCCGGACTTATGTTCGATAACAGTGCGGCGGAGAGTCCCGGAACCCTCTTTTTCGACGCGGATGGACTGTCCTTCGACGCAGTCTTCGAGCCTTACGCGACCGCCGAGCTGAGCGATGATGGGGATTGCATGGGGATCCCATTTGCAGAGCACATCACCAGCCTTGACGGGCTGGTTTTCTGCGACCTCGAGCACTGCACCGTTTGGAACCCGCTGTGTTTCGACCTCACGTCCGCGATCGTCCACGATGGCGATTTCGCCGTTTCGTCCGAGCACCACCTGGCGGCCTTCGGAATTGATAACGCTGCGAATACGCGTGAAGCGGACCTGTCCGGCGCGTTTTGCGATGAGTTCACTTTCTTCAACGGCGGTGGTTCCGACGCCGCCCATGTGGAAGGTTCGCATGGTGAGTTGGGTGCCGGGTTCACCGATGCTTTGAGCGGCAATGATGCCGACGGCGAGCCCGAGTTCGACGAGGTCTCCGGTGGAGAGGTCCATACCGTAGCAGAGTTGGCAGAGACCGAGCGGAGCTTCGCAGGTCATGGGGCTGCGGACCTGAATGCGCTCGAGCCCCATCTCTTCAATTTTCCGAGCCTTTTCGACGGTGATGAGGTCACCTTCAAGGACGATGTTTTCGTCAGTGATGAGATTTGTGATTTTGGTCCTGCTGACGCGGCCACGGATCGCGTCAGCAAGGCTGACTTCGACTTTCTCACCCCGGTAGACGACACCGCGTGTGATGCCTTTGGTGGTCCCGCAGTCTCTGCAGGTAATCACCATATTCTGGCAGATGTCTGCGAGTTTGCGGGTGAGATACCCGCTGTCTGCGGTCTTAAGGGCGGTATCTGCGAGGCCTTTTCGGGCTCCGTGAGTGGAGCTGAAATATTCCAGAACGGAGAGTCCTTCGCGGAAGTTGGACTTGATGGGAGTTTCAATGATCTCGCCGGAGGGTTTGGCCATCAGGCCCCGCATACCTGCGAGCTGCTGGATCTGTCCGACGCCGCCTCGGGCACCGGACTGAGCCATGAGATAGATCGGGTTGACGTAGGCCCCGCCGTCACGAACGTCTTCGCGGAGTCGTTCCATCATGGACTTAGTGATGGATTCGCGTGCGTGAGTCCAGGTTTCGAGTACTTTGTTGTAGCGTTCCATGTTGGTGATCACGCCGCGTTCGAAGAGCCGCATGAGTTTCATGACGCCTTTCTCGGACTCGGAAATCTCCTTATCCTTATTTGGCGCGGTGCAGAGGTCGCTGACGCCGAAGGACAGGCCGCTTTCGGTGGAGGTGCGGAAACCGAGGCTCTTCATGCGGTCAAGGAGTTCGATGGTTTCGCGGCGTCCGAGTTCGAGGTAGCAGTCGGAAATCACGCGAGCGAGGTCTTTGCTGCCGAGAGTCTGGTTGTAGAAGGCGAGCCGTCGCGGGAGCACATCGTTGAAGAAGACGCGACCAGGGGAGGTTTCGACGAGACCTCCGGAGCGGAATTTTTCAGCACCTTCGCCTTTGACAGTTTTTCCGCGAGGCAGTCGGACGCGAATGGTTGCATGTCGACTGACTTTCCCCTGCTGGAAGGCCATGAACACTTCAGCGATGGAAGCGAAGACCATGCCATCGCCGGGGCGATCCGGCTTCTTGAGGGTTTGATAGTAGCAGCCCATAACGATGTCCTGGGATGCACTGATAATCGGAGCGCCGTTGGCCGGACTGAAGATGTTGTGGGTGGACATCATCAGGGTTGTCGCTTCAACCTGGGCTTCCATGGAGAGCGGCAGGTGGACAGCCATCTGGTCGCCGTCAAAGTCCGCGTTGAAGCCTTTGCAGACGAGTGGATGCAGGCGGATGGCGTTGCCTTCGACGAGTACTGGTTCGAAGGCCTGAATGCCGATTCGGTGCAGCGTGGGTGCACGGTTCAGAAGTACGGGATGATTGCGAATGACTTCGTCGAGGATGTCCCAGACATCTTCGTCGCGTCGTTCGAGCATTCGTTTGGCGCTTTTGATGGTATCAGCGTGCCCGAGTTCCTTGAGTCGACGGATCACGAATGGCTGGAAGAGTTCGAGGGCAATTTTCTTGGGGAGCCCGCACTGATGGAGACGCAGATCGGGGCCGACGACGATCACGCTGCGGGCAGAATAGTCGACGCGTTTCCCGAGGAGATTCTCGCGAAAGCGTCCCTGTTTTCCCTTGATCATATCGGTCAGGGACTTCAGAGGACGGTTGCTGGACCCGAGCACGGGGCGTTTGCAGCGGTTGTTGTCGAAGAGCGCGTCAACAGACTGCTGCAGCATGCGTTTTTCGTTACGCACGATCACTTCGGGGGCATTGAGATCAACGAGCTTTTTCAATCGGTTGTTGCGATTGATGATGCGGCGATAAAGGTCGTTGAGATCGCTGGTGGCAAAGTTGCCGGAATCGAGCAGAACGAGTGGCCTGAGATCCGGAGGGATAACAGGGATAACGTCGAGCACCATCCATTCCGGGCTGTTCCGGCTGTCGCGGAGGGCTTCGACGATCTTGAGCCGTTTGATGAGGTCTTTGCTCTTTTGCTGGGTGGGCTTGGCGGCAAGTTCTGCGCGGAGCTGGACGGAGAGTTCACGGAGCTGCATGCGCGAGAGGAGCTTTTTGATGGCTTCTGCACCCATACCGATCTCAAAGTTGCCTTCTCCGTAGTCAATTCGAGCCTGTCGGGCTTCTTCTTCGGTGAGCATCTGACCGGGGTTGAGCCGAGTATCGCCTGGATCGATAACCACGTAGTCCTGGAAGTAGATGACTTTCTCGAGCGACGTGGTCTTCATGTTGAGCAGTGCGCCGAGGCGACTGGGCATGGACTTGAAGAACCAGATATGCACAACGGGAGCAGCGAGTTCAATGTGTCCCATGCGTTTGCGGCGGACACGGCTGTGAGTGACCTTCACGCCACAGCGGTCACAGATCATGCCTTTGTACTTCATGCCACGATACTTACCGCAGGCGCATTCCCAGTCTTTCTCGGGTCCGAAGATGCGTTCGCAGAAGAGCCCATCCCGTTCCGGACGGTAGGTGCGGTAGTTGATGGTTTCTGGTTTCTTGACTTCTCCGAAGGACCAGCTCTTGATGTCCTGTGGGCTGGCGAGGCTGATTTTTACGGCGGCGTAGTCGTTAACGCGATCGAATGTTGTTTCACTGACGCTCACGTTGATCTCCTGGAGACAGGCTGTGATTCCGTATTTTTTCGGGGGGGGCTACCAGAGCAGAGTGGGCAGAACGGGCGGCCCTGGGATCAGGTGACAGCTTTTTCGAGCTGCAGGTTGAGGCAGAGTCCGCGAATCTCGTTGTTGAGGACGTCGAAGCTGGCAGGCGTACCAGCTTCGAGTGTATTTTCGCCCTTCACCATACTCTCGTAAATCTTGGTGCGACCTTCGACGTCGTCGCTCTTCACGGTGAGCAGTTCCTGAAGGATGTAAGCAGCGCCGTAGGCTTCGAGAGCCCAGACTTCCATTTCTCCGAAGCGCTGTCCGCCGAAGCGAGCCTTGCCACCGAGAGGTTGCTGGGTGATCAGCGAGTAGGGACCTGTAGCGCGGGCGTGCACCTTGTCGTCGACGAGGTGATGCAGTTTGAGCATGTAGATGTAGCCAACGGTGGTCTTCTGTTCGAGCCGCTCGCCGGTGCGTCCATCGTGGAGGTAGGTCTTGCCTTCTTCCGGAAGTCCGGCTTCGCGGAGGGCTACGCGAACATCTTCTTCGGCCGCGCCGTCGAACACGGGGCAAATGGCGCGGTATCCGAGCGTTCCGGCAGCCCAGCCGAGGTGCGTTTCGAGAATCTGTCCCACGTTCATGCGGCTGGGGACACCGAGCGGGTTGAGAATAATGTCGACGGGGGTGCCATCTGCGAGGAAGGGCATGTCTTCGATGGGGAGTACTTTGGAGATGACCCCTTTATTTCCGTGTCGTCCAGCCATTTTATCGCCGACGGAGATTTGCCGTTTGGAGGCGACATAGACCTTAACCATCTGCAGCACACCGCTCGGGAGTTCGTCACCGCGCTTCATGCTGTTGGCTCGATGATCTTCACGATCAATGACGTCTTCCACGAGCGTCCAGTTATCGCGGATGACGCGGCGGGCGGCAGTGCGCTTCTGGGGGCTGCGGATATCCATTTCCTCGAAATGAATCTGAAATCGACGTGCATACTCAGCGACAGCATGGGGGTCGTCGAGTTTTGCGAGTGCGCGGCCGTCGTCATCGACGACGGGTTGTTCGAGTACTGCTTCGAAGTCAGTCAGGAACGATCGGAAGGCATCCGCGACAGCGATGTCTGCTTCGCGTTCGACGCGTTTGAGTTCTTCTTCGAACTTCTTGCGCTCAATTTCGGAAAGGCTCATGCGACGGCAGAATTTCTCCGTGTGGATCACGATCCCGCTGACGCCACTGGGGACTTCCAGACTTTCGTTTTTGACATCTTCTCCGACGCGACCGAAGATGGCATGCAGGAGTTTTTCTTCGGGTGTGAGTTCTGACTTAGCCTTTGGAGAAATCTTGCCAACAAGAATATCACCGGGATTCACACGGGTGCCGACTTTGACGATGCCGGAATCATCGAGGTGCCTGAGTGCTTTCTCGCTGACATTCGGAATGTCACGCGTAAACTCTTCGCGGCCCAGTTTTGTCTCGCGAATTTCTACGTCGTACTCATCAAGGTGAATGGAGGTGTAGACATCCTCCTTCACGAGTCGCTCTGAGAGGATAATAGCGTCTTCGAAGTTGAAACCTTCGAAGGACATGAAGGCGACGAGCACGTTGCGTCCAAGCGCGAGTGAACCGTTGCGAGTTGCGGCGCTGTCGCAGAGAACCTGTCCCGGTTTGACCTTATCACCGACACGGACAATCGGTTTTTGGTTGAGACAGGTCCGTTCGTTGAGTTTGACAAACTTACGGAGTTGATGCCGTCGGCCGTCAATTTCGATGACGTTGGCATCAACATACGTGATCTTTCCTGCCTTGTCGGCGCGGAGAACCATGCCGGAGTTCTGGGCGACGAACTGCTCCATACCTGTGCCGACCACGGGACGCTCAGCAATCAGCAGTGGCACGGCCTGGCGTTGCATGTTAGACCCCATGAGGGCCCGGTTGGCATCGTCATGTTCGAGGAACGGGATGAGCCCTGCTGAGACACCGACCATCTGGCAGGGTGCAACATCGATGAACTGAACCTCGCTGCGATCGATCCACACAACGTCGCTCTTGTTCCTCGCGAGCACTCTTTCTTCGGCAATCTGCCCTTCTTCGACGCGAGTATCTGCGGGGCAGACGAAGGCGGTTGCTTCCTCGTCGGCACGAAGCCAGACGACTTCATCGGTGACGCGGGAGTCACGTACGACGCGGTAGGGGGAGATGAGAAACCCATAGTCATCCACCCGGGAGTAAATGCTCAGGCTGGAGATCAGGCCGATGTTGGTACCTTCAGGAGTCTCCACAGGGCAGATGCGACCGTAGTGCGAAATATGCACGTCGCGGACTTCAAAGCCTGCACGTTTGCGATTAAGTCCACCGGGTCCGAGTGCGCTCAGGCGACGTTCGTGGGTGAGCATCGACAGCGGATTGGTCTGGTCCACAACCTGCGACAGTTCGCTGCGACCGTAGAAGTATTCGATCGCCGCACTCACACTTTTGGGGTTAATGAGCGACCGCGGAGTCATATTCTCCGTTTCTTTGACCGTCATGCGTTCCTGAACAGTCCGTCGGAGTTTGAGAAAGCCTTTGCGGATTTCATCAGCGGCGAGTTCGTCAATTGTGCGGAGACGCCGGTTGCCGAGGTTATCAATGTCGTCAATCTGTGCGCTCTCGTCGCCGCCACGAAGGCGAACGATGTACTTCATCGCGTTGATGTAATCGACAGGATTGAGCGTCATCTCATCATCGGAGACGTCCTGTTGAAATTTGCGGTTAATACGGAAGCGACCGACGCGACCAAGACGGTAGCGGTTGACATCGAAGAATTTTTCGCGGAAGAGGTCACTGGCTTTATCGAGATTCGGGGGATTGCCAGGGCGAAGTCGCTGGTAGATTCGCAGGAGTGCCTCCTCGTGGGTGGAGGTACCATCCTCGGCCAGGGTACGCATGATCAGCGCATCCTTCAGATCGGTGGACAGCACGACTTCCACGGATTTGAGGCCGCTGGCGATGATCTCTTCGGCGATAGAATCAGTGATTTCGCTGCCTGCGTCAACGACGATCTCGCCGGCGCGTTCGTGTTTGGGCGGATACACAACGTCGTCGACTGACCAGTGTCCCTCGAGTTCCTCGGCTGTCGTTTTGGGGGAGAGCTTCACGGTGGTCGTGGTGTAAAACAGGCGGATGATCTGAGCATCGGAGGAGTGTTCGCGTGACATTGCCCGGAGCAGAGTGAGTGCTGAGAACTTGCCGCTCTGGTCGATCCGCACCCCGATTGCATCGCGCTTGCTGACGAGCAATTCAATCCAGCTGCCACGCTCGGGGATGATGCGACACGAATGCGTCTTGCGGTCGCTGCTGGCAGTCTCTTCCGCCATGACGAAGTCAACGCCCGGGGACCGATGGAGCTGGCTGACAACAACACGCTCGGCACCATTGATGATGAACTCGCCCCCCCCAATCATCACCGGGATATCACCGAGGTAAACCTCTTCTTCGACCGGTTGCTCTTTGACGAGACGCATCCAAATACGGAAGGGCATACCATAAGTGAGCCGGAGCTGGCGGCACTCTTCCGGTGTGTAGCGCGGTTTCAGCAGTTCGTAGCGGACGTATTCGAGACGAAAATTTCCGTCGAAGCTGGAGATCGGGAATACCTCGCGAAGGATCGACTCAAGCCCTACATCCAGTCGGTCCCGGGAGGGACGATCGAGTTGGAGGAAGCGAGCGTATGAGGCCGTTTGGATCTGTGTCAGGCCTGAAATTTCAAAGTCGGACTGGATTTTCCCGAAGCTTCTGACGGTATCCTGGTCGATGGTACGAACGGACGGGACGGGCATGCCAATATCCTGCCTGCGAAAATCGAGATCAGCCGTGCGAATTGCACAGCACTGGGAATAAAGGGCACTTAAGAAGTGCGCGCGGAACCAGGCACTTGCCGAAGTAATCGACAGTGCCATTCGTTAGGACCGTTTCGAGAATCAGAACCCGCCAATCGCTCTGCACAGTCTGCTGAGCCTTTTTGTGGTAAGCGAACGGGATCGAGTGAGCGGAGTCCGGGGCGAAGTCGCCCCGGACGCGGCGAACGAAAGGATCTGTTGAGCGAGCGGCAACACGCCTACTTAATGTCGCAGGTACCGCCAGCGTCGACAACTTCCTTCTTGAGTTTCTCGGCGTCTTCCTTGGAGAGACCTTCCTTAAGGGGCTTTGGGGCGCCCTCGACGAGGTCCTTTGCTTCCTTCAGGCCGAGTCCGGTTGCGGCGCGGACAACCTTGATCACAGCGATCTTCTTGGAGTCCTCGAAGCCGGTGAGCATGACAGTAAACTCGGTCTGCTCTTCCTTGACCTCAGCAGCGGCAGCGGGGGCTGCAGCCATAACCACTGCACCACCACCAGCCGGCTCGATTCCGTGGACTTCCTTCAGGTAGTCCACGACCTTTTTGGCCTCGAGCAGCGTAAGGCCGACAATTCGGTCACCCAATTCTTTTGTAGTTGCATCGAACGTTGCTGCTTCCGCAGACATGACAGGAACCTTTCGTTGACGGTAACGAGGCGATTTGAAAGCCGGAAAATCCACACGACAGCGATCGCTGTCTCACCTAAGTTGCTGGCTCTTTTTCGGACAAAGTCTTCAGTTGACCGGCGAGTTGACCGCCGGGACCCTGGAGACAACCAGCCAACTGACGCCCCGGTGCGAGCATCAGCCCGGCAAGCTCAGCGATCGTTTCGCGGCGACCGGCGCTCTTGCTGAGAGTTTCTACGGCGGCAGCGTTGAGCGTTTGCCCTTCGACTGCTGCGCCTTTGATTTCGAGTTTCTGAATATCCTTGGCCCACTTCGTGATGGAACGCGAGAGGGCAACGATGTCCTCGCAACCCCAAACGAGAGTGGAGGGACCTGCGAGAACCGGGTCGAGCCCGTTAACACCACGACGTCGCAACGCATTGATCGCGATTGAGTTCTTAACGGTCAGGGCGCTGATCCGCTCCTTACGGAGGGCCAGTCGCCAGCGATTGGCTGTGATCGCATCGAGTTTAGAGGCATCGACGACGATGAAATCCCTGGCATCGCCGATGCGTGCCTGGATATCAGCAATCACCATATCTTTAACTTGCTTGCCCATGACGAAAGCTCACAGAGAAACGCATTGCGAGAGACGGAAAAATCAAACAGCTACCGAGATGGACGGCATCATAGTGGCGGAAACAACCATACTGCGGAGGTAAACGCCCTTGGATGTGTTCGGCTTAAGACTGCGGATGAAGGCGAGCAGGCTTTCGATGTTTTCGGTGAGGCGAGTTGCATCGAAGGAGAGTTTCCCAACGACACAGTGCACGTTCGAGCCGTTATCAACACGAAATTCCACCTTACCGGCTTTGTACTCGCGAACGGCGTTGGCCACATCCTGAGTCACAGTACCAGCACGAGGGCTTGGCATGAGCCCACGCGGCCCAAGGATCCTGCCGAGTGGACCAACAACACCCATCATATCCGGAGTGGCGATGCAAACATCGAAATCGAGCCAGCCTTCCTTGATACGATCGGCGAGTTCCCTGCCGCCAACCTGATCGGCCCCGGCTGCCTGTGCGATTCCAACATTCTCGCCTTGTGCAAACACGAGCACTCGTTGGGTCTTCCCGATGCCGTGGGGAAGAACGATAGAACCCCGGACAATCTGATCTGCCTGCCGAGGATCCACACCGAGCCGGACAGCGATCTCGACCGTCTGATCAAAGCGGCAGGCCTTCACACCCTTGGGAAGGGAGGACTCAAGCCCCTTGAGTGCCTTCACGGCTTCGGCGACGGTGAGTGAGCCAAGCTCAACTGCTTTCTTGTTGAGTGCCTTCATGCGTTTTGAATGGACGGCCATTTTAACCCTCTTTGCGGTAGCTGATCGGATGACTTCGAACTGGACCCGGGGGGAACTAATCGAGCACTTCGAGCCCCATGCTCCGTGCGGTGCCGGCAATCATGCGTCGTGCCTGCTCGAGTGACGACGCGTTGAGGTCTTCATATTTCTGCTTCGCGATCTGCTCAAGCTGTGCGGTCGTGACCGTGCCCACCTTATTCTTCAGCGGGCTGCCGGACCCCTTGGCGATCCCGGCGGCTTTCTTGAGCAGCACTGCTGCTGGAGGGCTTTTAAGGATAAACTCGAAGGTCCGATCGTTATACACAGTGATCACGACAGGAATAGTTACTCCCATCATCTCACGTGTCTTTTCATTGAACTGAGACACGAACTGCCCGATGTTGACCCCATGCGGGCCAAGCGCAGTACCGACCGGCGGCGCTGGCGTCGCCTGCCCTCCGGTAACCTGCACTTTGATTTGAGCGGTGACTTGTCGCTGTTTACCCATGGAAAGGAAATCCCAAAATTAGCCTGTGAGGGGCAGCTGCCTAGACGGCTTCGACCTGCCAATGATCGAGTTCGACGGGGCTGGACCGCCCGAAGATATCGATGAGTACTGAAATTTTGCCACTATGCTCATCGATTCCTTCGACAGTCCCCTCGAAGTTCTCGAAAGCACCTTCACGAATCTTAACGACGTCACCGGTTGAGAACGCGATGCGCACTTTGGGGGCAACGGTTGCCTGTTCGGACGACTTCCCAAGCATGCGCTCAACTTCGTGAGACTCCATCGGCAATGGCTTGCCGGCAGCACCGGCGAAATCGCCCACACCACCAGTGTCGCGGATGAGGTACCATGTCTCATCGTTCAGTACCATCTGCACCATCATGTAGCCGGGGAACAGTTTGCGATCCAACTGCTTTTGCGGGGAGCGGCTGTCGACCACCTTTTCGGACGGAATCACGATCTCGCCGAAATACTCTTCAAAGCCATCCTTACGAATCCGCCGGAGGATGGCCTCCTTGATCGTGCGCTCTCTGTTGGTCTGAACTTTGAGCACGTACCACTGCATCTTGTCGGCGGACGCAGCATCAGATTGTTTTGCCATGTCTTGTGCCCTTGATTGCAGGGTGTGTGGGAGGGGAGAAATCTCAGCCGTAGAAAGCAAAACGCCTCAGTTGAACATCTCAGTGAAGCCAATGACAGACAGCAGCCACGTCCAGATGAGATCGATTAAGAACAAGAACCCTCCAAGCGAGGCCATCGTGACGAGGACAACCACGGTTGCCTGAGAGACCTCAGAGCGTTGCGGCCAGGTGACTCGAGCGAGCTCGGACTCGACGGAAATCAGAAAGTCTGCGAACCTTGGGTAGTTCACGGCCCGGAAAGCAATCCATGCTGTGATCAGCCAGCAGGATAGTGACACAGCCACCTTAATGACCTCAGGGCGGGGATTCAGAGGCCCGTTCGCGAGTGTGATGCACCCGAACGCAGCAATCACCAGAGCCGTGAAGAAGGTAAACTGCCTGACCATTCGACCCTGGTTGGCCTTGTAGAGACCAGTGCTGAGCAGTTCCTTTGTCAGCGATGCGTCACTTTTGGAGGCCATGCGGTGCTACCAATAATCAAAGGCTGCGAACGAAAAGACCAGCTTCAACTGACTGGAACGAACCAACACGGGAGGAGGGAGTCGA
Organism: uncultured Chitinophaga sp.; assembly: GCA_964561125.1. Taxonomy (GTDB): domain Bacteria; phylum Planctomycetota; class Planctomycetia; order Planctomycetales; family Planctomycetaceae; genus SXXK01. The sequence goes on along the minus strand of CAZLOQ010000001.1, from coordinate 59,425 downwards.
ACCCCCAACCGCCGGATTTGGAATCCGGTGCTCTGCCAATTGAGCTACTCCCGTTCATCTCGTGAGGACCCACTACTTTTTGCGGGACTCTTTGTGCAACGTGTGTCGCCTGAGTTTCGGGCAGTATTTCATGAGTTCAAGACGCTCGGTACCGCGTGTTTCTTTGATCACACGATAATTTCTTGCACCGGACTCGGTGCATTCAAGCCAGACATATTCGCGCACAAGGCACCTCGGCGAGAAAAGAAAACTGCCTGCCCGCCGGAGCGGGCAGGCAGCGTATGGTTATTTGAAGCGAATCCTACTGCAGAATCTTCGTCACGACTCCGGAACCGACTGTCTTGCCACCTTCGCGGATAGCAAACCGAGAACCGTCTTCGAGGGCGATTGGCTTGCCGAGTTCAACTTCGATCCGAACGTTGTCGCCGGGCATGCACATCTCTGCGCCACCAAGGAGTTTGGTTGTGCCGGTCACATCCGTTGTACGGAAGTAGAACTGTGGACGGTAACCGGTGAAGAATGGGGTGTGGCGCCCACCTTCTTCCTTGCTGAGAACGTATACTTCAGCCTCAAATTTGACATGCGGCTTGATGGAATTCGGGGCGGCGAGAACCTGCCCTCGCTGGATGTCTTCCTTCTTGAGACCGCGAAGGAGCAGTCCAACGTTGTCTCCGGCGATACCCTGATCGAGTGTCTTCTGGAACATCTCGACACCGGTGACGGTGGTTTCAACAGTGTCCTTGAGGCCGATGATCTGGATTTTTTCGCCGACCTTCACAACACCGGATTCGATACGACCGGTCGCGACAGTGCCACGGCCTTCGATGGAGAACACATCTTCGACGGCCATCATGAATGGCTTGTCTGCGGCACGCTTAGGCTCGGGGATGTACGAGTCGAGTGCCTTCATCAGCTCAGTAATGCAGTTGCTGAACTTATCATCGGCGGGGTTGTCGAGAGCCCCGCGAGCATTTCCGCGAACGAGGGGAACGTCATCGCCGGGGAAGCCGTATTTGGTGAGCAGTTCGCGGACTTCCATCTCGACGAGGTCGAGGAGTTCGGAGTCATCGACGAGGTCACATTTGTTGAGGAAGACCACGAGTGCAGGTACGTCCACCTGGCGGGCCAGCAGGATGTGCTCGCGAGTCTGCGGCATCGGCCCGTCTGCAGCGGAGACAACAAGGATTGCGCCGTCCATCTGCGCGGCACCGGTAATCATGTTCTTGATGTAGTCAGCGTGACCGGGGCAGTCGATGTGTGCGTAGTGGCGATTCGGCGTCTCATATTCAACGTGGCTTGCCGCGATCGTCACTGTCTTGGTTGCATCGCGGACAGTACCACCCTTGGCGATGTCCGAGTACGATTTGACGGATGCCATTCCTTTGGCCGCCTGCACTGCGAGAATTGCCGCTGTCGTTGTGGTCTTGCCATGGTCGATGTGACCGATGGTGCCGACGTTCACGTGAGGCTTCGTTCGCTCAAAGTTACCCTTTGCCATTCACCCAACTCCGCAATAAACTTCGCCGGGAAATTCGACCGACCCGACAAAACATCTCTTAGGAAACCGGCCACACGATTCGGCCAACACCGAAACGCTCCGACGCAGAGCGTTCTGACACTGCAAATGACCTTCTGGAATCAACAACCACGATCGCCGTGTGAAACCAAGCGTTGATTGCACGTTGGCAGTGACCAGCGGACATCCGCGATGAGCGATTGAAACACTCTTCACGAATGCCTTGAATACATCCTGAAGCTGCTGATGGGACTTGAACCCATGACCCCGTCCTTACCAAGGACGTACTCTACCAACTGAGCTACAGCAGCAAGTTTTTCAGAGAGCGGGCGATGGGAATCGAACCCACACAGCCAGCTTGGAAGGCTGGAATTCTACCATTGAACTACGCCCGCAAACATCCATGAACGAACACACAAGATGGGGGAAACAGGATTCGAACCTGTGAAGACATACGTCACCAGATTTACAGTCTGGCCCTTTTGGCCGCTTAGGTATTCCCCCGGAACTGTACTTTTGAAAAGAACGCTGACTGATACCCTGCTTCACCGAGGGAATGCAGACTGGTTAGCCGTCAACCCTGAACATGAATGGAAACGACGAGAAATTGATCACATGGGAACATGAAATTGTCGCTTGCAGAGCAGAGGAAGCTAGCGGTGGGAGTCGAACCCACAACCGCCGGTTTACAAAACCGGAGCTCTGCCAATTGAGCTACACTAGCGCAAACTGCACTCCGAGAGGGGAGAAGATGTTAACCGTGGGACGTTGAATTAGCAAGTGTTCTCCGGCATTCGTCCCAGGATCGAGCAGTTTTGGGGATTTATGGGATGGCAAACGATGGCGTTGTGACGGGTGGAACTACGCAATCGGGGAGAGGAAACGGGATGGTTTCCGCGGGAAATGAGACGTGATTTCGGCGAGGAGTTAGGGAATCCTGAGCAAATTTCTCAGAATCCGGGAATTTCGACTGCGCGACGTTCAGCGATGCGGCGCAGCTTTTCCAGGGTTCGGACTTCGATTTGTCGGACGCGTTCCTTGGTGACGCCCAGTCGCCAGCCGACCTGTTCGAGTGTCTGCGGTTCAGCGCCTTCGTCAAGTCCGTATCTGAAGGCGATGACTTTTTGTTCGCGGCCATCGAGTTCGTTGAGCATTTCGCGGATGATGGCTCGCTGCCCGCGATTGATCTGTTCGTCGGTGATGGCCGAAGAGCGGTGCTCGGAGGACTGGGCGAAGATTTCCTCCTGGCCCGTACGGAATCGATCGAGCCTCTGGTGCTCTGCGGGCACGCTGCGAGTGAAATTCTTGAGGATGGCCCAGGAAGCATATGTGGAAAACTTGTTGCCTCGAGCGTAGTCGAATTTTTCAACTGCCCGCATCAGTGAGATGTTTCCGTCACTGACGAGTTCAAAGAACGCCGTGCCTGACTTGATGTATTTCTTGGCGATGGAGACGACGAGTCGGAGGTTGGAGCGAATGAGGTGGTTTTTGATGCGGAGGATGTCATCCGCGATTGCTTCGAGGTTTTTGATGAGCTTTGCGGAGGGCTTGCTGATGGAGAGTTGCTTGCGGAGTTCCAGCAGCTGTGACTTGCGGAAGTTCATCCTGCGGAAGTAGTACTGTTCCTGTTCACGGGTAAGCAGCGGGACGCGATAGAGTTCTCCGAGGTAGGCGGGGAGACCTGCGGGGATACGAATGCGTCCTGCAGTCTTCGGTACGGCTGGTTCAGGGCCGCAGATGCGGAGTTCTGCGTGGGGAGCGTGGAACTCGGGATTGTCGATGAGCTCGATTTGCAGGTCGAGCAGCCGCTGGGCGCGAGCAGTTGCGAGTGCCGCATGGACCGCGGGGCGACTCATACCGAACTCCCGCGCCAGCACCTCGGGTGAAGCACCTTCGAGGAAGCGTGAGAGCAGGTCGGGGGCGGGCGGAGCATCGTGCATCTTCGCTACGATTGCTGACGGCAGAATGGAGGTCTGTGCGAGAGGGTGTGTTCCCCGGAGGTTGCCGGGGCGATTGATCGCTTTGGAATCGCTGGAGTACTTTGATGCGGCATTGACCATAGCTGCCTCCTCGATCTGACTGATGTGCTGCTGTTTCTTCCGGAAACCTGACTACTGGATCCACGAATTGCGGTTGGCTTACCGCAACATATTTGCTGGATTTGTCGCAAAAATCCCTCGAAACCGGGAAATCGGATTCGCTGGATTGTGTTCACAAGTACCGGCTGGAACCGAGTTTGCTGCGCGAACGGTGAGAAAACTGAAATTGAGAGCAGAAGCCGGAACACAGTGAGCAAAACGCGGGCCATATGCTTGAAAATGCGGGCGAATCCTCTTCTGTGTTGCATGCAGAACGGAAAACAAGGACTTTTGGATCACCCGGGGATCCGTTTTCCGTAGAGAGTTGCCGCAGACCCTGGGTTCCCGGTTGCAATTTCTACAGAGGGAAGAGACGAGGGAATGGGGTCGAATGTTCGGAGGAATTCTGGAAGAGAGTGTTTTGGGGACGCTCAGATGACTCAGAATGAGTGCGCGCGCCATCGCTTTGATTAAATTTTGGGACGAATCAACGGCGTGCGGTTGTTGCCTGAGCTGCGTCTCTCTGAGCACTGCGGGCGGATCGCTTTGACAGCCACTCGACCTCAGCGATCAATTTTCTGCCCATCCGACCGCAGTCCCCTTGTGTTGACAGCGATGACGCGATAAGCGGTCGGCATTCCGGGTGTGGGGGCAGGATCGCGCCATGTCATCCTGGCGAGTGGCTGCGGGGGCGTATCGCTGTACTGAAGGCTTTGAAAGAGTGGTCGTCCGAACGGATTTTTGGCCTGTTCCAGTGTGCTGCCGACGATGGCACCGTTTCTTTCGATGAGAAATCCTGCGATTCCGGATTCGAGATCAGCGATACAGTCCCAGGAGAGCTCATCCCCATTGAGTCGGAGGTTGGACGGTGCTGGCGGTGGCGAGCTGTCGGTGACGTCCGTAGTTTTGACGTATTGGGACCACGCGGTGGCGATCAAACCGGAATGCAGCCAGCCCATGGTGAGCGGGTCGCCTGCGAAATCTTCCGCTCGGACCGCTTCGGAGCCGGTTATCGGTGCCAGCCAGACATCGGATAGGGGCAGCGGGCGGAGGGGCTGGGAGGGCATCTGCGGGAGTCGCAGGCGGAGACAGTCACTGAGCCAGGGAATGGCGAGGTATCTCTGGTTTCCGCACTCGTGGCTGGAGAGTGGATCGACGGCCACAGCGATTGGGGCTCCGCGAGATCTGAGCGCATAGAAGAAGGCTTCGTTTGCCGGCCACACGCCTGCGAATCGCCCGTCTTTCACCGTTACGCCTTCCTGTGTGCCGGGGTTGCACATGATGGGCACGCTGAGCGCTGCAGTGGTGAGCGGATGGGGCTGGATGTTGCTGCGTGCGGGGTCGGCCTGCAGCAGCGGGACTCCGGACCGCAGCCATGCCGCGACAACTCTTTCCGGATACATGAGCGTCATTCCGCCGGCCCAGTGACCGCCGCCGCTATGCCCCCAGAGTGCCCACGGAACGCTGGTGAGTTCCGGGTGCCCGGAAATTTTTCCGAGGTCAGCAAGGGCGCGGAGAAACGCGTTCGCGGAGCCATTGCGAGGGTCGCACCACTTTTGGCAGTCAGCCTGGTCGGGTTGCTCGTAGGCGGGTGAAAGCAGGGCACAGTCATGGCGAAGTGCGAGGGCCTGCCAGTGGAGGTCCCAGGCCCCGGTGAGTCCGGAGCGGCAGGAGCCTTCTCCGCACCCGTGCTGGTGCACGACGACTCCCCGCAACTGCCTGACACCGGGTGGAATCCAGACTGTGTAGTTTACAGGAAAGAGGAGTCCATCGGGTTCCGGGGAGGCGGTATATCGGACGCGGAAGTATGGCGGCCGGGCCTCGGGAAAGACGTTGTATGGGGCATCCTGAGCGGAGGCAGCAGGATTGGTGAGGAGGATGAGGGTCACCGGCAGCATCAGAATTCCGAGAACACGAAGCCGCATTGGAAATGCTCCTGAAGGAGTACGGTTCAGCTTTCCATGAGCCGCACGGTGTGCGGGGAGGAGTGCCGTCGCCCTGTGACGAGGGTTAGTCAGCGGAGGGGTTGTAAGTTGTTGCGGGAGCCGGGGCAACTGTTGGCATACGGGTCTGTGATGGTACAGCGATGAGATTTCAGATGTGGCACAGATGACCGTGATCGCCAGCTGCGATAGACTCCGGCCTGCGTGCATGGTGGTGAATCACGATTTGTTGTTTTCAGGTGGACGGATTTTTCATGGAAGCTGGCATTGTCGGCCTGCCGAACGTGGGCAAGAGTACTCTGTTCAACGCACTCACATCTTCCACGGCGGCTCAAAGTGCGAACTACCCGTTTTGCACAATCGAGCCGAATGAAGGTATTGTGAGCGTGCCGGATGAGCGTTTGCAGCGGATTACGAAGTACATTCCGCCGCAAAAGGTGATCCCTGCGGCGCTCAAGCTGGTCGACATCGCCGGGATCGTGAAGGGCGCGAGCGAGGGCGAAGGTCTGGGCAATAAATTTCTCAGCCACATCCGTGAGGTGGATGCGATCCTGCAGGTGGTGCGTTGTTTTGTGGACGACGACATTACGCATGTTTCGGGGTCAGTGAATCCGCTGTCGGACATCGAAATCATCGAAACGGAGCTGCTGCTGGCGGACATGCAGACACTGGAAACATCGCTCCCCAAAGCTCAGCGTTCTGCAAAGAGTGGCGACAAGGAAGCGAAGTTGCGGGCGGCGGTGATGGAGAAGTGTCAGGAGTGGGTAAACGGCAGTCGGCCGCTCAGGACATGCACGTTTACCGAGGAAGAGTCGAGGGCGGTGCGAGCACTGGGGTTGATGACGGCCAAGCCCGTGCTGTTTGTGGCGAACGTGGCGGAAGACGATTTGCAGGGGAATGGAGAGCTGGTTCAGCAGGTCAGGCGATATGCATCCGAGAATGGTGCTCATGTGGTCCCCATTTGTGCGCGGCTGGAGGCGGAGCTGGCAGAACTGGATGAGGGCGATCGGGCAGAGATGCTGCATTCTGTGGGTTTGACCGAACCGGGTCTGGGGCCGCTGGCTCGCGGCACCTATCGGACTTTGGGCCTGCAGAGTTACTTCACGGCGGGCGAGAAGGAGGTGCGAGCATGGACCATTCCGGTGGGCGCCACGGCGCCTCAGGCGGCCGGTGTGATTCATAGTGACTTCGAGCGAGGATTTATTCGCTGTGAGGTGTACACGCTGGAGGATCTGGAGGCCTTCAAATCGGAGAAGGAGATCCGGGCTGCAGGACGTCTGCGAGTGGAAGGGAAATCGTACGTGATGCAGGACGGTGACATTTGCCATTTCCTGTTCAACGTTTAGCCGGTCTCCTGCGGAAGCAAACCCCGGGAAGATGGAATTCTCAATTCACATCGATTGAGGACTGGTGAACTTCCGGTTAAGAAACGCATCAGCTGACTGTTCTTCACTCTCGCCCCCGGGGGCGTATCTGTTGGTGAGAGGAAGCGGCTGAACCTGACTGTCAATCTTCACGGACGGAACATGAGCCGCCATATATTTGTTACGGGGGGTGTCGTCAGTTCTCTTGGTAAGGGACTGACGTCAGCGTCTATCGGTATGCTGCTGGAGAGCCGGGGGCTCAAGGTTCGCATGCAGAAGCTGGATCCCTACCTGAATGTGGACCCGGGCACGATGAGCCCATTCCAGCACGGTGAAGTCTACGTGCTCGACGATGGCTCTGAAACGGACCTCGACCTGGGTCATTACGAACGTTTCACCTCGGGCGAGCTGAACCGTCATTCCAACTACACGACGGGGCAGATTTATCTGTCGGTGATTGAGAAGGAGCGGCGTGGGGAGTACCTTGGGCGGACGGTCCAGGTGGTACCGCATATCACGGACGAGATCAAAGCCAGTATCCTCAGCCTGGCGACTCCGGATGTGGACGTTGTGATTACTGAGCTGGGCGGAACGGTGGGTGACATTGAGGGTCTGCCATTTCTTGAAGCAATCCGCCAGATTCCGCTGGATATCGGCCGCGAGAACTGCATGTTCATCCACCTGACGCTCGTGCCGTACCTCAAGGCTGCCCGGGAAGCCAAGACCAAGCCGACACAGCACAGTGTCCAGCAACTGCGGGAAATTGGTATTTCACCGGACATCCTGATCGTGCGAACGGAACGTCCGATTGGCCGCGAGCACACCGACAAGATTGCGCTCTTCTGCAATGTGGAAAAGCGGGCGGTGATCGAAGAGGTGGATAAGGAATTCTCGATCTACGAAGTCCCGGTCGGACTTGTGGAACACGGTCTCGACGAACTCATCTGCCAGAAACTGCAGCTCAAATGCGGTCCTCTGCAGATGGAGGGCTATCGGGAACTGGTGCACCGGATTCGCAACCCGCGTCATGAGGTGACGATTGCGGTGGTTGGCAAATACATCGAGCATCGCGACGCCTACAAGTCCATCTATGAATCGCTGGACCACGCGGGGTTTGCGCATTCCACCCAAATCATCGTCAAGCGACTTGAAGCAGAAGAGCTTGAACGACAAAGTGCCGAGATGCTGCTCAAAGGCGTCGACGGACTGCTCGTTCCCGGGGGCTTTGGGATGCGGGGAATCGAGGGCAAAATCCAGGCCATCCAGTACGCGCGTGAGCATGAGCTGCCGTTCTTTGGAATTTGTCTTGGAATGCAGTGTGCGGTGATTGAGTTTGCCCGCAATGTGCTTGGACTTGCCGATGCCAACAGCAGCGAATTCTCTGCCGATACCCGTAACCCCGTCATCTGCCTGCTTGAAGGCCAGAAAACAGTCCATCGCAAGGGCGGCACCATGCGTTTAGGGGCTCAGCCCTGCCTTCTCACAGCAGGCACTCACGCGGCCAGAGCCTACGGTGCACCGGAGATCAGTGAGCGGCATCGGCATCGCTATGAGTTCAACCCGGAGTATCGATCGCAGTTCACCGATGCGGGGATGCTGATCGCGGGGACCAGCCCCGACGGCACTCTGGTGGAAGTGATCGAACTGCAGTCGCATCCGTGGTTCCTGGCAGTGCAGTACCATCCGGAATTTAAGTCCAAGCCCCATCAGCCTCATCCGCTGTTTCGCGATTTTGTGGGCGCCTGTCTGGTCCGTCGCGGAAATCGCTCCGGCAGCTGAGCATGGATGCAGCCGGGACAACGTACGGCCTGCAGAGGCGTGTCACCTGCGGCTTTTCAGGCAAAAAGCTGGTGGAAACCTGTATTCGTTCGAATCCTTTCGCAATTCTTCCGGTTCCTACCAAAAGCAGGCCTGGAAATTGCACGTGGCAGCGAATAATCCCGGTTTCCTGGTCCCGCCGAATACTCTTTTGCGGATATGTTTGCCATGCGGTTGCGCCTGAAAGCCTGTTTTTTGCGTAGTGCTCTGGTCCTGCTGCTGATTACAACGGTCTGCTGTGGCAGCCTGGTGCCCGCCGTGAAGGCACAGGACGAGGCGCCCTCCAGCCCGCTGTCGCTCATCCAGGAGGGCACACGGCCACTGCTCACAATTACGTTTTCCGGAGCAGACCGATTTTTGAAGAAATCACAGTACATCTTCGATGCGGCCGAGCACCCGTCAGTGCACCAGCAGCTCCAGGATTTCCTCAAAAGTACCCTGAATGACCTCGACGGATTCAATCGCGACAAGCCATTCGGAGTCATGGGATATCTCCCGGTTGCCATTCCGCCACTCCCCGAGTTCATTGCGTTTGTGCCCGTGGATTCTGTCGAAGCCGCAACAAAGCTGGTTGAAAAAGCTCCGGTGGTCATTCGTAAGGAGGACGAAGAAGGCCGTTACGAGGTCATCGGTCCGAATCGCACGTTTCCGGTGGTGATGAAGAACGGCTACGCGTTCATCCCGCTTGGCAACAACCCGGACGCGAAGATTCTTGACCGCGAATTCCCTGACCCTGGACAACTGCTTGCCGGACAGGTGCAGCAGTTCGATGCATCAGTGCGTCTGGACGTGGAATCCATCCCCGTGGCCACTCGAACCCTGCTCTACGGCCTGATCAACTCTGGTATTTCCACTCAGCTGCAGCAGCGGGACGGTGAGCCGGAAGGTGCCTACCGCATTCGTCGCGTCGAAGGCGAGCGAGGTCTGGCCGCCCTGAAGATGCTCTTCATGGACTGCCAGAAGCTCACGTTTGGTGTGGAGATTTCCGAAGAAGAGCAGTCCGTCAACATTGATTTCATTGTGGACGCCATCAAGGGTTCACAGATGCTCAAAGAAATCCTGAGTTCAACCGACCGTCCCAGCCAGTTCATTCCGCTGCTGGACGACAACGCGGCGGTATCACTGTCGCTGTCCACGATGATGGCTGACCGGGAGAAGGAAGCCTATGGAGAGATGATGGAAGGCTTCCGGATGGAAGTGGCGAGGTTGATTGAAGAGAACAATCTTGGTCCTGCTCCGGACGAGAACAGTCCGATCGGTCAGGCACTTTCAGCCGTGCAGAAGACACTGCAGGAGGGCCACATGGATGCGTTTGCACAGTTCTATCGGGATTCGGCAGGCAAACTGGCGATCGTCTGGGCGGGTCGCGTGCAGGATGGCGACGCCATTAACTCCGGAGCCCAGGATCTGCTCACACGACTGAAGGACATCGAAGTGCTGAAGCAGGCCGGCGAGATGCAGATTGGGGCGGGTCAACACTTGGGAGTAACATTCCATCGCCTGACCTTCGCCATCCAGCCACCCGAAGCGACCGCGGTCTTCGGTGATAACGTCGGCTTGACTCTGGGAATGGGATCAACGGCCATCTGGGGAGTGATTGGCGGTGAAGAGTCTCTGGCGACGCTGAAGGGCGTCATGGATAAACTCGAAGCAGCCACTCAGTCACCCGCCGACGTCAGAACTCCGCCCAGCTTCCGCGTGATCGTCAACGTCAACCAGCTCGTGGAGATGGCCGAAACCGCTCAGGTGGCCAGCCAGTCCCGGCGTGCAGAGCGGGAAGCAGCCGCGGGTGCTGAAGCCGCGCTCGAGCTGCAGATCGCAGACGGTTCTGCAACCGCTCCCGGCGGCACTCCTGCACCAGCTGGGCCGGCGGGCCGAGCCGGTGGCGGCCCGGGGCGAGGTCGTGGCTTCCGTGGTGGCCCGAATGCTGCCCGCATGGCTCAACGTGCTGAGCAGGGTGGTCGCATCGCCCGCGAGACGCTCAAGGAAGGCGATGACCGCATCGAAATCGACACCCGTCTCACGGAAACCGGTGCCCGCAGCCGGGTTCGGCTTGAGCAGGGTTTTGTGAAGATCTTCGGTCGGCTGGTGGCAAATGCGCTGGGTGGTGGTGGTGGTGTCGACGAGACTCCTGGCACCCCCACCCCGGCCGCACCGGCGAACTGAATTCGTGATAACAGAAGGAGGGGCAGCTGAATGCCGTTGCCCCTTTCCTGCTCTTCCGCGAACCAGGTACACTCCGTTCTCCCCCGGGAATCACATGACTGCCCCGCCTTGCTGCCTGAACTCTTCTGCGTCATTGCGATGCGTTTTGACACCAGCGGTTCTGTGTGTATGTCTGCTGATGTGTCCTGGCTGCAGCGAAACTGAGGTACCATCCGTTGGCGTGTCAGGTGAGTCCGGCGCGCCACCCGTGGCTTTGGCGCCATCCGTCGCGCCACCTTCGCCTGCCACCGGCATGATGAATACTCCATTCATCGTTCCGCCGGTCATTGATCCTCCGATGCTGCCTGCCGTGGATGCTCAGGTGGGACCGGACGAAATGGTCATTGGGATCAGTTCCGATGGTGAATCGCGAGCCTGGCTTGTGAGCGCCCTGAGTGACATGCAGTCGCACGTGGTTGTTGACACCCGCGGCCCGCAGCCGATTGCTGTGACGTTCTGCGACCGAACCCGGTGCTCGCGAGTGCTGGCGGGGCAGCCTGGTACCAGTCTGCGGGTGCAGACGGCCGGTTTTATGAATGGGGAAATGTGGCT
>CAZLOQ010000001.1:0-47939 GCA_964561125.1 uncultured Chitinophaga sp. | reverse complement strand
GGTCAAATGCTCCCGCAATCATCGGCAAAAATACCACTGCGGGACCTCGAAAGCGTAATGACCACCTGGCAGGAATGGAAGACAGCTCATCCGGAGACCACTCTGTTTCCCGGGCGCCTTGCTGAAGCTGCTGAATGATTCACCCACCGCTCCTGAAGATTTTGCCCTGGACGCTGGTCGCAGTACTGCTCGCGGGGCTCGCATTCGTCTGCGGCGACCTGGTCTTCGACGGTCCCGGACGCTCTTTCGAGGAACGCATGATTGCTGCCTTCCGTGATCCGGAAAATCCGCAACGGATGATTGGGCCGCGACTGCTTGAAGAATCAATGCGGGATTTCACTGCTTTGGGCGGATATGCGGTGCTGCTGATGGTGAGTGTCTGCTTTGCAGCTTTCTGCCGGCTGGAGCTCAGCCGTGAGTCCTTTCATTTCTTCGTGCTGACTGTGGCGGGGGGGTTTCTGTTTAATGTGCTGATGAAGGAGCTGGTGCAGCGAGCACGTCCGGATGTGGTGCCGCACCTGTCCTTCGTGAGGGGCTCTACCAGCTTTCCCAGCGCTCACGCGATGATGTCGGTGATCGTTTATGTCACCGTTGGTCTGCTGCTGTCAACTCGCACCCGTGACCGCCATCTGCAGCGTCTGTTCTCTGTTTTTCCGCTGTGGGTGGCTGGAGTAATCGGGATCAGCAGGGTCTGCATGGGGGTGCACTATCCCACCGACGTGCTTGCGGGCTGGTTGCTTGGACTGGTGTGGACCTGGGCTGCGTTTCGAATTCGGGACCGGATTATCAGCGGGCATTTGACCGCGCGTTCCTGAATATCAGCGGCGGTCGTCTGGCTGTCGGCAGAGTTTTGCGATCCATTCGGCCGGAACACCGATGTGCCTGACATGGATCTGGCCGCAGTGTTCGCGGCCCTGAGGTGTGAGAAAGCCGGTTTTGGCGGCCACGAAGGTCACGGTGTGACTGGCACGAACAGCGGCGCCGCAGGGTGAGCCGCTGTCGCAGTCCAGACCGGAGGGCACATCGACGGCCAGTTTGGCAGCGGCAGAACGATTGATGGCAGCGATGATGCTGAGGAATGGTTCTGAAACGGTGCCGCGAATACCTGTCCCGAGCAGTGCGTCGACAAGCAGGCTGTCTGCCGGGAGGCCGGTGATGATCTCGGCCGCAGATGTCAGCGATGGCTCTTCCACGGGTAAACCGCAGCGCTGCAGAATGGAGAGGTTTGCGGAGGCATCCTGACTGATTGATTTGCCACCGCGAATGAGCAGGACTTGAACGTCACAGGAGTGGTCTGCGGAGCACTGATCTGCGGCCAGCAAACGAGCGACTGCGAGACCGTCGCCACCGTTATTGCCGGGGCCGGCGACAATTGTGATGGCAGACCATGCCCCGGTGCTGCGAATGACCTCACAGAGTCCCCGGGCGGCGTTCTCCATGAGCACGAGGCTATGGATACCGAGTTGTTCAGCGGCGGCGGTGTCAATTCGACGGACCTGTTCGCGACTGAGCACCTGAAGGGGTATTGAGGACATCAATTCGGTACCTTGCTTTGCCGCGCGGGGGCGGGATGCGGAATGCGGGACTATTTCAGCAGCATCCGGCGGGCATCGCGAAGCAGTTGGATGGTGTTTTCAAGACTGATGCAGCCATCGGTGATGCTGACCCCATATTCAAGTGCGGCGGGATCACTTCCCAGTGACTGGGCACCTTCGCGAAGGTTGCTTTCCAGCATCAGTCCGACGATGTCTGCGTTGCCGGCAGCGCGCTGGCGAATGACATCGGTCCAGACTTCGGGTTGTCGACGATAATCTTTGGAGGAGTTGGCGTGACTGCAGTCAACAACGAGCCTTGGCGGGAGGCTGGCGGCCTTCAGCATGACCGCAGCCTCGGCGATGGATTCGGTGCTGTAATTGGGACCGGTGCGGCCTCCACGGAGGATCAGGTGCCCCCAGGGGTTGCCGCGGGTGGAGACGACACAGGTGCGACCATCGTGATCGATACCGAGAAAGCAGTGCGGGGCACGAGCAGCCTTCATGGCGTTGATGGCCACTTCCAGACTGCCTTCCGTGCTGTTCTTGAATCCCACCGGCATAGACAGGCCGCTGGCCATCTGGCGGTGCGTTGGCGATTCGGTGGTGCGTGCCCCGATGGAGGCCAGAGTGATCAGGTCAGCGATGTACTGGGGTGTGATTGGTTCGAGCATTTCCGTGGCGGCCGGCAGCCCGACTTCGTTGATCCGGCAGAGGATCTGCCGGGCTTTACGGAGTCCGGCAGCGATATCGAACGTATCGTTGAGATGCGGATCATTGATGAGCCCTTTCCAGCCGACGGTCGTGCGGGGTTTTTCAAAGTAGACGCGCATGACGACGAACAGTACATCGCCGACTTCTTCGGCGACTGCTTTGAGGCCGCGGGCGTATTCGAGAGCCATTTCGGTGTTGTGAATGGAGCATGGTCCGACGATGGCGATGACACGTCGATCCCGCCCCTGAAGGATATCGCACACTGTTGTTCTTGAACGCAGCACGTGATCAGCCACGGCTGGATCAGCAGGCAGCATTGCCTTGAGTTCCACCGGGGAAATCAGGGGTGCAGTGTCGGTGATGTTGACGTCCTGAAGGGGACGCGCGGCCGAAGAATTCATGGGTGATGACATGTGATGGGCGAATAGGAGGAAGCGGCAGGGAATCCGTGATTATCCGAAAAGCCGCCAGAGGATTCAACACGTGAAACCGGTATCAGTGGGTGGTTCCCGCAGGGAATTCGTGGCAGGCCAGTGTAATCCGGTTGATTTTCAGGGGAGTTTCCCTGGGAGTGTGGGGGGTACGAGACGTCCGGGGCGAGAACTCACGGAATCACATCCATTTACCGACGTCCGGCTCGTTAATTTCCCCGTGTTTTCTCGGATCTGACATCGGATCTGAGTACTGGGCAGGCTGCTGTATACTGAGCATCCGGCCGCACGAACCACCTGGTGACTGAAATGACTCGCCTCCCTGACTATCTGCCGTCTTCCCGCTCCGGCTCGCCACGGATTGGTGCGGTAACGTACCTGAATTCACGTCCATTGGTCCAGCATCTCGGGCGGCTCCTGCCGTCTGCGTCCATCAGTCTCGATTACCCGAGTCGGCTTGCGGATCAACTGGGAAATGGCTTGCTTGACGCAGCACTGATTCCTTCTGTCGAGTACTTCCGTCGTCCGGGGTATGACGTGGTCTCGGACGCATGTGTCGCCGCACGCGGCGAAGTGCTCAGCGTTCGCCTGTACTGTCGGGTGCATCCCGGCGACATTCGCACACTGGCTCTGGACGAAGGTTCCCGAACCAGTGCCGCGTTGAGTCGAGTAATTCTGGCTGAGCACTTTGGTGTTTACCCTGAAACTGCTCCGCTGCCGATGGAGTGCACAACGCGTGACACGACGGCCGACGCAGTTCTGCTCATCGGTGACCGGGCGATGCACGCTCCTGCGGAGCAATTCATGCGGGTGATTGACCTTGGCCAGTTCTGGTATGAATGGACGGGACTGCCCTTCGTATTTGCAATGTGGGTAGCTCGCCGCGACGCTTCCACAGAAGGTCTCGACGAAGCGTTGTCTCAGGCCCGCGATCTTGGGATTGCAGACATCCCTGCAATCGCTCGCAGTGAGGCCCCGCGGCTGGGACTGACGGAAAGCACGGCCCGGCAATATCTCACGAAAAACCTCCACTATCATCTGACCTCCGCCGAACGCAGCGGCCTCAGGCTGTTCTGCGAGCTGGCGTCCCAACATCACCTGGTGAACCCCGATGTCGAACTCAGCTTCAGAGATCTCGTCACTGCTTGACAAAGCCGTTGCCGGCGCCCGACTGACTCCCGCGGAAGGCCTTGCACTCCTGAGATCACATAACCTTACTGCGATTGGCGCGGCTGCTGATGCCGTTACAAGAAGGCTGCACCCGGAGCCGTTCCGGACCTACAACATTGACCGGAACATCAACTACACAAACGCGTGCACTGCTGTGTGCGACTTTTGCGCGTTCTATCGGCCGCCCAGTCACCCTGAAGTCTATGTGCTGCCGATGGATGTGCTGCTGAAGAAGATTGAAGAGACGGTCGCTCTTGGGGGTGATCAGATTCTGCTCCAGGGCGGTTTGCATCCGAAACTTCCGCTCGAGTGGTACGAAGAGATGCTGCGAACGCTTCGCAGTCATTTTCCGCAGGTCAACATCCATGGATTCAGTCCCCCGGAGATTCATCACTTCACCAGGATCAGTCACCTCCCGCTCCGAACGGTGCTGGAACGTCTGCAGGCTGCGGGACTCGGCAGTCTTCCTGGCGGAGGTGGCGAAATCCTCGTTGACCGCGTTCGCACTTCAATGACTCGCGGTAAGGTGCTCACTGAAGACTGGCTGAATGTGATGCGAGTCTGGCACCAGCTGGGCGGACGTTCTTCTGCCACCATGATGTTCGGCCATGTGGAGACGCTGGCTGAGCGGATTGAGCATCTGGAACGCATCCGGCAGCTGCAGGACGAGACCGGTGGGTTCACTGCGTTTATCTGCTGGACTTTCCAGCCGGATCACACGGATATGGCGCACATTCCTCCGGCTGGTGCGTTTGAGTACCTCAAGACGCAGGCGGTGAGTCGTTTGTATCTGGATAACGTGCCAAACATTCAATCCTCCTGGGTGACTCAGGGTGAGAAAGTCGGCCAGCTGGCACTCCTGTTCGGAGCGAACGACATGGGTAGTCTGATGATTGAGGAAAACGTGGTTTCTCAGGCGGGCACCGTGCATCATCTCAGCGTGGACACAATTCGTCGCTGCATCGAAAATACGGGTTACATCCCTCGTCAGCGAAACGTGTTTTACGAGTATATTGACGGCGGAGTTTCCGCAGCCCGGCCTGCTGTGCCCGGGTCACTGCTTTCCGTCCTGCCTACCTGATGATTCAATCCATGCTCTGTCAATTTGATGCCGACACTGCTGCAGCCGCAGCCCATCTGGCCGAACTGTCTCTGCATGAGGATCTGCAGCAGGCTGGAGATCTGACATCACAGGCGACGATTCCCGAGCAACTGTCGGCGGCAGTGCGTGTTGTTGTGCGGCAACAGGGGGTGATCGCAGGACTGGGAGTGCTCCCGCTGGTCTTTCGACTGCTTCCGGGTTCGGTGCGTTCTGAGTTATTGCTTCGGGATGGTGACGAAGTGTGTGCGGGAAGCGTTGCAGCGGAAGTTCACGGCCCCGTCCGCACACTGCTCACCGGGGAACGCACCGTGCTCAACTTTCTCACCCACCTGAGCGGCATTGCGACGCGAACTGCAGAATTTGTGCGCGCCGTCCGTGGCACCAGCGCACAAATCCTCGACACGCGCAAAACGCTCCCGGGCTACCGTCTGCTGCACAAATATGCGGTCCGCTGTGGTGGTGGCGTGAATCATCGTTTTGGACTTTATGACGGGATGCTGATCAAGGACAACCACCTGGCCGCTCGCGGTTCCAGTTCCTGCGCAGGTGCAGTGAAAGCTGCGCGTGATTTTCTGCGCGAGCGGCGGTTACCTGTGCCAGTGGAAATTGAGGTCGATACGCTGGAACAGTTCCGGGATGCTCTGACTGAGCGCCCCGAACTGGTGCTTCTGGATAACATGACTTGCGACCAGTTGCGGGAGGCTGTGGCGTTAAGAGCTCTGCTAGCTCCTGACACCAGACTGGAAGCTTCCGGTGGTGTGAATCTGCAAACCGTTCACGCGATCGCTCAGACCGGCGTCGATCGCATCAGTGTCGGCAGCCTCACTCATTCGTCACCAGCACTGGACATTGCCTTTGACTGGCCATGGTAGCTGGTGAATTTACCAATGCATAACGCAGCCACCATCGACATTGATCGTCTGACCGGTGACTTCGCCGGCACGGGGGCTGCAGAGAAATACAATCATGGCCGCGATGTCTGCAGGCTGCTGCCATCGTCCCAGCGGGATGACACGACGAATTTTTTCGGCCGCCCAGTCTTCGTAGGATTGCCGGTCTTCCGGGGGTTGCTGACAGTTCCATGATTCCCAGACGGCCTGGTTGAGCGGAGTGCGGACCATTCCGGGGCACACAGTGTTGACTCGTACGCCGCAGGGGGCGAGATCTTTTGCGAGGACCTGAGCGAAGTTGATGTTGGCTGCTTTGCTGGCACTGTAGGGTGGATCGGTCGGGCTGCCTGTTTGCCCGGCGACACTCGCGAGGAACACCATGGAGCCACGGCGACGCGAGGCCATTGCACGGCCTGCTACATCAGCAATGTTGGCCATGCCGAGGACATTGACGGCCAGTACTTTTTGCCAGGCGGAGGGAGGCACGTTTGTGTAGGGGAAGCCGTAATAACCGGAACCCGCAGCGGCGCAGTGGACAAGGATTTCAGGGGCGGCTACAGCGTGTTCAGTTTGCTCCCACGCGTGCTGGAGACTTTCGAGACTGGTGATGTCCGTTTGAATTGCCAGTGCTGCCGGGGAATCGCTGGGGGGTGTTGCGAGGTCCCAGCAAACGGGGATTGCACCTTCTGCGTGAAGAGCAGAGACGACGGCAGCTCCTATGCCACTGGCTCCACCGGTTACAACGGCGGTCAGCCCCTGAATGCCGAGGTCCATGTGTGTGTCCTGGCGGTGGAGAGGGTGTCGAGGGTGGTGCGGGGAGCGGTCAGCTGGATTACTTGCGATCTTTTCTGGGGGCCGGGGTGTTTTTCCCGGGCGGGGGGGTGGTCGAAGCTTTCTTTGTGGAGGCTGCAGCGGGACTTTGTTTTGCCGAGGGATTTTTGGCAGGTGCTCTGGAACCGGCGACGGTTTGTGGTTCGGCAGTACGAGCTTTGGGGGGCTGCCTGGGGGGTGCTGCGTTCTTTCCTGGGGCGGAGGCTTTCGGGCCCGCACTTCTGGGGGGTGAAGCCTGCTCAGCCGGAGCAGATCTGGTGGCCGCCGGCGCGGCTTTGGTGGATGCATCAGGCTTTCGGGGCTTTGGAGGTGGTGCTGGGGCCGGTGCGGCGGGATTTTCTGCCTTTTTGGCGGGCTTGCGTGTTTTCCCCGTGATCAGCTCTTCGAGTCGGTGCAGGACGTCTGACGGGTTGAGTTCTGCGGGCAGGGATTCGCTGAAGCGGGGGATGAAATTGGGGTCTGTTGCGAGTTGTCTGAGTTGTCTGCAGAAGCTGGAGGCATCGGACTTGCGAACAGCGACTTTCAGGATTTCCATAGCATCCGGGAGGGAGGTTTTGGCGGGAATCAATCCAAGCCACTGGGCTGCCCTGAGCATGGAGTTATCGAGGGCGACGGCGTGTGTGCCGAGCAGTTCCTGAAGAGCAAACTCGCGGACGAAGTGAGAGAGTTCTTCGATTTTTTTGAGTGTTTTCAGGGTGAGTTCGGGGGTTTGGCGACGAAGTTTTTCGAAGTCAAAGGAATAGCTGGATTCGAAGACATGCCGCAGGATGTTCCGGATGCGAAGTCCCTTCCAGTCCGGATCGTTCAGCGCCCGAAGAGTGTGCGAAAGTTCAGCTGTGGAACTCACACGAATTTCATTGAGGTCAAAGTAGTTGTCGAGGAGCTTGCTGTAGGCTGTTTTGGCAGCATCCCAGGAATTGTCTTCGAGGCAGACGGCGAGGAGCAGGGATTCCAGCACTTGAGGCGGGAGATCCTGCTGGGATTTGCCGTAGAACTTATCGAGTGCAGCGAGGAGTTCGCGGCAGGTTGCTGCGACATCGGCGGGTTTGGAAGACTTGGTTGTAACCATAGGACAATTCCTGTTAGCCTGCAGCTCAGGTCCGCTGATTCAGGATTCTGTGTCGATCTCAGCCGGGTTGAGTACCGGGGTGAGTGGAGTGGTGGATTGGAGCTCCTCGGAGTTCTGTTCGGGGAGCACCTGTTTCAGCAGACTGGTAGTTTCGAATGATCTGCGGATGCCATCATCGAGTGAGAATCGCAGTTCGGGGGTGTAGCGACTTTTAACGTATTCACCGACGCGTGACTGGAGGAAGCCGCGGGCAGAGTTCAGACCGTGCATGGTGAGAGCAGCGGTTTTTTCATCGCCCATGACAGAGATACGAACGGTGGCGTAGCGAAGATCAGGTGAGACATCAGCGCCAAGCACAGTAACGTTGCGAATACGGGGGTCACGAAGTTCTGTGAGGATAGCGGTACTGACGACTTCCCTGATCATTGATGCCACCCGGGCAGTTCGTCTCGTCGACATACTATGAATTCCAGAAGGGAGGTTGGATCAGGGGCGCCCCTGGGATCACAGCAGTTGCGGACGCGGGGTCGGCGACACGGACTGGGAGCCCGAGGCTGCTTCAGGTGAGGGTTCGCTTGATTTCGTCTACGCGGTAGGCTTCGAGCAGGTCTCCTTCCTTGACATCGTTGAAACCTTCAAGACGGATACCGCATTCCATCCCTTCGCGGACGTCTTTAGCGTCGTCCTTTTCGCGCTTAAGCGAACCGATGCGGTAATCGTTGAGGACTTTCTGATCGCGGATGAGGTGAATTCGGCTATCGCGTGAAATGGTACCATTGAGAACGCGACAGCCGGCGATGGTGCCGAATCGACTGATATTGAACGTACGGAGGACGATTGCGCGGCCGGTGGAGACTTCGACACGTTCGGGGCGGAGCAGGCCCTGAAGTGCAAGTCGGATGTGATCAGTAACTTCGTAGATGATGTTGTAGCGGCGGATTTCGACACCCTCGCGTTCAGCCAGAGTCTGGGCGCGATCTTCGGCGACGACGTGGAAGGCAACGATGATGGCACCGGCAGCGCTGGCGAGGTACACATCGCTTTCGTTAACGCCTCCGATTCCGTAGTGGATGATTTCAACCCGCACTTCGGGGTGCTCGAACTTCCCGATTTCGCTGCGGAGCGCTTCGATGGAACCTGGAGAATCGGCTTTGAGAATGAGTGGCAGGTCCTGGACGCCCTCGCCTTCGCGGGGCTGGTTGAGGATATCTTCGAGAGTGCGTGGTGAGACTCGATTGGAGAGTGACTCGCGGCGTCCTTCATGAAGTCGTGACTCTGCTGTTTCTCGTGCTTCTTCGATGTCCTTCATCACGAAGAAGTGGTCGCCGGCACCCGGGACATCGGAGAGGCCGGAGATTTTGACAGGGACTGAGGGCCCTGCTTCTTCTATGAGTTCATCCCGGTCGTTGTACATCGCGCGGATGCGACCGTAGGTGGAACCGCAGAGGACAACATCACCGATCCGAAGCGTCCCTTTCTGGACGATAAACCACGCAAGTGCTCCGCGGCCTTCGTCGCGGAAGGATTCGAGGCACACGCCGAGCGCTTCGCGCTGGGGATTCGCGCGAATTTCGTGGAGTTCCGCAGTGAGAATCAGAGTTTCAAGAAGTTTATCGATACCGCGTCCGGTGGCGCCTGAAGTCCGGACGACTTCGTATTCGCCACCCCATTCCGCGGGGAGAATTTCGTGTTGGGCGAGTTGTTGCAGGATGCGCTCTTCGTTGACGCCCGGCAGGTCAATTTTATTCAGGGCGACAACGACGGGAACACCTGCATTTTTGGCGTGACTGATACATTCCACAGTTTGCGGCATGACGCCGTCATCGGCTGCGACAACGAGCACGACAATGTCGGTCACGTTAGCGCCTCGAGACCGCATTTCACCGAAGGCGGCATGGCCAGGGGTATCTACAAAGGTGAGTTTGTGTCCTTCGTAGTTGACCTGGTAAGCTGCGATATGCTGAGTGATCCCGCCAAACTCGCCCGCGGCAACATTCGCGTTGCGAATTCTGTCGACCATGGTTGTTTTGCCATGGTCGACGTGTCCGAGGATGGTGATGATCGGGGGCCGGCTGTGCATGAGTTCAGGCGGGTCTTCGTGATCGAGCGACGCGAGAAGTTCGGCTTCGATATCCCGACTGCGTTTGAATGACAGGTCGACGCCGAGTTCCATGGCGACTTCCATGGCTTCTTCTTCGCCGAGTTCATCGTTGATGGTCACCATGCGCCCCTGGCGCAGGAGCAGACCGAGGATGGACTTGGCGGGGCGACCGATGGCTTCAGACAGATTACGGACAGTGACGGGGAAGGAAATCTGTGCGGTGGTCTTGAGTTCAGCGGCGGCGCCGCGCTTTCTGCGTTTTTGTTTTTTGGCCTGACGCTCGGCTTCACGGGATTCACGCAGCTCTTTCAGGAGTGAGCCACGGTGGGCCGATGGGCGTCCTTTGGAGGCCGGTGCAACAACGGCTCCAGGGGCCCCTGGAGTTTCGCCGGCGTCGTGCTCCTCGCGAGCGCGTCGGAGTGCCTGAAGCTGGTCGGCCAGGGGGCTGCGACGGTCCACGAGTTCCGACAGCGACATGTCGGGCTTCTGGACTTTCTCTTCCTTCGGCTTCGGCTTGCGGACAACAGGAGCGACATATTCGGGCGGGGCGGCAACGAGTGGCCTTGGGGCGGGTTTGTCGCGATTGACGCGGATCGGACCGCCTGGGCGCTGTTGTGCCTGGCCGGCAGCCTGTTCCCGATCCTTCACGGAACCGATTGGCCGCATCTCGCGGACCGGTTGCATTCTGGGACGTTGTCGGCTGTCGAGTGGCGGTGGAGTCAGGGGTGCGGGAGCCACAGGCGACTTTACGGGAGCTTCTGCGACCGGAGGCGCCGGCGCCTGGGCTGGGGCAGTGGCTGGGGGGCGACTGAGGGGAGGTACTGAGGTGGCACGTGCGGCCGGAGAAGTTGCCTTCGAAATTCCTGCGGCTGCAGCCGCGGGGATCGCAGGGGTGACAGTGGGACTGGAGGCGACCACAGGAGCCGGAGGGGCGACTGGAGGGGCGATCGTGGCTGGCTGCGGGGACGGAATGGCCGCCGCCACAGGGGTTTCGACCCGAGTGGCAGGGGGCTCTGCCGGCAGGACAGCAGCAGATACGACCGGAGCAGGCTGGGCGGGCGTGCTGCGAGGCTGTGCGACCTGGACGTCAGCGTCTGCAGGCAGCGTCGCCGGGGGTTCCGGCGTTTCCAGGGGCACAGGCGTTTCCAGGGGCACAGGCGTTTCCAGTACCGCGGAGGGAGCCCGGTAGGCTGCCGCTGTTTCAGCGACCACCTGCACCGTTTCAGGTTGGGCCGAGGGAGCGAGAGCCGGGGGTTGCGAAGGTGTGACCTCAGGTTGCGTCGCAGCCGTATCCTGCTCAGCGAGTTCTGTTGTGGTTCGCGGCTGGCTGCGCGGCGGCGTGCTGATGACAGGCACACGACGTCCAACCGGGGCGATGTCACGAACGGGTGTGACATCCGGCGTCTGGTCGGTTGACGGCGACGCTCCTTTTTTGCGAATGTAGGCGACCACTTGATCGCGTTCTTCTTCGCTGATGGTTGCGAGAGCGTTGCGCAGCGGCACGCCGGCTTCTTCGCAAAGGTCAATGAGCACTTTGCTGTCGAGCCCGAGATCTCGAGCAAGGGCGAAAATTCGAATCTTCAAAACACAAACCCCTTAGGCTGCCCGGGGACCGAAGCCTCGGGCAGTGCGAACCAGCACCACTAAATTCTTACACCGAAGATTTCAGGCAGACCTTCCGAACTGCCTGCGGTACGGAGGGCGGCCAGGACGCAGGCCGCTATGAATAACGATTGGAACGGGAGGATTGAGGGCGGGATGAACGAATTACTTGTGTTTGAAGGCGGAATCTCCGAAGCGATGATCTGGGAGGGGTCAATCAGTAACGTGGGCAACCGATGGTTCTGAGTCTGCGGAAGCCTGTGGGCTGGCTGGCTCTGGCGGGGCTGTCTCAACGGGAACCGGCGGTTCCGGGGGAGGAGGAGGGGAACTGGCAGCGACGCGGCGCTGTTCAGCAGAAATCTTTTCCTGTTCTTCCAGCCTGCGACTTTCCGCGTCTGCATAGTCCACGATGCGACTGCAGTCTTCTTCTGACAGCCCGCTGATCTCAACGAGCTGATCGGGTTCAATGACGGAGAGGTCGTCAAACGTGAAGAAGCCCTGAGAAACGAGGTTTTCGGCGAGCTCGGGAGTGACTTCAGGAATGACGCAGAACGCCTCAATCGACTTATCCAGCTGCTGGTCGAGCTGGGACTGGGTCATGACGTTGATATCCCAGCCAACGAGCTTGGAGGCGAGTCGCACATTCTGCCCGAACTTGCCAATGGCAAGAGAGAGTTGATCTTCGCGTACGAGGACAATGACTTTTCCGAGCATCGGGCAAAGAATGACGTCCTCGACGTCGGCTGGCTGCAGCGCGTTGGGCACGAGCACTGAAAGCGAGTCATTCCAGCGCACGATGTCGATGCGTTCGCCGGCGAGTTCGTCGACGATAGTGCGAATGCGGGCACCGCGGACACCGACGCAGGCACCCACACAGTCGATGGACGAATCAGTACAGGATACTGCGACCTTCGAGCGGTTTCCGGCTTCGCGGGCGATCGAGCGGACTTCGATCAGACGTTCGCTCACTTCCGGAATTTCGATCTCGAACAGACGACGAACAAAATCGGGGTGGGTGCGACTAAGAATGACCCGTACCCGGGAACCTGCTTTGCGGACATCGAGCACGATTGCACGAACGCGGTCACCCGGGCGGAAATTTTCCTTACGAATCTGCTCGCTTCGGGGAAGAATGGCCTCCAGATTGTCCAGCTTGACAATGACCGTTCCGCGGTCGACACGGGTGACGATACCACGAACGTGCTGACTGCGCTGTTCAAGAAATTCTTCGTAGAGCGAGTCGCGTTCGGCCTCCCGCATCTTTTGAATCATAACCTGCTTGGCAGTCTGAGCGGAAATACGCCCCAGAAGATCACCCAGTAATTCCGCTTCGAGTGCGCGGCCATCACAAATAAGCGCCGGCTCGCCGGACTGACGATTGATATGAACTTCCAGTTTCTCTTCTTCGGAAAAATGCTTCCTGGCAGCGGACAGGATAGCCTGCTCGATACCCTCGAAGACCACATCCATCGAAATGGCCTTGTCGCGGTGAATCGCGTCAACAATTCTGAGGATTTCGTTGCCGTTCATGAGACTGAAGTCTGCTGTCCTGTTTTTTGGTAAAAAAAAAGCGGGAACGAAGTCCCACTTTTTGCAGCCGACAGAGTGGTCCTGTCGGAACCTTGCACCGAGGAAGAAGCGACGGAACACGGATGTACCGGCGACAAACACCTCTGGAGAAATGGAGGAAGATCTACATCCTGCCCATTTCAGATTCCTTCGTGGCGGATCGTTAATGACCGGGAGAAGAATTGGCTTTCGACCAAAACCGCGAGCGGCATACAGTCAAAAGTAGTCAGTTGGGGGAGCATTGTCAAGTAACGAGACAACTGTCCCGTCCGTACGAACAGAATTGGCGCTGGGAATTCGGGTACGCGCATCACCTTCAGACATCCGCGGAGGCGGTTGATGCACCGGATTGACCGGTGGTGATGCATTCGCGGACGACCTGCCTCGCGGCTTTCCACGCGTGGCGGATGGTGAACAGGCGACTCTCGATCTGTTCTGCCGTGAAGTACCTGCCATGGTCGCTTGGGGGGAGCCCGGCGAGTGCGAGCGTGAGGGGCATAAGGTCAAGAAATTCGCGGTAGCGCCGCTGAACATCAGTTTGTTCTGCCATGACTCTTTTTCGCAAATCGATGAGGACAGATTCAGCCCGGGGCGCCCGGACGGCGTCCCATGTACTGTTTGATGATTGCGTCTGCGGCCCCGGTGGGCTTGGCGGCATCTTTGGGGGCCGCCCCGGTGCTGCCCTTAGGGGCTTCTGACTCTTTTGCTCCGGTTGTAGCAGGATCGGGGAGCGAAACTTCGATCGAGGTCGCAGGTGCAGGGGGAGCGGTTGCGGGCACCGGCATGACTGGTGGCTGCATTGGATACCCCATTGGGGACATCATTTGGGGGTACATTTGACCGTACCCCGGCATCATCGGCTGCTGAAAAGGGTAACCCGGATACATGGCGCCCGGATACCCCATGGGCGACATCATCGGCGGATACTGAAATTGTGGCTGCATTGCTGCGGCGAGTGCAGTGGCGTCCGGCTGGGGAGGTGCCGGCACCGCGACGGACATGGCGGTTGCGCCGACGGCAGGTGGAGTCGTCGCGGACGCTGCGGCAACGATATCAGCAAGCGGCAGTGTCACTGTTTGTGCTCCGGCAGCAGGAGCCGGGGACGAACCAGACGCGTCGAGCACTGTGGGGGAAGATGTTTGGGTATCCGAGTGAACGTCTGTGTTTGTGGGGCGAACCTTGCTGTCGGCTTCCGGAACAGTGACTCCTGGCCGCAGCACGAGTTCGAAGTCGAGGTTTCCTATGAGGATGCGATCACCGTTGCTGAGAACTGTCTCTCTGCGGATGCGCTCTCCGTTGACGAGTGTACCGTTGGTGCTGCCGAGATCCCGGAGGCGGACAGAAAAGTCGTCAATACTGAACACGCAGTGGTGTCGACTGACCATTTCGCTGTTGGGACGAAGTTGGCAGTCCTGTTCACGACCGATGAGGAATTTGTGGCGGTTCAGCGGGATCACCTGCCCCGCGTGCTTACCACCGACAACTTTGAGTTCTGCCGAAACCATGAATTCACTCCGACTGAACAACCCGCGGAAACTATTCACAGTGCAAGAAAATCGCTGCCACTGCTGTTTCGCACCGCGTGTTTCTCAGAATGTAACAAAATCGGAGCCCGGAACCACCATCAAAACCTTTGGGAACTGAACAAAAAAATCAGAAATCCGGAATCAGAGCGGGATGTTCCGTTGGCGCGGAAAGCGAAAACGAACCTCTCCCCCCCACACACATTTCCGTTCCTTCACACATAAATCTCCCCTTTTCATTCGCGACATTGCTCCGGATTTGCGTTAGGATCCCGGCGACCGTCGGCCCCTTCCCAAGTTCTCGGGAGCCATGCATCATGGTGTCGCAATACCTCCTGCCAGACGCACAGTGCCCCGTTTCCGCCTGCCTTTCCCGCCGCTCGCTGATCAACCATTCAGCCGCTGGCATGGGCATGCTGGGCCTGACTACCCTGCTGGCTGACGATGGTCGGCTGCTCTCATCCGGCAGCCCCGGTGGTCAGTCAGAGCAAGCCGCTCTTACGGCGCGGGCAGCGCACTTCCCGGGGCGGGCGAAGCGGGTGATTCATTTCTTCCTGAACGGCGGACCTTCGCACGTTGACACATTCGACCCGAAGCCTGCGCTGGCTCGCTACCACAACCGCAGCATCTCAGAGAATCTATTGACCGAGCGACGTACCGGAGCAGGGTTTCCGTCGCCATTTCGATTTCGGCGTTACGGGGAGTCCGGGATTCCGGTGAGTGAACTGTTTCGGCAAACGGCCGAGCACATCGATGATATCGCCGTCATTCGCTCCATGTATGCTCAGGTCCCTAATCACGAACCTTCACTGATGCTCATGAACTGCGGCGATTCTGTGCAGCCGCGTCCCAGCATGGGTGCATGGGTTCTGTATGGCCTCGGTAGTGAAAACCAAAATCTGCCGGGCTTTGTCGCCATGTGTCCCAACGGGCTTCCGATCAAGGACACGGAAAACTGGCAGTCCGCATTTCTGCCTGGTGCATACCAGGGAACGTACGTGGATTCGCGGCACGAGCAGGTCAGTCGTCTGATCGAAAACATTGATCACCCGCAGTTATCGACTCCTGCTCAGCGGCGTCAGCTGAATCTGCTCGGTCAATTCAACTCCCTCCATCGCAGCGCTCGCATTGATCCTCGACTGGACGCTCGTATCCAGTCATTTGAGCTGGCGTTTCGGATGCAGCAGGATGCGGCGGAGGCGTTCGACATCAGTGCAGAGCCGAGGCATATACAGGAGCTCTACGGCAGCGGAGTGCATGCTCGACAAACGCTCATTGCCCGTCGACTGCTTGAGCGTGGAGTTCGTTTTGTGCAGTTGTGGCATGGTGCCGGTCAGCCCTGGGACAACCATTCCGGCATTGAGACGGCCCATCGCACTCTCGCGGCACAGATCGACCATCCGATTGCTGCACTGATCACAGACCTCAAACAAAGGGGCCTCTTCGAAGACACACTGATCCTCTGGGGTGGCGAATTTGGCCGCACTCCGACAGTGGAACTCAGCGCCGACGGCAAGCCTCAGTCCGGTCGCGACCATAACCACTGGGGTTTCACAGTCTGGCTGGCTGGTGGCGGTGTTCGTGGGGGAACAGTGCACGGTGCCACTGATGAGCTTGGTTTTCGCGCGGCAGCAGACCCCGTAAGTGTTCACGATCTGCATGCCACCATGCTGCACTGCCTCGGTTTTGACCACCAAAGACTCACGTTTCGATACGCGGGCCGCGACTTTCGACTCACGGACGTTCACGGCCACGTGCTGCATTCCATCCTCACCTGATCCTCACCTGCCGTTTCCCCCGTTCCCCCTCCCCGGGTGTTCCATGGTTGAGCCGACTTTCCTTCAAGTCTTCACCAGACTGATGCTGCTGCTCATTCCCCTCAAGGCTGTGCCCGTTGTTGCATCTGCAGCGGCCGGGCCGCCAATCGCTGTGGAAGCCCTGCAGCGAACGGACGCAGTCAGCTTCGAACAGGAAATCCTCCCTCTGCTCCGAAAAAACTGCCTGGCCTGTCATTCGGCCGGGGAGCGTCAGGGAGGGCTGATCCTCGAAACTCCCGCGGCTATCCTCAAAGGCGGAGACTCCGGTCCGGCCGCGATCCCCGGCAACAGCATGGCCAGTCTGATGCTCAAGCTGGCTGCGCACCAGCAGGAGCCGGTCATGCCTCCGGAGGGCAACGACGTGGCCGCCCTCAATCTGACCCCTGCCCAGCTCGGCCTGCTGCGACTGTGGATTGATCAGGGAGCCCGCGGGACAGGGGGCATTGACCATTTGTCACCTCGAAGTATGCAGCCAGTTGCATCGCGGCTTCAGTCAGTTCAGGCGGTGGCGGTGACGGCAGACGGTCAGTACCTGGCGTTCGGGCGTGGCAATCGGATTTATCTGCATCACGTCCCCACGGGACAGCTCGTGACGACTCTGGCCGACGCTGCTGCGGGTGCCGCAGAAGATGCCGCATCGGCGTTCGCCCACCGTGACATCGTACAGTCGCTCGCCTTCAACACCGACGGTGACCTGCTGGCGTCCGGTGGTTTTCGTGAAATCAAGCTCTGGCGGCGTCCGAAGGACGTCCGTCGCGCCACCATTCCGCTCACAGCTGCCCCGGCTGCTCTCGCTGTCAGCTCCGATCGCAGCTGGCTGGCGGTCGGTTCGGCGGACCATTCAATCCGACTGTTTCAGCTTCCTGCCGGAGCTGCCGGTCCGGTGTTGCAGGGGCACACCGGGCCCGTCACGGGGCTCCGTTTCGCCAGCGGACTGCCGCACCTGCTGAGCGCCTCAGCCGATCAAACCGTCCGCGTCTGGGAGCTGCCGGATGGTCGTGCTGTGGGACGCATCGAGACCCCTGCCCCGCTGACTGCCCTGGAGATCTTCGAGCCGGGCACGGCGACAGGGTCCGGTTCCTCAGCGCCCGCTGCCTCCGCACCGACGGCTCCCTCGGTGCTGGTGACAGCCGGTGGCGACAACCTGCTGCGACTCTGGCAGCTCCCTGGGTCGCTGCCAGTCCCCGTCGCAGAATTTCCTGCGGGCGTCCGGACGGCAGCATTCACCGCTGACCGCCGCTTTGCTGCAGCAGCAGATGGATCCGGAAATCTGACCCTGCTGGAACTTTCTGCCGCCGGCGGCTCATTCAAGCCGCGGGTACTGGCCACATGGAAGACTGCGGCTGTCCCGACTGCTTTAGCGATCGGTCCGGCGTCTGGCGTGCCCGTCACGAGGCCCGAAAATCCGGCTGCGGCGCTCCAGATCTTCGCCGGATTCGAAAACGGCCTGCTCCAACTGCGACAATTGGCGATACCCGAACTGGTGAAGGAATGGACAGCAGGTCCATCTGCAATCACGGCAGTGGACCAGAGCGTGGACGGAAAAGTGGCCGCATCCGCGTCGGCAGATGGACGGGTGATTGTCTGGAATATCGCGTCCCCGGCCTCTGCACAACCAGCATTCGAGGCGGTGGACGAAGAAGATCTGCGCACTGCACAACTGAGTCCTTCGCGGCGGTTGCTCGTCAGCACAGCACAGCAGGATGGACAGCCGGTGCTGGTGATTCGCAGTACGGAAACCGGGAAGATCACGCACCGGCTTGCGGGTCACACAGGTCCGGTCACGGCGTTCGCAGTTTCGGCGGACGACGGCCGGCTCATTTCCGCCGGAGGTGACGGCACGCTGCGTTTCTGGGATCTCCGCAATTCCGGCCAGCCCGAACTGAAGAAGATCGAAGCACTCCCAGGCGCCGTGACGGCAGTCGGCTGCACCACGGACGGGGCTCAGGCCGTCGCGGCCTTTACAGACAATATCATCCGATCCTGGAACGCTGCCGACGGGATGCTCGTGCAGGAGTTCAGCGGACATACCGCGGAGGTGCTGCATCTGGGTTTTCATGGAGGCCAGTTATGCAGTGTCAGCCGGGACGGGAGCGTGCGATTCTGGAATCCGGCTGATGGAACTCAGGTCCGCGCCTTCAGCCTTCCCGCTGCTCCCTCAGCAGTTGCCTTGACACCTGACGGGCAAAAGCTCCTCGCAGCCTCTGAAAATCGCTGCTCACTCCATCAGCTTGATAACGGCAACATCCTGCTCAGTCAGGACGGCATTCCTGGCGCCGCCTCTGCAGTCTCCATCTCTGCTGATGCTCGCGTGTTTTCTCTGCTGTTGCCAGGCGGTCAGTATCAGGTTCGTGAACTGTCGACGGGAGATCTGCAGGAAGCATCAGCGGATCCGCAGGCGGCCGTGGCGGCCTTTGCATTGCCGCCCACCGGGCTGCTCTTTGCCCGAAACGGCGGCTTGCCGGAGTTTCGCGGGCTGCATTATTCAGCTTCTCCTGCCGGCAATCCGACTTCGCCGGTTCGCGGACTCGAGTTTCACCCCAACAACCAGTTGCTGGTGTATTCACATGCCGATGGTACGCTTCGAGGGATCAATCCTGTGGGGGCGGCTGTGGCCTTCAACTCCAGCCACGGTGCTGCCGTCAATCAGCTGGTGATGTCAACAGACGGCCAGCTGTTTGCGACGGCGGGTGAGAATACCGTCCTGAAGATCTGGAACACGAGTGGTCAGCCGGCGGGTCCGCGAGAGTTATCTGGTTTCCCCGGAGGCATTCGCAGTGCGGCATTTTCTGCCGACGGCAAACTGCTGCTGGCGGCAGCCAGCAGCGCAGAAGCGGAACCTTCTCCCGTCGTGCGACTCTACGATCTGGCCACGGGAGCACTGCTGCAGCAGACGACCGCGGTCGGAAATGAGGTTCCGCTGGCCGCTGTGTTTTCGCCTGTGATGTCTGCCGTCCCGGCGGGCAATGGAAACTCGCAGACCGGGTCACGCACCCGGCCGCCGGAAGTGTTGCTGGTGAGTGCCGCGGCCGCACAGGTCTGGCAGGCCGATTATCTTGGAAACCTGGCGGGACACACCGGCATAGTGCAGGCTCTCGCACAGCTTCCGGGAGCTGCACCACAGTTAATCAGTGGCGGCACTGATAATTCAGTCAGGATCTGGAATGTTTCGACGGGGCAGACGGTGCGGCAGGTGAATCACGGCGCGACTGTATTTTCCGTGGCCGCAGCACCGGACGGCCAGCGTTTCGCAACCGCCGGCGACAACCGCACGACGCGGATCTGGAATGTGAACGGCAATCAGATTGCGGAACTGCGGGGTGACATTCGTCGCACGACGGCCCTGACTCGCGCCCGTCAGGCAGAAACAGCGGCGAATGCCCGAGTGACAGTTGCCCGACAGCAACTGGAAGCGGCAGAGAAAGATCTCCCGATTCGCACAGAAGCCGAAAAGAAGTCCTCCTCAGCACTCGCTGCGGCCGCTGCGGATCTGCAGACAAAGCAGACCGCTGTCGATACCACACTCGCTGCAAAGACACAGTCTGAAAAGGTGGCGATTGAGGCCTCTGCGGCATCGCGTGTCGCCCTGTCCGAGAAGCAGGCGGCGGAACTGGCTGCGAAAGATGCAGCAGCCGCGGTGCAGTCGCTGCAGGCCCGAATGACTCGGTTGCAGCAGGCTGCGGCCGCAGATCCCGCCAGCGAAACGCTCAGACAAAAAGTGACCGCTGCCCGATCAGAATTGGAAATGGCAACTCGCAGATCAACAGAGCTGACTGCGGCGGTGCAGGCCCCGACAGCCAAAGCTGCAGAGATGGCAGGGAAGGCGAACGAAGCGGCACAGAAACTCGAATCCGTTCAGAAACCCTACAATGACGCGGTCGCTGCGCTGAAGTCCACCGTCGCTGCTCATAAGCTGGCCGCACAGCAGCAAACGCTGGCGGCCGCTGAACTGAAAACCGCGCAGGACCTCATCCCCTCCCGCAGGGAATCGCTCGCCCTCACCGAGGCAATTCTTACAGAAGCCAAACATGCCGTACAGGCCGCCGACGAACTGCTGAAACAGGCAGATCAACCGCTGCGAACCGTTGATTTCTCGCCCGACAGCACCAGACTCCTGACCGCCGGCGATTTTTCCAGCCTGCACACGTGGGATGCGGCCGCGGGGACGGCCATTGATGCATTCGCCGGCCACAAAGCCTCGGTTCGTGCAGCTCTGTATGTCGATGAACGAACCATCGTGTCCATCAGCGATGACAACTCCATGGTTCTCTGGGATTCCAGACCCGGCTGGGAACTGGCGCGAATAATTGGAGCAGCTGACCAGCCGGACCTGATTGCTCATCGCGTAACGTCCGTGGAATTCTCCGCCGACTCCACTCGGCTGCTCGCAGCTGGAGGCATTCCGTCGCGTCGCGGTGAACTCCAGGTCTTCTCTGTCCCCGACGGTACCCGCCAGCTGCACCTGCCCCAGGCCCATGACGATGTCATCTATGCCGCGCGATTTTCACCTGACGGACGCCGAATTGCGGCCGCGTCCGCAGATAAGTACATCCGTACCTTCGACGCATCCACCGGCGAAATGCTGCGGCGTTTCGAGGGACACACCAGCCACGTCCTTGGGGTCGCATGGAAACGCGACGGACAGACGCTCGTTTCCGCGGGCGCTGACAATTCAATCAAGGTCTGGACAGCCGAAACAGCCGATCAGCAGCGTACGATCAGTAACTTTGGTCGTCCGGTGACTGCAGTGAATTATGTTGGCGACACGGATCAGATCATCTGTGTCAGCGGCGACAGGGCCGTGAGACTGTATAATGCCGCAAACGGGGGACAGGTTCGCAATTTTGCCGGCGCTGACTCGTGGCAGCACGCTGTGGCCGTAACACCCGATAACGCTGTTGTTGCGGCCGGCGGAGCATCGGGTGCTGTGAGAGTCTGGAACGGCAGCAACGGTCAGCTGCTCAGGGATCTGAAGTGAGTCGGCGATGATGCCTGCGTTCCCACCGACTGCAGAGTCTCTGTCGTTCGAAGCTCTCGATCGGCTCGCATGAGCCATCGACAGCTTCAGCAGGAATTGCAGGCAGCGGAAATGTCAGCGGCTGGAATCGGCAGCGTTACTTCAGCCGAGTCCCGGGAGCCGGAGCGCTCCATGCCCGACGGAAGCCGATCGGATTGACGCTTCCGCCAATACCAGCCGCGAAGGGATCCGCCAGGGCGCCGCGAGGCTGAGCAGCCGGATTCGGTGCCGCGTCGTGAAGCATGCCGTCCATGTAATTCGTACGATAACGATTCCAGAACTGCTGGGAGTAGGGCATTCCGGCAGGGGAGCCCCATTGGTTCGAGATCCGAGCCTGCGAATACACCTGTTTGTAGTTATAGGGCCGGAAGGAACTGTATCCGCCGTAGGATGGATATCTCTGAAAATAACCATGCAGCCACGGATCCTGCTGGTCGTACGGGTAGAGCTGTACGCCGGAGCCTCCATCGAAAAATGACGGTACAAACCCTTGTGAATCATCGTATTGATGCACAGCAATGGGCATTTGACCGCTGGCGTTTGCCGACAGCAGCAGTGGGAAGGCGACGGTAAGTACACACAGCAGTCGGCGTTGCATGTTGAGACCTCCTGAGATCGCACGAGGCGACCGCGACATCCATGATGAAAACTCAGCTGAACCCCCGGCTGATTCAAAATTCGGCTCCCTTGATCGAATTGCTGGCGGAGATCCAGCCGAATCGATGAGGAAACCGGCTGGAACGGCCGGATTACCATGCATGGGCGGATTGACCGTCAGAGTCCGCTCTTCGAGTTGTGATTCCTTGCCGATTTTTCCGGCATTCACCGGAAATCACGATAGCCGGTCTGGGCAGAACGTATGGTCGCTGGTGACGCGGCTGGCGCTCTGTGTGTCGGCTTTGATGTTTTTGGCAGGGGTTTTGAAGGGGCCTCCGATGCGATTTACTTCCGCTGTTATCTCGATCCTGCTGGCAGTCCTGGTCTTCGATTTATCCTGTTCTGAAGTCGCTGCCGGCCAGGGTTGCTGTGGCGGGGCGGCTCCAGCACCGGCAGTGGTACCGATTGCGGTGGCACCCCTGCAACGTTTCGCGCCAGCACTGGCCATTCCGGCGACGGCCCCGTGCTGTGGCGGCAGATCGTGGCAGTCGTTGCAGATGTATCCGGCAGCGGGCATGGTTCCTCCGGGCTATCACATCCGGCATCCATACTACAATTACAGGGCACCGTGGGATGTGCCCGGTCCGCCGGTGCTCAATCGCTCGATCACATGGTGAGTGTCCCGTCATGACGACCGGCAGATTTTGCTGTCTGTGCGGACCGGATTTCCCGCCCGGGCTGAGCCGCCGGGAGCCGAAAAGTCAACGCATCTTACGGGACCGGTCTGAGTATTGTGAGTTGGGCTGCCGGATGCTTCTCCGGGTTCAATCCCGCAGGGTGGGAAGACGATAGCCAAAGCGGTTGTTTGGTCTGTGCTGCGTTCTTCGGTACGTGGCAGTTGTGCCTGTGTGACTCAGGGATGGGTGCACCGGCAGTGATTTCCTGGTGGCGCGGGAGCAGATCGGTCCTGTGTGTTTCAGCACAGGCCCATGCGACATGGAAGGAGCACCGCGAATGTTGTTGGAAAAGCCGGGAATTCTGCACAGGGTGACGGGTTGGCGGAGGGCTGTTTTCGGACAGTCGGTCTGCGCGATGGCCACTGTGCTGGTTTCGCTCTCGCTGTCAGCCTGCTCAGTTTATGCCCAGATCCCACCGCTCCTGAACAACCAGCGTCCCGGCGGAGGTTTTCCTGCCGGCACCACGGATCCTCTGCGTCTGGAGTCGCCCGAGGTTTCAGGGCGAGTGGATGCAGCATTGAGTCCGAACGTGAATCGGGTGCTGCGACCGCAGTACCACATTGAAATCGAGCGACGCCACAGTCAGCTGGTGATTACGAATCAGCGTGTGCGAAGAATTGCGATCACGGACTCCACGATCGCCAACTTTGTGCAGTATTCAGAGAGTGAGATCAGCATTGTCGGGCTCGAGCTGGGTCGCACCGACCTGACGCTGTGGTTCGAGAATGATGAAGCGCCGTCGATTTATGAAGTCACGGTGGTCCGGGACGCCAGCCTTGAGGAGCAGCGAACGCTTGACTTTGGTCGGCTTGAGCGCCGCCTGAAGGTGCTCTACCCGAACTCAGTTGTGGCACTGATACCCGTTGGTTCGCAGGTAATCGTTCGCGGGCAGGCATACGACGGCGAGGAAGCATCAAATATCATGCAGGTGGTTCGCACGGAGGTGATTCGCTCGCTGCGTCGCGGAGGTGCGATGGATGACGAGTTGGGTCTGGCCGGCGTGGCGACCGGCGGACTGGGAGGCGGGGGAGCCGGTCTGGGCGGTCCCGGAAACAATAATCAGGGCCAGAATCTGCGTGACATCGTAATCAACGAACTGGTGGTTCCGGGGGAGTATAATATCTCGCTGCGTGTCATGGTTGCCGAGATCAACAGATCTGAGCTGCGGAATGCCGGCATCGACTGGCGCGTACTGTTCAACGGGGGTCAGCAGAGCGTGGGTGCCTCCCTTGGCGGCGGCAGCGGGACGACGCTGAGCGGCATCTTTGAGAACGGTGAGATTGAGATTTTCATCAGGTGGCTGCAGTCGAACGGTACTATCAAGCTGCTGGCTGAACCCCGACTGACCGTGCTCAGCGGGACTGGAGCAAGCATCCTTGCCGGCGGTGAATTTGCGGTCCCCACGATCATTGGTCTGGGTGGCGGCCAGTCGACGACATTCCGCGGGTTCGGCACCAGTCTGGTTGTCACTCCGATGGTGATTGATCGTGATCTGATCCGTATGCAGGTGGTACCTGAGTTCAGCGAAGTGAATGCTCAAAACGCGGTGCAGGGAATTCCGGGCACCAACGTAAAGCGGGTGCAGACGACGGTGGAACTCCGTGAGGGCCAGACCTTTGCGATTGGCGGTCTGATTTCGCGGCAGAGTCTGGCGGAGGTGAGTCGCGTTCCGCTGCTCGGAGATATTCCGTGGATCGGACCACGGGTCTTTCAGTCCAAAGTTGCCTCTGAAACAGAAACCGAATTGCTGGTGCTGGTCAGCCCTGAGATTGTCCGTCCGATGGATCCGGAAGATGTTCCGCCGGTACCAGGTTACAACGTGACGCATCCGACGGATGACGACCTCTGGAAACGCGGTCAGACTGAAGGTGCTCCTGACCACAATGTGTATCAGGTGGCACCGTTTGGCAGCGGCAACATGCAGGGCGTGCCACAGACCTACAGCTTCAGCAATCCCGCGGCGGGGACAGCCGCCTGGGGACAGCAGTCCTATGGCCAGCCTGTGTATGCTCAGCCGCAGTACCCTCAGCCCTACAGTCAGCCATATTCTCAGCCTGCCATGCCGTATCCGCCGCATGGGACTGCTCCGCCCGCACACCCACAGATGCCGTCAGGCCAGCAGCCGTGGTTGATGCAGCCACCGACAGGGGCAGGTCAGCCTTACAGCGATATTCCACCTGTCCCTGCGATGCCTCGATCTTCCGCCTCAGGTGGTCTTCCGGGGCAAATGCCGCCGGGAATGCCGCCTCAAAGCCGGGCCGGCGGGTTGCCTCGCCGGTCAGGTTCAAATGTCCAGCCAGGGAATACGGGGATCAGCGTCAAGCCGGCGGGCTGGCATCAGCAACCCGGATCCCGACGTGCCGGTCGCTGACGGAGTTTGATTCGAGACCGAACGGATCTCACTGGCTGCCGCCGCTGCTGTAGCCCAAAGGGTGTTCTGCTGTTCTGTGGAAGGGGTTCCAATGAGAATACGGCGACTTGTTCCTGCGAGAATTGCGGTGCTTGCCTGCAGCGGCCTCGTTGCTGCCGGCTGTACATCAACGCTGTCCTGCCACACGTCTTCCGAGGGTTGTGGCCCAGTGTACTCCGGGGGCATGCAGTACAGTCAGTCCTCATCCGGAATCTGGCCCTTCAACCGGAATCATTATCCGGCCAGCCGCTACGCAATTCCGGATGTGATGCCGCTGGGTTCCATCGTGCGATCTCACTGGCACGTGATGGAGACCAACGCCGAGGCGGCCGACTTTATTATCTACCGATGTGAGTTTGTGGATGGCTCGTCGGAACTGACGCCGGCGGGGCTGAACCACATATCTGAAATTGCAGCGCGGATGCCGTCAACGCCGTTCCCTGTCATTGTGGAGCAGAGCCTGAACAACAGTGATCCGGAGGTAGATCAGATTCGCCGGGATCTTGTTGTGCGGGTACTGACAGGTCTTGGCAATCCCGATGCGGAGCAGCGGACGTATGTGTCACAGTCTTACGGCAAGGGGCTGAACTCGCTGGAAGCTGAACAGGACTTTGGCCGCTTCCGTTCCGTTCGTCGCAATGGAAACAACGGTTTTGGCGGCACGGGCGGTGGCGGTGGAGCAGGCGGTGGCGGTGGCGGTGGCTTCTGACAGTGGGCTGTGGCTGTCGGTCAGAGTGATTCGAGGGGGCCAACGCCGGCCGTTGACGTCATTCTCAGCGGGAAGCGTTCGAGGAGTTCGTGAATCTGGCTGATGGGGAGGGAACGGATGAGCTGCAGATCTTCAGCTATTGAGCGGTATTCGGTGCGATAGAGCCAGTTGGAGCCGAGTGAAGTGAGTCGTCCCATGGGGCGTTCGCCGCGGAGCACGATTCGCGAGGCAACTTTGTTGCGGGCCTGTTCAAGTTCCTCCGGGGTAATGCCGCTGCGGTTGACTTCTTCGCAGACGGCGAAGCAGCGTTCGAGGTTATCGCGGACATCTTCGGGCGAGCAGCTGAGATAGCTCATCCACGCGCCGTCTCCGTCGTATTCGCTGTAGCCCAGATCGCAGGATTCGGCATATCCGGGGTCGACGAGTTCCCAGAACAGGCGGCTGCCGTTGTCATCGCCGACGACAACGGAGAGCAGTTCGGCGGCGTATCGCAGCGAGTCGGTGCCGCGGGGTGCAATCCCCATCTGCATGATGTGCTGCTGCAGGCTGCCGGGTTTGGAGATCAGGCTGGAAGTGTTTCCGGGATGGAAGTCGGGAATGAGCCGTTCTGTGTGGCCGCGGGGAATGCGGCTGCAGTGTGTTTCGGCGAGCTGGCAGAGCTGTTCGAAGTCGCAGCGGCCGGCAACAGCGAGCAGGATGTTTCCGGTGTGGTAGCGTGCCCGATGGTATTCCCGCATCTGCTCAGCTGTGAGTGCAGTGATGCTCTCGTGACTGCCAAGAATGCTTTGTCCGAGCGGATGGCCGGCGAAGTGGGTGGCCATGATGTGATCGTAGCAGGTGAATGACGGCTGATCCTCGTACATGCTGATCTCTTCCAGGATCACATTCTTTTCCATGTCAAAGTCAGCCTGCCGCAGGGAGGGCTGCAGGAGTGCGGCGAGCAGCTGCAGGGCGGATTCGAGGTACTCGGGGAGTACAGCTGCGTAGTACATTGTGACCTCTTCGCTGGTTGACGCGTTGTACTTTGCGCCAATCTCATCGAAGACACGGTTGATATCATCCGCCGACAAACGTTCGTCCCCCTTGAACGCCATGTGCTCCAGAAAATGACTGACACCGGAGACCTCTGCCGTTTCATCCCGTGAACCGGTACGGACGAAAAATCCGGCGGCAACGCTGTGCACGGACGGATTGGTTTCGGCGATGAGAGTCAGTCCGTTTGAAAGCTGGCGGTGATGAAATTTCATGGGCTGGGCGTTGCGTTCCGTTATGTGAAGTGCTGGCTGGCGGTGTATTCCGGTGAGCTGCGATCAGGCGGGATGAAGCACGGAGTCGGGCTTCAGTTCGTGTGGACCGATGGTGACAAGAACCATGGATGCAGGCTTGTGATCAATGATGAACTGCCGCACGCCATCGACGGTGAGTGCATCGATACGACGATGGATTTCTTCGAGTGTGACGACGCGGTCGAGCAGGTACATATCGCGCGCGAGTGACGAGGCGCGGGAGGACGTGGATTCCTGCTGCATGATGAGTGAGCTTTTCGCGCGGGCTCGACAACGCTGCAGTTCGTCTTCGGTAATGTTGTCCTGAAGCCGCAGGATTTCGGCAACGGTCACATCAAGCGTTTCCTGGGCGCGTTCAGTTGTGGTGCCGGCGTAAGTCATGACACGCGCCTGGTCTCTGAGGGTACTGAGTGACGCGGAGATCGCGTAGCACAGACCGCGTTTCTCCCGAACTTCAGTGAACAGACGGGAACTCATGCCACCACTGAGCAGGCTCACGGCAGCCCAGGCTTCATAGTAGTGCTCGTCTTTGTACGTGACAGTATCCCATGCCAGCCCGATGTGAGTTTGTGCTGACTCGTGGGGCAGGTGGAACGGAGACCTGGGGAGCGACTGAGGTTGTATGGGGGGCACCTGCGGACCGTTCCAGTCGGCAAACGCATGGTGAATGGCGTCCTCGAGGGCAGCGAGCTCAAGGTTTCCGGCGATGCCGATGACAGCGTGGGCGGGTGTGACGAAGCTGCGGAAGTGTTTGCGGACATCGTCGAGCGTGATGTGCTGGAGGTCTTCAAGCTCGCCTTCCGCTGGTTTTCCCCAAGGTGCAGGATACGAGTATTCGCGGAGGATCTTTCCAAGTTTCTGGCGTGGTTCGTCTTCGATGGCAAGCAACCCCTGCGCGACAAGGTCGCGGGCTGGTTCGAATTCTTCATGAGCCAGATGGGGATGACGGATCATGCGGGCAATTAATGGCAGGCAGGCGAGCAGTCGATCGGCGGTCGTGGCGGCCGAAAAGGTGATGTGGGCGCTGCCGGTCTGAATACTTCGCTGCAGGCCGAGGTTATCGAGTGCGGCGCAGAATTCGCGGGCTGAAAGTCCGTCAGCACCGCGGTTGAACATTTCGCTGAGAATTGAAGCGGTGCCGCACCGCCCCGGCAGATCACGTGTACCACCGGCTGGAAGAAGGAGCGAGAGCGAGGCCGACTGGACGTCGGGCATGGGTTCGAAGAGTACCAGCAGACCGTTGGGGAGCTGGAAGCGGTGGATCACCTGAGTCATTGGGGAATCTGCGATCTGCGGATGGAGTGGCGATGGTTCGGGGGCGCGGGGGTATGAGTCCGGGCAGCAGGCGTCTGAATCATCGGAACACGGCCGCACCGGACGTTCCGATGATTCAATTTTGCGGCTTCTGTTTCAGCCTTGGGCAGGGAGACCGAAGTCACCTTCCAGGTTTCGCCAGATGCAGTGAATGTGATTGGCGTCGTTTTGTGTGTTGTTGTATTCGATGATGAAGGTTTTCCCCTGAATGACATAGTGGTGGCGACGGTTGGGTTCAGCCTCACCCCACCAGCCCATGCGAATGTCATCCATTCCCGCCTTTTCGATGGCCTGCAGGCGATCGCGGACGACCTGGGCTGGCATGGCTGAGAGGTATTCACCAAGCAACTGACGGAAGAGCTTTTGCTGGTCGGGGGACATGTCAGCAAACCGCAGTCCCACAGCCTGCTCGACCGGAGCCTGCGGGAGTGCCGCGCCGCGAATGTCGTCGGGGGCTTTGTCGGAGATCCACATCTGTTTCTTCCCGGCTTCCGTGCAGCCCTGAAGGATGCCTCGCGCGAGATCCTCACGGCTGGACAGAATCCGCAGTCGGCGTCCGGGACCGGCATCGATCAGAGCCGGATTGGCACCGATCATTTCCGGAGTGCTGCTGATAACAACGCCATCGCGGATAACAAAGTTCAGCGACAGGTGGTGCCCCTCAAAACGCCATCCCCAGGTACCTGTGGGGGCGGGGCTGCCGAAGACTGTGACATGATATTTGTGGGTGTGGCGACGTTCACGGCGATAGTCTTCTTCGCCACCCTCGAACAGGTAAAGTACTTCTTCCAGACTGCGCAGCTGAAGAGTTTTTGCGTAACCCGCTGCGGAAAGGCCGGCTTTAACCAGTTCTTCAGCAGCGGCGCGAGCCGTGCCATCAATGTCGCGCAGGACAATCCCGTTGCGTTCCTTTGGAATGAAGTGCCAGTTGAGTCGTTCGGGGTCGCTGAATTCGTAGTGGAGCTTTTTCTGCTGATCGGCCGGGAGTGTTGCGTGAAGTCTGGCCGCGGCAGACGCCATGGCGATACCCGGAGTGTCAGTACCGTCGTCGGCAGCGGTCGTGCCCGCGGAAAGATGACATGCAAGCAGGAACAGAAGGGCGCCGATGACACGTTGGGAAAACAGCATAATAAACGCTCCGTAGAGAAAGGCGGGATTTGTGAGTGATCCGGGCGGGATTGGTCAGCCCGGCGGCCAGCCAAGACGGCGACCACCGAGAATGTGGATATGCAGATGAAAAACGCTCTGTCCACCGTGGTCGCCGGTGTTGATTACGGTCCGATAGCCCTCGGTCAGTCCAAGCATCGCAGCGACCCGGGGAACCATTCGCAGGAGGTGTCCGGCGAGTTGAGCATCGCTGTCGGTGAGATCGTTGAGGGACACGAGCGGTTTGCGGGGAATGAGCAGCACATGGACCGGGGACTGGGGGTTGACGTCATGAAACGCAATGCAGTGCTCGTCTTCATGGACGATGCTGGCAGGAATTTTGCGATCGATGATTTTCTGGAAGATGGTCACGTAGAAAGCCCTGAACTGACGTGAATATTCTGCCGCGGACGATTCCTGTCGGACACGGCTAAGAGTAGCAGAAATCGAGGGAAACTCCAACCGCTTGTCAATCGCTGTGGCCACGGGCCCGGTTCCCCCAAAAATAACCCCAAAAAATGCGGGAGGGCGGATTTCGCGGGTAAGCACGCATTTGCGAGCTGACCGCGGCAGCGAAATTCCCCGATTTTCCTGAAGAAATTGCCTTTTCCCTCGAATTGTCACGGTACGAACGGGCACTCCGGCAACTTGTTCCCATCGGTGCCTCCCGGCCTGCACACTTGTCTGATCTGCTGCATTCTCTTTACATTTACGCAGCCTGCCCCAGCGTTTCACACCGGAGCCTCAGATTGGTCTCCCAGTCTCTACGGAATCAGTATCTCGCCGATCCCGATGTGCAGCTGATGCTGCGGGTTTCGACGGGCGATAATGCCGCGTTCGAGGATTTGATGCTGCGATACCAGGATCGGCTGGTGGGCTTCTTCTTCCACCTGCTGCATGATCGTCCCGCGGCTGAAGACATGGCCCAGGAAACCTTCCTGCGGATTTACCGCTCCCGCGACCGCTACGAACCAACGGCAAAGTTTTCCACCTGGCTGTTTCGGATCGCGCACAACCTCGCCAGCAACCTGAAGCGAAGTTCGGGACGACGCCGGGAAATCCCGCTGGCTTCCTCCGCTGACTCGGCAGCTCATGAACTTCAGCCGAATGCCTCCGGAATCGCTGAACGCTCAGGACTCATGCCCACTCGCCAGCTGGAATCCAGAGAAGTTCGCGACGTGGTTCGCATGGCCGTCGATGAACTCAGCGAACGCCAGAAAACCGCGGTAGTGCTGCACAAGTTCGAAGACATGAGCTACGAAGAGATCGGGGAAATCATGGGATTGGGAACAATCGCTGTGAAGTCGCTGCTGTCACGAGCCCGCGTTAAACTTCGCGAATCCCTTGAACGTTTTCTCTAGCTCAGGAAGTCAGGTGATGAACAATCCTGCTGATCAACAGCCGTCCGACGATGATGCGGCCATTGATCCGCAGCTCACTCAGCTCGTCGCCTACCTCGATGGTGAACTGCCGGAAGAGGCATCTGAGCAGATCGAACAGAAACTGTCGACGGACCCGCCACTGCGACAGCAGGCTGAGTCGCTCGATCGCACCTGGCAAATGCTCGGTCTGCTCGAAGACGTGTCTGCCAGCGCCGAGTTTGTCAGCAAAACTCTCGCCACTGTCCACGCTCTTCCCGCAACCAGCTCCCATAACTCAGGTGCACAGTCCGTCTTCAGCACCCTCTTCTCCCGCGCCCGCCTGCTGTCGCTCACCGCCGGGCTCGCTCTGGGTTTTGCTGCCACTGCTGCAGGTCTCTCTCTGTCCCGGAATAACGGACTGCGAAATTCCCGCCCCGAGGACGTCGAAATTCTCCAGCAGCTGGAAATGCTCCGACAATATCCACTCCTCCGGTCCATCCCGAATGAAGCATTTCTGCAGGAGCTGGCTGCAGCCGCAGGAGAACAGCCATGAAGACCTGCTCGCGGTATCCGGCCGCATGGCTCATCACCGGTGCCGTGGTCGGATCCACCTCAGCCCTGCTCTTCCTCTCGCGGCCCGATGCAGGTCGACAACTGCTTGATGAACGCGCTGCGCAGTATCAGGAACTGCCCGAAGAGCAACGGCATCTTGTGCGGCTCAGCTATCAGGACCTCAAGTCACAGTCAGCCGAGCGTCAGCGGGAAGTCAGAGCTATCCATTCAGCCTCCCGTCAGGACCCGCAGCTGGCCCGCGTCATCCGGCGGTACAGCGAATGGCAGCAGGAACTTCCGCGAACAGAACGAAATCAGTATCAGCAGCTGGATGTCGCAGGTCGAATCGATTTCGTTCGACGTCACTGGAGCACCACCGTCCCCAACTCCGCCGCAACCATGGAAATCCGCTTCTCCGACGCCTCCGCACGGCGTCTGCCTCCCCTCCGCATTTCCGCCTCCGAATTCTGGCAGCTTGCCAGCGTCATCGTGCCTGAATCGCAGCGTCCGGATTCGCTCCGGCAGGAATTGGCCGAATTCCACACCGACTCCCTTCGTGCACTCTGCCTGACACTGTGGATCTTCGAACGCGTGAACGCCGCCCGAGAGAATCCGGCACAGCTCAAAGGAGTTGACGAGGGAATCCGCACAGCTCGCAACTGGCTGCTCAATGAGCCCCGCGATACCGCCTGGCGGAATGCATTCCGTGAATCGTGGCAGGGAGTGAAAAACCGGCCTTGGGAAGTCAGCTGGCTCGTTCGCATCATTTATCCCGTACTCAGTGAAGCCGCCGAAGAACTCGGCCAGCAACTGCTCCGCAACTATCCGCTCAGCGACAGTCAACTCCTTGACGAATTCTCCTCGCTCACACAGAACCAGCAGCGCGAGCTGATGACATTGCCGCCGGCTCTCGGGCGAGCCCGACTGCAACTCCTCACGCGAGCAGATACCGCCGACACCCCCGAACGGCGACTGGTGGTGAAGTTTGCTGAGTTTGCCCGCAATCGCGATCAACTGCTCCGAACCATCTTTTTCAGCATCGGACTCGCGCCACGCAGCACAGGCAACAGCCGAACTCCGCCCTGAACAAACTCAACCTCAGCCCCGCCCTCCGATTCCCCGGAATTCATCCCGAAAAATCCGCGGA
The DNA here is from genome assembly GCA_964561125.1 of uncultured Chitinophaga sp. GTDB lineage: Bacteria > Planctomycetota > Planctomycetia > Planctomycetales > Planctomycetaceae > SXXK01. Next base: position 15,312 of record CAZLOQ010000001.1, on the reverse strand, counting down.
AAATCCGCGGATGCTCGAACACCGTCTCTGCCGCCTGTATATTTCTCACTCGATGACTGCCGCCGCTCAAACCGGTTCGCTCCGCTCGTGGCGCCGGCCCGTCGTCTCAAAGCAGCCCCAATGTGCTCCCAACCTGCGTCAGAAGTGATGGGTGGTCATGAAAATTCACGAATATCAGGGCAAGCAACTTTTCCGTGCCGCCGGTGTCGCCGTGCCCCAGGGCATTGTCGCCAGAACACCCGATGAAGCCGCTGCCGCCTTTCAGACACTTGGCGGAACCCTCGCCGTCGTCAAATCCCAGATTCATGCAGGTGGTCGAGGTAAGGGAACCTTCAAAGAGTATCCCGAACAGCGCGGTGTCGTCCTTGTTCGCTCCGCCGAAGAAGCCCGCCAGAATGCCCAGCGAATGCTCGGCAGCACCCTTGTCACCATTCAGACCGGTCCCGAAGGCAAACAGGTGAACACGCTGTTCGTCGAACAGGGCCTGCAGATCGCCCGCGAATTGTACCTCGGAATCGTCGTCGACCGCGAAGTCGGCGGCCCCGTCCTCATTATGTCATCCGAAGGCGGCATGGAAATCGAAGAAGTCGCCAGGCATTCCCCGGAAAAAATTCTCACCGAACCCTTCGACGCCGTGGCCGGACTCTACCCGTATCAGGCCCGCAAACTGGCCTATGCTCTCGGTTTTGACGCCGCTGCCGTCCGCAGTGCCGAAAAATTCCTGCCTCAGATCTGCCGATTCTTCGTGCAGTACGACTGCAGCATGACCGAAATCAACCCGCTCGTCATCACCAAAGACGGTCAACTCATCGCACTCGATGCCAAAGTCACCTTCGATGACAATGCACTCTTTCGCCACCGTGACGTGGTCGAACTTCGGGATCTCAGCGAAGAAGACCCCGCCGAAGTTCGCGCCGCCGATACCGGACTCAGCTACGTCAAACTCAACGGTAACATCGGCTGCCTCGTCAACGGTGCCGGGCTCGCCATGAGCACCATGGACCTTATCAAACTCCATGGTGGCGAACCCGCCAACTTCCTCGATGTCGGCGGCGGAGCCAGCGAAGATCAGGTGACCGAAGCCTTCCGCATTATCCTCGCCGACAAAAACGTCCGCGCTGTACTCGTCAATATCTTCGGTGGCATCATGCGCTGCGACATCATCGTCTCAGCATTGCTCAATGCCTACGAAAAAGTCGGCTTCAACGTCCCGCTCGTCGTGCGACTCGAAGGCACCAACGTCGAGAAAGCCCGCGAAATGCTGGCGGCCAGCGGCCGAGCCATTATCGCCGCCACAGATCTCACAGACGCCGCCCGAAAAGTCGTGCAGTCGCTCACCCCCTGAAACGACCACCCCAGCCACCCACGACGCTTCCACTCGCCTCCCGCTCCCCTCCACTCCCTCTTACACGCGAATTCCTCCGATGAGCATCCTCGTTTCGAAGGCCACCAAAGTCATCACTCAGGGCATCACCGGAAATTCCGGGCTCTTTCACAGCCAGCAGTGCCGCGCCTACGCCGCCGAATGCCAGCCCGGTGTCGACGTGTTTGTCGGCGGAGTCACTCCCGGTAAGGGTGGTACCACCGTCGATGGCTTCCCCGTCTTCAACTCCGTCATCGAAGCCCGCGAAAAAACCGGCGCAAACACCTCAATGGTCTTCGTACCGCCACCGTTCTGCGCCGATGCCATTCTCGAAGCAGCCGATGCCGGAATCGATCTCATCATCGCCATCACAGAAGGCATCCCCGTCATGGATATGCTCCGCGTTCGCCGCGGACTCGAAAAATCCCGGTCACGCCTCATCGGCCCCAACTGCCCCGGAGTGATCACGCCCGGAGTCGCCAAAATTGGTATCATGCCCGGCTACATTCATCGACCGGGCACCATCGGCATTATCAGCAAAAGCGGTACCCTGACCTACGAAGCCGCATGGCAACTCGGCCGCGTCGGGCTCGGACAAAGCACCGCTGTCGGTATCGGCGGTGACCCAATTAACGGCACCAGCTACATCGAACTGCTCAAAATGTTCCAGGATGACCCCGGCACCGAAGGCATCCTTCTCATCGGGGAAATCGGCGGTAACGCTGAGATTCAGGCTGCCGACTACATCCGTACCCACGTCACCAAACCCGTCGCCGGATTCATCGCCGGACAAACCGCACCCCCCGGAAAACGCATGGGACACGCTGGTGCTATCATCTCCGGCGGTGGTGGTACCGCCGCAGAAAAAATGAAAGCTCTCCGCGAAGTCGGCGTGATCGTCTCCGACAGCCCCGGTGGGATGGGCGAAGCCATGAAACAGGCACTCGCTCGATAGACATCGCATCAAACCATCCACCACAGCCCGAAGTCAGACGACAGCAGAAGATCGGTGTCGTCACCACACAAAACGACTTCGCCGCTACTTAAAGCATTCCCCCGTCTCCCCGCTCATTTGCCCGCACCCGCCTCAAAGCCTGCTCCCGACAACCCCGTCACCTGTCGCCACTTCCTGCAGAACGATTCACGCTGAAACAATTCCGGATTCAGCACTCCGCCAGGACGACGCCCGCAGGCCAGATCCCGCATGCCGCTGCAGGCCATCCTGCCAATGTCCCTGAACAGCTCTTCCGTCCACGCTATCGAATGCGGCGCCAGCAGCACGTTTTCCAGCTGGCCGAATCGATGTGGGCTCATGACCGGTTCAATCGCAAAGCAGTCCAGAGCCGCTCCGGCTATCCGCTCAGACTGCAACGCGTCAAACAGCGCGTCCTCATCCACAATACCCCCGCGAGCAGTATTCAGCAGGAAGGCCGACGGTTTCATCAGGGACAGCTCACGAGCACCCAGCAGGCCCCGAGTACTTTCGTTCAGCGGACAGTGCACCGATACAAAATCCGCCTCCCGCAGCAACTCCTCAAGACTCACACCGCGAACGCCGTATTCCGCCAGCACCTCCGGTGAGGCAAACGGGTCACAAACCAGTGGCTGCCGCATGCCGAATCCTTTCAACAGCGAAACCAACCTGCGGCCGATACCTCCAAAACCAATCACTCCGGCGGTTCGATCACGCAGCTCACGACCCATATACCGCGTGCGTGCGTGCCAGTCTCCGGTGCGTACCAGACGATCCTTCGCAAGCATGTGATGTGACAGAGCGATCATCCAGCCGATCGTCGCTTCGGCGACAGGCCGATCCACAGCGCCCGCTGTGATCGTCACCAGCACGTCATTCGCTGTACAGGCTGCGACATCCACGGAATCATAGCCGACGCCGAATCGGCCAATTGCCAATAGTTCACTGGAATCCGCCACGGATGCTGCCGTCACGCGGGGCGTAAGCACGATTGCTCCGATGCAGCCCCGCAGCTGGTCCGGAGTAATCTCCGGGCGATGTTCGGAAAATCGTCGCGTGCAAACTTTACCGGCCAGAATATCCAGGCCCATGTCGCTGAACTTCGGCCGTCCGGAGTCATCAAAAAAATCAGCGGTCAGTCCCACAGTCAACATAATGGCACGGTCCCGTCAGAGTTCTGCAGCGCAGGATTCAGCAACCACGATGCGTTCCGGCAGAGGGCCGGCATAGACCCAGATCATATCCATTTCCTCAGCGGAATCATTACGGAAGAAATGGGCCCGTCCCCGCGGAATCATCGCAGTGGCGCAGTTCTGCAGCACCCGGCGCTGCCCTTCCACAAAACAGGCGGCGGTCCCTGCTGTGATGCAGATCGATTCATCAAAGTCGTGAACATGGGCAGGCAGACGCCCTCCTGGCCGAAATCTCGCAAACCCACCGCTCATTTCCAGACCCGGCATCAGCCGCGCATTGAAATAGTCAACAAACTCTGCACCCGGGCCAACCCCCCTCAGCCGTGCAGCCGTGGCAAACCGCGTAACTCGCTCAGCACCCGCAACGCCCGGTGAAACGTCCGACAGGAGTTCCTGCGGAAATTCACAAGCCACCGGAATGCGCTCGGGTGCCGCCGTGGCCAGAGCAATGTGCAGCCGCACCGGCCGCACTGTGTCGGGATTTCGGGCCGCGTGTGGAAACCAGCGCGGAATGGTGATGTTGTCCAGCGGTCGCAGCCGGTAGACTCGTCCCTCCACCGACATCTCCAGCTCTCCCTCCAGTACCGTGATCGATTCGCTGCAGGGATGCATATGGCGGGACAAACCGGCTTCCGCGGCCAGAATGACAATGCCGGTTGTCAACCCGCGCGCACCTTCGCGGTTGCCAGCCAGCGGACGAAACTCCACTCCCGGCTCAAGCTCGATCCCGCATACGTCGGCAGGTACTATCACCACAGCGTCACGGTCCGGTCGCAGCCGTTCAGGAACCGTCGGCAAAGGTACCGTCACAGGCCGCCCGTCCCGCGGGTCCAGACTGCAGGCCGGCTGCAGGTCCCGGTCCAGCAGCGAGAGTGTCTGCCGCAGGGTGCGGACCAGCAGCCCGGCGTCAGATCCAAAGCCGGGCATCAGAAACCCCTGACTGCAACGCTCAAGCAGGTTTTCAGGGCTGGTCGCGAGCACTCCGCAGTGCCGCCCCGAACTGCGAATGATGTCCTTCAGCTGCAGAATCTGATCCGCAACCCCAGGACCCTCCCACTGACCACGAAATCCGGCTGAAGCTGAGAAATCTGCCGGACCAAAGAAGAACACGTCCACCCCATCCACACCACACATCTCAGACACGTGCGGAATGGCAGCCACGCTTTCAATCAGCGGGACGACAAGGACCTGCGAGTTGGCCTCGGTCGTGTGTTCCACAAGACACTGCCCCCACACTGTCGCCCGTTCACCGCCAATCCCCCGCCGACCTTCCGGCGGATAACGGCTGTCGAGGACGGCTTCCCGGAGCTGTGCAGCGGTTTCCATCCAGGGAATCACTATTCCATCCGCGCCGATATCCAGCACTCGCTTTGTCGTCGCCGTGTCTCGCTCCTGCAGACGCACAAGCACCACAGTGGAGCTGCGCACAGCCGCCCGCACGTGCTCCGCGATCTCCCGCCAGTCCAGATGCCCGTGCTCGGCATCAATTACCACCCAGTCCAGTCCAAGTGCTACGGCCATTTCCGTGATTGACGGGGCCTCCAGTGTGACCCACAACCCACAGACGGGAATCTGTTGTCTGAGCTTCGTGCGGAATTGATGCAGGGCCTGAGTTTTCATGCGGAGGTTCCTTTCCGGAGTACTGTTTCAGCTCGTTCAGCCCAAAACCCGCAGACGAAATGTACTTTCAGGGCAATTCCATCGGGACTCGCCCTTCCGCCACCAGAATCCTCTGCAGATACGCGACTCCACCCGCTTCATCCACAAACGCACCCTGCACCTGCGCCTCGAAGCATGCCTGCAACACCTGCCTGAACCAGACAGCCGGTTGATACCCGAGAGCGATCAAATGACGTCCGAGGAGCAGTGGCTGGGGACCGAGTGGCTCGGCTTCGCACATTCCCTGCTGCAACACATCCGCAGCACGATCAGCGAACAGCCGGAGTTCAGGTGACAGCCCCGCCGGCAGTGGCGGACGACCACTCAGGTCCGCTTCAATCAGCCGGATCAGCTGCGGCAGCGTGGCCGGCCGAAGCCGTATCAGCAGACGACGGAGAGCAGAATGACTGAGCTGCGGCTGAGCGTGCGCGAGATGCTCGGCAACCAGAGGCAGCACCGCACTAATCATGATTTCCGGCGCTTCCAGCCTCCTCAGAAACTGCTCGGCCAGCGGAACACCCGCCTGTGCATGCCCCGGAGCCTTCCAGCGACCCTGATCAAAAACCGTCGTGGATGGCTTTCCAAAGTCATGGCAGAGTGCTGCCAGCAGCAGCACAACGCGATCGTATTCCTCAAGCTCTTCACGGTCACCGATCGTCGCCGCGCAGTCACAGATGTGCAGTGTGTGAATCCACACGTCACCCTCGGGATGCCACCGCGGATCCTGCGGAACCCCAGGGAGCGCCACGAGCTCCGGGAAAGATCGCAAATGGCCTGTGTCATGCAGCTTTCGCAGTAACTCTGACGGTCGCGGGGCCAGAGCCCACGCTCGCCACTCATCCCATGCACGAACCATAAGTCCTCCGGAACTCGAACCATGCCCGTCAAAGCCTGTCCATTCAACCTCACGATCAGCCGCAGTGCGCTGGATCCGTTTCCTCCCGGTGTCTGGTCTGCATCACGAAGAAGCAGCCTCTCCGGAGCATCCCGAAGTCACCTCCCCGCCTCGTCCCGTCAGGCCCCTCCAGCGATCGACGATGCTCGTGATCTCCCTGAGCGCTTCAGTGGCGGGATCAGGCCGCGCGATGACCTGATCGAGACAGCCATAGTGCTCCTCGATGCATTCCAGCAGCAGTCGACGGATAGCCGCTTCATCCGGCCGATCCGGCAGCCTGCTCTGCAGATAAAGATTCTCCAGCTGCTTCTCCTTGTCAGCAGCCCAGCTGCGAATGTCAGCTTCCGTGACTTCACCGCGACGGATGGCTTTGAGGTGTTCGCGATCCCGCCGGAGATCCATGTCACCGTGAAGGAGCAGCTGTTCGCATTCGTAGAGCAGCCGGACCACGTGATACGCGTACTTCACGTCAAAGCCGTACTGTTCCCGCAGCTCAGCCCGCTTCCCCTGCGGCTGTCGTGACTGCATCTTGTGCAGCTGGGCGTAGCCGTAAGCCTTGAACCGTGTCCAGAGTCCCTTGTGAAGGAACAACCGGCGATGCTCACGCACCAGGCTGCCAACTCGTGTCAGATGCAGTACGCACTCCTGCGCTGTAAACAGTGAATCAATCATATTCGGGTTGCATTCCATGCAAAGTGTGAAGTAGCGGGGCAGGCTGTAGATGTTCAAGTCGTATTCGCAGCCCTTCCCCGCATGTGCATCCGGATCGCGGATATGGTGCTCCTGAAAAATTTCAAATCGACGCTGTGGCTTGCCGAAACCGGCAATCTCGCCCGCCAGATGAGGGAACAGATGATCGCGGGGCGGCATCGCAACGCCGTACACATCGACATCCGAAATATCCTTCGAAACACCGTAGGCTGTCGAACCCATACGGGTCTCGTAGAGCATGTTTGCGGGCAGAAAGGCTGGCGGCCGGAGCAATCCGCGGGAAGAAAGCTGCTGAACAAGCGATGCCATGACACATGTCTCTGCAGGTGAACGAAGCCGGAAGATCGCAGACAGTCTCAGGACAACGGAAGACAGACCTCGGTTCAGGTTTGCTGCGATGTCATCAGCAATGCAGTGAACACAATCGCTGCTGTCTCAGTCCGCAGAATGGATTTCGGCCAGTGCAGCAGCCGAGCCCCCGTCGCCACAGCTGCTGCCACTTCGCTTTCCGTGAACCCCCCCTCCGGACCGATCAGCAGGAGTTGTCGACCGGTATCTGCAGTCTCCCCGGAAACCGCGCTGGATGCAGGAAACGCAGGTGCCGGAAGCGGACCTGCAGGCGCCGGTTCCGCCGGAGGATGGGCGATTGCAAGGCGGCATCCCTGCTCGCGAGCCTGACTCAGCAGCCTGCTGAAGTCTGTGAGTGCTCGAAGCTCGGGAAGCCACGCCTGCCGAGACTGTTTACAGGCAGCAACAGCCGTACCGCGAAGCTTTTCCAGCCGCGTTTCACCAGGTTCGACAACCGTACGCTCGCAGCCAAGCATTGTGATTTGTGACACACCCAGTTCGGTCAGCTTTTCGATCATCCATCGCAGCCGGTCGCCCTTCGGAGGTGACACGGCAAGGCTCAGCAATGGTGCCGAAATTCGAGGAATCGTTCTGCGCTGCAGTACTCGGCAGAAAACACTCCGGCGAGTCGACGAGTCGACAATGACGTCAGCTGCGTTTCCGGCACCATCAAACAACACCAGCGTCTGCTGAGGTTTTATACGCAGCACATGCAGCAGGTGGTGCGCCTCTGCGTCCGTAACTTCAATCAGATCCGACTGCAGGTGTTCAGTGAAAATCCAGGACATCAGGCCGGCTCGTCAGGGCAAACAGAAAAACTCCGGGAGGCTGGAGCCTGCACCGGAGTCTGTAGGAGTCGAAGCATGGATTCCGGACGAACGATCAGGCTTCAGCGGGCACTGCCGGAGTGCCGTCCGTGATTACCGTCGGCACAGCAACCACACTGGCAGCGGGCAATTCCAGCCACCAGTCAGCAGTATTCCATGTCTCCATCACGGTATCAACATCGCGAACGACCGCATCGGCTGTCACAGCAGCATCCGCCGGCAGTTCACGCACCACACCGGCATCCGGCCTGACTGGCACTGAGACCCGCTTCGACTTCCTGTCGGTGGATGCAGCAAATTCCGGAGTCAGCAGCGGGGCATCGAGAGCAGCAAGGATGACTTCACCCATCGGGTTTTCAGAAACCGGTGCGTCACTGGCAGCCACACTGAAACGGACCGCCGCACTCCACGCAGACCGTTCACCAATGATACTCACCACCCGCAGCCATACACGGTAAGCTCCGGCAGCGAATGGCAGACCGAACCGGAACGATGTTCCGGAAATATCATTCCGGGTAAAGACCGCGTTGTCCGAATCACGCTGAACCCAGATCTCGTACTTGTCGGCATCCCCGACGGCAGTCCAGGAGAAAGTGTGGTTTGCGGAAACCACGCCGTTTGCGACTGGATTGAGCAGTGTCGGGGGACTGCCGATCGAGAAATGCTTCGGAGGCGACCAGATGCTGACCAGCTTCTCGCCAACCGCACGCACCCAGACCGTGTAGTCACCTCGGGCAAAGTCCATCGTAGTCTGGTAAGAGGTACCGGTGACAGCCTGATCCCGCAGCACGATGGCCCTTGTTGTGCGGTTGGAGACATAAAGGTCGTAATACCTCGCTCCAACCACCGCTGTCCACTCAAAAAACGGAGTGGTGTCAAAGGTGCTGGTAAATTCAGGTCGAGTCACCGTGGGCTGTCCCAGGACAGTGAATTCCTTCGCGAGACTCCAGTTTCCAAATTCATTCACCAGGTTGGCAGCACGGACGAAAGCTCTGTAAGTTCCCGAGCCCATGCTCGCCAGTTCACGGTAAGTGGTGGACCGGATGTCCGTCTGGTAGATCACACGCGTCGAATTGGTGGTCACATTGTTCACCCAGATCTCGTAACGAACCGCATCAGCAACAGCTGTCCAGGAAATATCCGGGAAAGTTGCAGCGGCCACGCTGCCAGCAGTCACCGGAGCCGTAATCGTCGGCGCGGTGACTACGCGGAAGTCCCTCGCAACGCTCCAGAAGCCCGGCACCTCAAACTGGTCATAGGCCCGCACCCAGACTCGCCACATGCCAATGCCCAGGTTCTCCGGCGGCGTGAACGACGTCTCGGTGAGCCCGGACCGGAAAATAAAGTTCGGAATCTTCAGGCTCAGATTCGCCAACTGCAGGTCGTACCGCAGGGCACCGGGAAGCGGATTCCAGCGAATCGTCTCGCGGGGATTTGCAGTTGTCGGTGCAGGTGAAGTAATCACCGGGGGCTCATGATCAAGAACCGTAATCTGCACGCTCGTCCCGAAGTAGGCCGCAGCGGAGGCGGATACAGAGACCAGCTGTGCACCGTCCAGATCAGGATCATTGACTGCCGCGATATCAAAAGACACGGAGGGCAGACCGGCCGGAATCGTGATAAAGGCCGGGACGGTGAGTTCCGACAGGTCAGAAGACGCAAGGTTCACAACCAGCGGCTGAGAACGATCGGTATTGCTGCGAGTGACCGTACCCACGGCAGCACGCGGCCCGGCGTTCTCGAGGAAGGAGTTGCGATTGACGGTCAGGGTGACCGTTTCATAATCCAGCACCGTGATGTCCAGGCTGCCGTCAATCAGGCCTGCTGCTGAGCCCGTGATCCGCACGGTTCGATTACCAAGCAGTGCGTCATCCAGCACTGTGACCGGAATGCTGACAGACACAAAACCCGCCGGAATCGTGACGACCGGAGGTACTACCAAAGCCGCGGTGGTACCATTAACCGTGGTCAGATCCACGTTCAGGTCCACGCTGAGGTCTGCACCGGCATCCCGCTGAACTGTGATGGAAATGCTTCCGGAATCTTCTCTAGGATTGACGGAGGATGTGGTGATCCTGATTCGGGGCTCCTGATCCTCCACGACCACCTGCTGAGTCAGGTTTCCGCCATACTGTGGTGCCACAACAGTAATCGTAACAGTCGCGTCACCGTCGATGATCGCGTTGTCAATCGCATCCAGCGTGAAGGTCGCTGTATCGGACCCGGCAGCAAACTCGACCAGGAAAGGAGTTCCTGCAGTTGCGCCCGTGAAGTCCAGCTTATCACTGCGAGACGTCTGCAGTTCGAGAGAAAACAGGCTGAGGTCGGTGTTGAACCGCCGCAGTGTCCCTGTAACTGCAGCTACCCCGTCAGACTCAGAAATGACTGAGCGATTCACTGTGAACTGCAGACTTTCCACGTCCGTCACATCCGTCTGGTCGCCACCAAGGAGCATCCCCGTGACGTTCACGTCTTCGGCGACCACCTGCGCCACCTGAGTGCCGTCGAGAATACTGTCATCGACGGCATCAACAAACACCGTCACCTCGCTTTGGTTCGCCGGAATCACGACCTGCAGTGTCGCTGCACCGCCGAAAGACAGTTCCGTGGGATCGACGCTGCGAAGAGTAATCGTGGCAGGGGCGAGACCAACGGTAGTGAAATCCAGAGACCAGCCGAGCAGCGATCCGAATTCACTCACATTGTCATCGGTGACCTCCAGCCGCCATGTCCCCTGGATCTCTTCGCCATCAAAGGCACTCAGGCTGCCTTCCGGCATGAAGGAACCCGTAAAAGGAGCCCGCCCGTGCACAATTTCAAGCGCCGCCTCGTCATCGAGCACCGTCGACGTCATGTTACGTTCGTTACTGCTGATGTCCGTGAACAGCTCGACGCGAGTTCCTTTGGGGCTGATCAGGAAGACGTCGAGGTCACCCAGCCAGTCGTGCCGGAAGTTGACCGTGACGTTCACATCCGTGAGGCGGGAAATCTGAGTCGGCACAACAATCGGAGATTCTGTTGTGGACCGGTCGCGAAGCTGATAAGTGAGCGGATTGCTGAAGCTCTGCTGCGTTACGAAGGTGAAGGGACCATTCACATCGGTCCGAAGAATTCGCACGGCAGAGGCGTTGGCGCCGGCGTTCTCTGCAATGCTTGTCTGAATCACATCGACCTCGATGGCCTCATAGTCTTCGACTACCACGTCTTCACTGTCCGGAACATAACCGGTCGCTGAAGCGGTAATCGTAACGATCTGAGCCCCATCGCGAATGAAGTCGTCCACGGCATCAAACGGCAGCGTAACCGACGACTCACCCTCGGGAATCACAACCGTCAACGGTATAGACAGCTCAGTGGGATCAGAATTTGTCAGTTGGATCACCAGCTCTCCACGGTTCTTTGTGATGTGCTCCCCGAAGGAAACAAAGGCCGTGGAACTCGTTCCCGAACTGTAAACATCGATAGCCGTCAGTGCCGCTGTGGAGTAGCCGAAGCTGCCGCCGCGACCGCTCACCAGCAAACTGCCGGTCACATTGACCTCAATGTCGGAAATAAGTCCGACGCTGGTGCTGAGTTGCCGCTGAAGCACTCCGGACTGGTCGAATGCAGCAATTCTGCCGTCATCCAGGCCACCGTAGATGGTTCCGGTGGAATCGACGGCGATTGCCTGAGTTGCAGTCGGGACGCTGATGAAGGCCAGAGTCGAAATTGTGGAGGGATCAAACTTGCCCACGATTCCCGCGGCGTCATCGAGTGCGTAAAGGAAACCATCGAGTCCCACCGTCACATCACGCCAGCGATAGGGTGAATCAACAAGACCGGGAATACCATCGCTGCCAAGGCCGAACATCGAGAAGAAGAATGGCGAAGGAATTGAGCTCCGCAGATTCCCGTCGAAATCGTAAATGAAAATACGCTTGTTGTTCCCCGAGGGCTCGCTGATGTAAAGGCGGTCTCCAACAGTGGCCATGCCCTCGGCCTGGATGCCCGCAACGAAAAAGCGAGGATCGCCGTTTGGCTTCCGCAGCAACAAACCGGAGACGGGATCAATCTCGTAAACTTCGTTGTTGAATGTGGAACTGACAAACAGAGAGTTCCGCGAAGGGTTGGCAGTCAGGCCACCCGACAGATTCAGATTACCGCCCTGCCCCGGGCTCAGGTTCAGCTGCCCAACCGGCAGACGTCTGGTGACCGCACGCAGCACCGGGTTGAATTCCACAATCTCGTTGGTGACGAAGGGATCCAGCAGATATATCAGACCATTCAGCCACGCAATGCCCTCATAGCTGCCATTCGTCGTCGTCCCGGTGAAGAATGTGTCCACCGTGAGCCCCGTGTCAGCGTCCACCTTGTACAGCGTGTTATTGTTGTCCACGATGTACCAGATGTACTGGCCGTCAAAGGCCATACCCGCCCGCGTGCTGCCCGTTGCCGGGCTGGTGATGGTCCTCAGCACTGCACCCGTCGACGGATCAAGTTCGTATATGCTCGACTGAGGCCACGAACTGCCGAAGAGTCGATTTCCGAAGGCTTTGGTCACCACCCGGTTGATGGCACCGGGGCCGGTGCGACTGGTGTCGTAACTCACGATCCCATAGGGATCGCCGGAGCCGGTCTGCAGGTCGCTGATGTAAATGACGCTTCCGGACGTGGCGATCCCGCCGGTGCCCGTATCTGTCGTCGAAGCTGTCGCTCCCGCAATCAGCTGGTGCGTCCAGTTGCCGGTACCAATGTTATAGATGGAGACGTAGACCGTGTTTGCTCCGTTGAAAACCGCAATACGCCCGTCTTCCATGATCGTCACGTCACGCACGGAATCCGCAGTCGGGCGAACTCCGGCCGGCCACGGGACAGCCACCCTGCTTCCCGACTCAACACCCTGTCGGTCATAAAAGATCAGCTCATTGCCAACGGCAACGACGCGATTGGGCGGGAAGATGTCTGTATTGCTGCGGGAAATCGTCAGCGTGCCGACACCAGCACCCGCATTTTCAAGGACCGTGGATGGGTCGGCGGTGAGCGTGAGCGTTTCATGGTCTGTGACGTCAATGGTCACCGTCTCCACATCATTACCGCCGATGCGGAGCGTGATCGAGACACGCTGAGTGCCGTCAAGGAGCGTGTCATCGATGGCGTTGATCGGGAGCGTAATCTGGCGCTGAAATGCGGGAATCGTTACGGAGGTCCCCGTCAGCCCGCCCACAGCCAGCTCGGTTGCATCGCCCACAATGATGTTGACGGTGAGAGGCTGATTGACAGGAGCGATCGTCTTGCGGATGGTGAGCCCGGCAGCGTTGTTGCCGGCATTCTCGGCAATCGTCGATCGATCGACAGAGATCGACGCAAGTGGCAGTTGCTGCAGAGCGTTGGCGACATTCAGTCGAGCTCCCGTAGCGACACGGCCCGAAAGCGAAGGACGCGCGTCTGCACCCTGATAGATGGCATCAATGATCGATCGATAATTGGAGGTTGGTGCCACACTGCGAAGGAGCGCAACTGCCCCAGCCACCATGGGCGATGCCATCGACGTGCCTGAACTGAATGCATAATTCGGGCCGAAAATGAGCGATCCGTTACGGGGTGCAGTGCTCCAGATATTCACACCGGGGGCAGCGATGTCAACACTCGTGAGGCCGAAGTTGGAAAAACCGGCCAGATTGTCATTCTGGTCCGATGCAGCCACAGCAATAATGTTGTCCTGCGGAAAAGAGGCAGGGTAGGCAGGACTCAGGTCGTTGTTAACTGCCGAATTGCCCGCCGCAGCAACAACAATATGACCGGAAGCCCGGGCCGCAATGATCGCATCTTCCATGGCACGGGTTCTGGGAACCCCGTAGCTGTGATTGGAAACCGCTGCACCCATCCTGACAGCGTAGTTCAACCCCTCGATGGCAGCAGAAGCATTCGGTCCGCCGAAGTCGCTGCCTATCTTCACGGCCATGAGTGAAACGTTCCAGTTGACACCGACCGTACCAACGGAGTTGTCGCCCCGGGCGCCTACTGTTCCCGTCACGTGCGTGCCATGACCGATGAAGTCCATCGGATCTGCATCCAGACTGGCGAAGTCGTAGCCGTTCACGTCGTCAACGTAACCGTTACCGTCGTCGTCGCGCCCATTACCCGCAATCTCTCCTCTGTTGACCCACATGTTGGCAACAAGATCCGGATGCAGATAGTCGACGCCGCTGTCGAAGACCGCCACAATTACATTCCCGGAACCCGTCGTCAGGTCCCACGCTGCCTCTGCACTGATGTCAGCACCCGCAGTCCCCGCCACGCCGTTAACCGACTGGCCCGTGTTTCGCATACCCCACATGAGGGGATAGGTCGGGTCGTTCGGAACAGCACTCCACTCACCGATGAAGTCCGGCTCCGCGTAACGAATCCCCGGCTGACCCTGCAGCAGACTGATCGCAGAAGCAACTGTGCGCCCTTCCGGCAGTTTCATCAGGAATACCCCGTAGTCTCCCAATGGCCGGGACTCTGTCCCGGGAACCATCATTGTGAGACTGTCCAGTGCAGCCTCCGGGCTGCTGTAGCCCGGGGCAACCCCCACAAGCACATGGTTGGGTACATAGTTTGACAGCACCAGCCGCTCTTCCAGTGGCTCTGAGCTCCCATGGGACCGGCTTTGCTGACGCCGCTGTGACGGCTTCGCAAAGAAAGATCCGAAAAAACCCCGGATGCCCTGTGCCCGCTTATTTCCGCGCCACATACTGATCGTGTCCTGAAACTGCGATCTGATAAGTTCCGCCAAATGCCGTGTCTGGTTCAACTGGATGTGTGATCGACGTCGGTGTGAGCAGACGCATGGACCACGTTTTCCCAACACTATGCACGGCGCAGAGAATGCCCCTCGCTCCAAAAATCTTCGACCTTGCGGACAGCCGCAATCAGTCTTTCCCCGGTTTTTCAGCCAGGGAAGTCACATTCAGCCCCGCTTCTCCGTCAAACAGCCACAATCCCACCACCCACACTGTCAAATTCCCGAAATTCCCTACAGTTTCCCAGGAATCCCTGACTCGAAACCCACTCAAAAGACACCCAATTTCCACCATCTCCGCTGTCAGGGTGCCATGCACCTTGACTTTAACTGGGGGCTTGTTAGACTGGTTTTTTATGCTGAAAGGGGGCCGGTATGCCACGTGTCAATCGCCGTGAAATCTTTTCCGAAACCGACGTCCAGGTGTTCCACACCATCAGTCGCTGCGTTCGCCGCAATCATTTATGCGGGCAGGATCGCCGGTCAGGGCAAGATTATTCCCATCGCCGCGAATGGATTCGCAGCCGCCTGGAAGAACTGGCCGGCATTTTCGCCATCGAAACGCTCGGCTATGCCCTCA